>CAXTOB010000463.1:2279-5451 GCA_964245505.1 uncultured Acetobacteraceae bacterium | reverse complement strand
GGCCAAGAGGATCTGGCCGAGCACCGCGTTGATCTTGTGGGCGCCGGTGTGGTTCAGCTCGTCGCGCTTGAAGTAGATGCGCGCGCCGCCGAGATAGTTGGTCAGGCGCTCGGCATACCAGAGCGGGCTGGGGCGGCCGACGTAGTCACGCAACAGGCGGCGCCATTCCGCATCGAAGGCGGGATCGCGGCGGGCCTCATAATAGGCTTCCTCCACTTCAAGGATGTGCGGCATCAGGGTTTCGGCGACGAAGCGCCCACCGAAGTCGCCGAAGCGACCGCGGCTATCGGGTCCGCTGCGCAGGCTGTTGGGCCGGATCTCGTTCAAGACTGCATCTCCTTATCGGATCATCTGGGGTTCAGGGCGGGCTGCATGGGCAGGCCGGCTTTGGGACGGACGGTTATGGGGCAGGTTGCGGTCCGGCAGGGCGCCGATGTTGGCCAGGGCGGCGACGAAGACGCCGGCGTCGGCGGTCCGCAGCCCAGCGATGTTGATGCGGCCGCTGCCGGCCATGTAGATGGCGTGGTCACGGCGCAGCTCGGCGACGGAGGCCGGCGTCATGGGAAGCAGCGAGAACATGCCGCGTTGCCTCGCCAAGAATGCGAGGCTCGGGTCCGCAGCCGCGAGCGCGTCCCGCACCGCGGTGATACGCTGGCGCATGGCGTCCAGCTCCGCCCGCCACCTGGGCGCTAGTTCATCCGACTCCAGGATGACACGCACCACGGCCGCACCGTGGTCGGGGGGCATGGACCAGTTCACGCGCGCAAGGCTCAGCAGGTTGCCGCGCACGATGCCGGTGGTGGCGGCGTCGCGCCCGAGGACGAAGAGTGCGCCCGTGCGCTCACGGTAGAGGCCGAAGTTCTTGTCGCAGGAGTAGGCGAGCAACGCCTCCTCTGCTCCGGCCAGCACGCGTCGGGCGCCGTCCGCATCCTGGTCCAGGCTGTCGCCCAGGCCCTGGTAGGCGAGGTCCACGAACGGGACGAGGCCGCGTTCAGCCATCAGCGCTCCGAACTGGTCCCATTCCGCCGGGCTTGGGTCGGCGCCGGTCGGGTTATGGCAGCAACCCTGCAGCAGCACGACGTCACCTGCGGCAGCGCGTGATAGTGCCTCAAGCGTGTCGTCGAAGCAGAAGCGCTGCTCGTCCCGGTCGAACTGGCGATACTCCGCCACGTGCAGCCCGGCCGCCTCGAAAACCGGGCGATGATTGGGCCAGGTGGGCGCGCCAAGCCATATCGTCGCGCCGGGCCGTGCCGCCGCGATCAGCTCGGCCCCGAGCCGCAGCGCCCCTCCCCCTCCTGGCGTTTGCATGCCGGTGAGGCGCCCGGCATAGGAAGCCGGACTGCCGAACACGACCGGCACCAGCGCCTCGACAAACCGCTCATCCCCCTCTGGGCCGAGGTAGCCCTTGGTCCGTTGGGTTTCGAGCAGGATGTGCTCCGCCGCCTTTACGACAGCCATGACGGGGGTTTCGCCGGCCTCGTTACGATAGGTGCCGACACCCAGGTCCATCTTGCCGTCGCGCGTGTCGGCGCGAAACAGGCCAATCAGTTCGAGCAACGGGTCAGGAGGCTGCGGTTGCAGGGATTGGAACATCGCTGGGTCCTGGCGTGATTGGGCGTAATTGGGTTGGTTCATCCGGGCTTCCCCTGAGGAACGGCGCCGCACTGTCCTCAGGGGGCCCGTGCAGATGCGGTCGGCCGTTCCGCATCTGCCGGTTCGCGCTAGGACCGCGCGTCAAACCTCGCCGCTGGTACGTGTGCCCCATAAAGGGCTGCGTCTGGCCGGATGTGGGGCGTTGCCGGGATGCCCTGGGACACTGCCCGCAGCCGTGCCGCGTCCAGCACGGTGATGCGGCCGCGCCCGGTCCGGATCAGCCCTTCGTCCTGCAGTATCCCGGCGGCCAGGGTGACGCCGGACCGGCGCATGCCCAGCATCTCGGACAGCGCCTCGTGGGTGACGCGGATTTCGTTGCCTTCCACCCGCTCAAGCGTCATCACCAGCCACCGGGCGCAACGTTCGGCCAAGCTGCGCCGCGCGTTGCTGGCGGCAGTCTGCATGACCTGCGTCACCATGGACTGCACGAACTCCGAGCATGCGGAGCGCAGGGCCGGGCTGCGCTCGATGGCCCGGCGCAGATCCGGGCCTGAGATACGCAGGGCGGAGCCGGCCGCGTGCACGACGGCCCGGGCGCGGGCGGGGTGCCGCATGTCCACAAGGGCAAGATCGCCGACCAGCCCCTCGCGTCCGATCATGGCGACCTGGACGCCGGGTTCGTCCCCCTCCGGCGCCGACAGGATGGAAACGACACCGTGCTCGATGAAGTAGGCGTAGTCCACGGCAAACCCGTGGTCGGCCAGCACCTGGCCGCAGACCAGGGGAACCCGGACGAAGCAGGACCGGAACGCGGCGAGGTCGCAGGACGGCAAGGATGCAAGCAGGCGGTTGCGGGGAGGCAAAATCTGCGGAATTGGTGACAGCATGGCCACATCTCCTCATGCAAGCGGGCACGCGAGTAGTAGCCACCGGCTGCTACCGCGGATTGACACTTGTTAGAGTTGTTCAAGTTATGTTGTCGCTTGGGTGTGTTTACCTTACTGTGTCACGACGCTTGCCCGCCGCCCCACCCCTTCGTCAAAGCGACGTACGCAGGGGCGCCGCGTAGCGAGTGGCCCGCGATGATGGCGCGCCGGCGGACGGGATCAGGGTGGAAGGCGCTTGATACCGGATCAGATGCGGCACAGGAGGCACCGGTTCGAACGAAGCCAGACAGCCTTGCTTGTTACTTCGATGCGATATGCGCCCCGTTGGGCCATTCCGGCCGGGCCGCGGCAATGCGTACCTATTGCACGGGACTGCTGTCACCAGGCGGACGCAAGAGCGTCGAGCTGATCGCCGCCCGGCTGCAACCGGAGCGGGTGCAAGCGCTGCATCAGTCCCTGCACCACCTGGTTGCAAAAGCGGACTGGGACGACTCGGCGCTGCTCGGCGCGGTGCGCGGCCGGGTGTTGCCAGCCATCACGCGGTCTGGCCCGGTCCGGCACTGGGCCGTTGACGAGATATGCCTACCCAAGCAGGGCGTGCACTCCGTTGGGGTGGCGCGGCAGCGTCAAGGCGCATCAGGCCGCGAGGTCAATTGCCAGGTCGCCGTCTGCTTGTGGGTCGGCAACACGGA
>CAXTOB010000463.1:0-2269 GCA_964245505.1 uncultured Acetobacteraceae bacterium | reverse complement strand
GATCCGCTGTGCCCTTGCCGCCGATATACCGCCAGGGGTCGTGCTTGGCGGCATCGAGTTCGGCGGCGATGCGGATTTCCGGTCCGGCGTAAGCGGCCTTGACCTGTCCTATGTCCTCGCCATCCCGCCCTCGACCGGCGTGTGGCCGAGCCCTGCCAGACGGGAGCCGATGCCAGCGGCAGAGTGCGCCGCGGCTGCGCCCCCACGGGTCTGGCGCAGGACTGGCCAGACCGCGATGTCCAGCCGTTTCGCAGCCGTGCGCGTGCATCCGGCCGAGCCCAGTGCCGGAGGCGCAGACGAGTGGCTATTGATGGAGCGGCCTGACAACCGCACGGACCCGGCAAGGTTCTGGATATCCAACCTATCCCCATCCACCACGCTGAGAGAGCTGGTGCGCTGCGTCGGGGGCGGAAACCGGATCGAGCGGGACCGTCGCGAGCTGGAGCAGGAAATCGGCCTTGCACACTACGAGGGCCGTAGCTGGCGCGGGTTCCACCATCATGCCAGCTTGTGCATCGCCGCCTACGGCTTCCTGGTTGCCGGACGCTGCCTCCGACCGCGGCAACGCGCCTCGGAACGGTTGGCGCTGACCGAGTTGCCGCTGGGCTTCCGCCCTCGCGGCGCGAGCCGTCCCTAGATGGCGCGACGGCACGGGTCCACGCAGGGACGGGCGTTGCCGCCTGTCGCCGTTGCGCGAAGTCACGTGCCGGCAAGCCCGCCCGGCAGCGGCCGTCGCTCATCTTGGTGCCAGTCCGAACAACCATCACGCATGGTCATCCGCATGGGTACAGGCCAGTTTGGACGTACGTCAGATGAAGAAACCGTGTGAGCCGCAGATAACCTTGGCACCTTGGCACATCCATCCTACTAATCTATTGAGACCTGTGATGTATCTACGCGGGCATTGCTGACGCATGCCAGCAACGGTGCCCAATTCCAACACTATTAGGCGAGAAAACGCGCAGATGGCGCAGGGGTGGGACGACACAAGCCGAGTGAAGGAAGCGTTTGCGGCTCTAGTCACGGGCATTTCCCAGATTGTTTGGCTTTCAGAGGAGGGCGGCCACTGGACTTGGGCTAGTCCCAGTTGGAAAGCCTACACCGGCTTGAGCGATCAGATGAGCCTGGACCTGGGTTGGATGGCGGCCATTCCTGCAAATGAGCACGAGTGGTTTTCTGCGGCGTGGCAGGACGCTCCGTCGAGAGGAGTACTTGACCTTGAGCACGGGCTGATCCACCAGCCCGACGGTGAAACGCGCCGATACCACACTCATGGCACGCCGCTGCCACCCAGGCCGGGCCGCATTAGGGAGTGGATCGGCACCTGCACTGAGGTGCACGGGACGAGGCAGGCCGGACAGCAAGACGACCTGCCGGACACCGACTTGCGGCATCGTATCCTCGACGTCATCGCCCTGGCGCGGCTGATCGTGCGCCAGCTGCCGAAGGCGGACGGGTCAGCGGAAGAGTTCGCCTTGCGCTTCGAAAGCAGACTGGATTCACTTGCCCGGACGCAGGCTGCGACGGCCTCCCACCCAGGAGCGGCACTGGACTTGGAGCAGATCGTCACCGGCGAGACAATGCTCCACATGGCCCATGAAAGCGGACAGGTTCAGGCTGCCGGTCCCGCGATCCCCTTCATTGGCAAGGCTGCAAGCACGTTCGGCCTTGTTGTTCACGAACTCGTGGAAAATTCAATCCTATGCGGCGCGCTTTCCATGCCAGCGGGGAGCGTTTCGATGACATGGCGTGTGGACCCTGGTGACCTGCTCCGGTTTGAGTGGCTGGAGACGGGTCTTGGCGCTCGTGATGGACCGCCGCCGCATTACGGCCTCGACCAGAAGTCAATCGACCATATGCTGGCAGACGAACTGGGAGGCGCGGCGTCACTCGACGTTGGGCCAAACAGCATTCGGTGCAGCCTTACCCTGCCCCTTAAAGTTGGCGCGGTCAGGGCTTTGCGGGAGTAGTACTGTCCACTGTTCAGTTTGAAGGCCGGCGAAGAGGCAGGTCGGTTGGATTAGGTCCGACGAAGGCTTAGGCTGAGCCACAGTGGAACGTCCCAGCGAAGCCTACCCCGAGAGCCCACCCGGACGGAGCTGCTAGCTTGGCGGCAAACTTTTAGGACGCGGCCATCCGGAGATCAGGAACAGCAGCCGGGCTATTGGTCTGGAAGCTGCTGTCGCGCTCGCACCCTTCGTCGTGCAGCAACTCCAGCACCACTTCCTCCGCCACATCCCCACTGGTGAACGCGGGGGGGGGGGGGCGG
>CAXTOB010000462.1:2396-5466 GCA_964245505.1 uncultured Acetobacteraceae bacterium | reverse complement strand
AGCTGGTCGTTGTCAAAAAAGCGCGCCAGCCCATCCGCCGCCAGCAGCTTCGACGGCATCCAGCTGTACAGAAATCCCAGCATCGGCCCCAGAAACACCAGCGGGTGGAACACATCCCGGCTGCCGTCAAAGGCCGCAATCACGCCCACGGCGCAGATGGCCGCCGCCATCCACAGCATTGCCTCAAACATGGGCGGCCTCCCCGCGAGGTCGCCGCCGCCGTCCCATCCGCTCAAGCCGGCTCCCGATCACGCCCCGCAGCGCCGCCACCGAAGGCAGCCAGCGGCGTCGCCGGCCAAGCACCGCCAGCCCAAGGAGGGCGGCCAGCGCCACCAGCACCATCACGCCCGTCAGCGGCCAGGCCAGGGCCGTCGCCTGGGCGCGCCACGCCGCCAGGGCCGCCAGCGCGCTCACCGTCAGCGTGCCCGTCGCGAACACACGCAGCATGCCCGCCGGAATGCCGTCCCGCCGCGCCAGCACCGCCAGCACCAGCGTGGCCGAAAGCACGTGCGCCGCCAGGTACACCACCAGCGCGCGCGACGCATTCCCGCCGTGCAGCAGAAACACCGTTCCCGCCGCCGCCACCGAGATGGCCCAGATCGTGTTGATGACCCCTGTGGCCCGGATCGACACGATCGACAGCCGCGCCGCCGCCGGTGCGTTGCCCATGTGCGCCACCGCCACCGCCAGCGCAATGGCGCACGGCACCCCGGCGCCTCGAAAACTCGCGCCATACACCTGCAACAGCAGCGGCAGCGTGACAATCGCCGCCGAGGCCAGCGCCAGCGAGGCAAAGGTCGCCGCGAACGTGCCCAACGCCATCACCTGCTGCGGCGTCTTTTGCGCCTCGCCGTCCGGGTCCGCCATGATCGCGTACGACCCCTCCGTCACCATCCCCGGCACCAGACCCACGATGTTGCGCAGCTGGCTTGCCACCGAGAAGAACCCCATTTCGGCCAGCGTCGCGTCCGACCGCGCCACCAGCGTCATCAGCCACCATCCGGAAAGGTTCGCCGCCACCAGCCCGGCCAGCTGCACAAACCCGAAGCTCCAAACCTCCCGCAGCATCGGCCCCAGCGGGGGTGCCGGCCGTGCGCCGGCATTCGCTTCTCCCGCTCCGGCGGATGCGGCGCCGGCCTCCGCCTCCGGGGCCGCTACCAGACCCAGCGGCCGCGCCAGCAGAAGGCACACCACCACCGCCCCGGTCGTGATCGCGCCCTGCGCCATGATCATCCGCACCGGCTGGTGGCTCCGCGCAAAAACCGGCACCAGCGACGCCATGCCCACGCCCACCACGCCCGACAGCAGCAGCAGCGCCCGCAGCCGCCGTTGCCCGGTGAAAAATCCGCGCGCGCACTCCAGCAGCACAATGCCCACGGCCGAAAGCGCCGCCCATCGCAGCAACCCCGTCAGGCTCGGCTTCCCCAGTAGGTGCGCGATCGGCGCCGCGCCGATCCACAGCGCGGCCGCCGCCAGCCCGGCTGACACCACCGACACGATCGCCAGCGCGCGGCCCAGCGTCGCGTACCCCGGCGTTCCGTGCTGGTACTTACCCGAAAACCGCGCCGCCGTCGACCCGATCTGGCCCGCCGCATAGGTCGAGATATTGTTCGCCGTCGAGATCGCCAGCGAGTACGCCCCAAAGGTTGCCGTTCCGCCAAACCGCGCGGCCAGGATGTTGGCCGTGAACCCCATCCCGCGCTCGATCAGGATCCCCGCTCCAAGCGCACTTGTGCCACTCACCAGGTGACGCGCCACATGCCGCGGAACCGACTGCGCCGCCCCCCGCGCGAGAGCGGGCGAGCCGGCCTCTGAACCGCCGTCCTCCATCTCTCCGCCAGCCGGAATCGGTGGCAGGGGGGACGCGACGTCGAGAGCCGGATCTGTTCGGTCCAGCTCGCCTATGCGATCGAGCGGTCCAGCCGGGCCGGGCGAGATGGACGCCGTACTCACGAGCGCAGCGCCGCCTCTTCGCTCGCCTCGGCGGCCTGCTTGTACTGGTAGTAGCTCCGGTAGTAGCTGCCGCGACCCTCGCTCCGTGGGTCGAACCCGTTCAGGATCGTCCCCACCATCCGCACGCGGTCGTGCTCAAACAGATCCCGCGCCGTGGTCGCCTGCTCGCGGCTGGTCGTGCCGGCGCGCAGCACCAGGATCGCCCCGTCCACGTGCCCGGCAAAGATGCGTGCGTCCGCCATGTGCAGCATCGGCGGCGTGTCGATCAGAACGATGTCGAACTCCTGCGAAAGCCGCGCCAAAAGCTCGCTCAGCCGCGGCGAGTGCAGCATCTCCACCACCTCTTCGCTGCCCGTTCCGGCCGTCACCACATGGAGGTTCGGGATCGCCGTCGGCTGGCACAGCTCCCCAATCGGCGTGTTCAGCAGGCTCTCTTCGCCGCGCAGGATGTCCCGCAGACCCCGGCTGTTCGGCACGTCAAACGCCCGGTTCAGCCCCGGCTTGCGCAGATCGCCATCCACCAGCACCACCCGGCGCTTCGATCGCGCCAGCGCCACGCCCAGGTTCGAGCACACCGTGGTCTTGCCCTCGCTTGCGTTTGGGCTCGACACCACGTACATCCGCGCCCGTCCGCCGGCCGTGTCCGCCAGCAGGATCGAGTAGGTCGCGTTGCGGTAGGCCTCGGCCACGATCGAGAAGTTCTCGTCCCATCCGGCGATCGCCAGCGCATTCCGCTGCCCCTCGATGCGTTCGGTCATCTCCGCCGGCGAAGCATACCGCCCCAGGCCCCGACCTAGGCTGCGTCCCGCCTTGGCCCGCGGCAGGATCACCCCGCCCCGGCGCGCTCCGGCCGCCGACGGAATCACCCCCAGCTCATGCACCTGCAGGTATCGCTCCGCCTCGCCCGGCGCCCGGAACACCTCTGTATTCCGCTCCTTCAAAAACGCGTACGCGATCCCCGCCAGCGCCCCCAGCAGCAGGCCCAGCACTGCCGCCGTCGATCGTCGCGGCGTCACCGCAAACGTCGGCGGCTTGGCCGCATCCACCACGCGAATGGTCGACACCTGCATGGCCGAGGCGAACCCCGCCTCGCGCGCCCGCTGCAGCAGCGTCTGGT
>CAXTOB010000462.1:225-2386 GCA_964245505.1 uncultured Acetobacteraceae bacterium | reverse complement strand
TAGAGCTGCTGTTCGCCATCCACCTCGCGTTTCAGCAGCGCCACCTTGTTCGTGGCGTTCAGCTCGGTCGACACACTCGCTTCCGCGCTCGCATAGGCCGCCCGCAGCAGCGCCTCGCGATGCACCGCCGCGTTGTACTCGTTCTGCACCCGGCCCGTGCTCGACCGGCTGTCGGCCGACATCGCCGCCTGCGCCTCCCGGATCTGCGCCCGCAGGTGGATCACGCGCGGGTTCTCCTCCGTCAGCGGCGGCACCAGCTTCGAGACCTCGGCCTCGAGATCGGCCAGCCGAGCCTGGTCGGCGCGGTACTGCGCCGAGTCCTGCACGCTTGGCAGCGTTTCGGACGAGGACTGCGTCTGCAGCCGCATCTGCGCTTCCTTGGCCATGCGGTCGCCCTCGGCCTGGATCAGTTCGGCCTGCATCTGGCGCAGCCGGTCTTCCGACACCGCCCCGCTCTCCGCGCTCAGCATCAGACCGTTGCCGCCGGTGGCCTGCTCCAGCCGCCGCGCCGACTCCTCGTACTTCGCCCGGATGTCGGTCAGCTGCCGCGTCAGCCACTCACTCGTCGTCTGCGCCTCGTTGCCGCGCACGTCCTGGTCCTGCGCCTTGTACTCGCTCACCAGCGCGTTGCAAAAAGTCGCCGAAAACTTCGCGTCGTAGCTTGAGCACGTAATCTCGACCAGCCGCGTCAGCCCCAGCGGCTTCACCTTCACCCGGTCCGCCGCATCCGCCACCAACGCGTCGTACGCCAAGGGCTGGGAGTGCGCCAGGTGCAGCGACCGCTCCGTGCGCGAAATGAGGTCCTGCCGCTCCACCGCCGCCGGGTGCGGCTCGCTCTTCAGCTTGGCCACCGTCCGTTCCAGCAGCGTGTCGCTCTGCAGCAGCTTGATCTGCGTCTGCACATACGTATCGCTCGGCGCGCCGGCGCTGTCGCCCGTCATCGATACATCGCGCCGGTTCAAAAAGTCCCCGTTGATCGACTGGATGTCGAGCGACGTCCGTGCCTGGTACACCGGCATCGACCCCAGGGTCAGCAGAAACGCCAGGACCGCGCCCCCCACCGCTGCCGCCGCGATCGTCCATCGCCAGCGCAGCAGCACCCGGTAGTAGTCCACCAGCATCGTCTTCGCGGGCCGGCCGCCGCCCCCGCCCCCCATGTAGCCGCCGTCCGGCGGGAATCCGGGCGGGTAAGCCTCGTTGCCGTAGGAGGAAAGGTAGGTCTGTTCCGGAGATGTATTTGCCCGCGTCATCTGTGTGGGTCGGGGATCGCGGGGTGTGTTGCGCTGCTGGGAAAAGTGGTCCATATGCCTCACCTGAAGCAAAGATGTTTGTTCCTCGGGAAAGTCGTCGAAAGTCGATCACCCGATGGTGTGTTACCGGTCTTTCCGTGCTGGCCGTTCTGCTCTGCCCTTGCGACCGGGATCGCCGCTTCCGGCGCCGGTTCGGTGCTTCGGCTCCTCCGCCACGCTAGTGCGCATAAATCGCCAGCCCCACGGCGCCCTGCAGCACCGTGTCGATCGTTCGCCGCGTTGCCGTCTTGGCCGCGCTGTTCGGCACAAACAGCACGTCGTTGGCGTACAACTGCACATCCGGCGACTTGCCCTCGAGAATGCTCCTCACGTCCACCGGGATGTCCGTCACCTTTGTCCGGTCGCCTTCGGTCGGCCGCAGGATGCGCGCCTTTTTGCTCTGCGCATCCGGCCCCAGCCCCTCGGCCAGAGAGATGGCTTCAAGCAGCGACATCGACTCATGCGACTGCAGCGGGAAGCCGCCGGACCGCTTCACCTGCCCGGTCACATACACCACCTCAGCCTTGGGAATCGAGATCACGTCGTCCGGCTCGATGAGAATGTTTTCCGCCGGGTTCTTTGCCCCGAGCAGGCTGTCCAGCGAAAGCTCCGCCGTCTGGAACCGGCCCGTCGTGTCCGTCTTTGCGCCGGCCAGCGGAATCGGTCCGCGCGCCACATCCCGCGTCACAATCACCTTAAAGCCCGCGTCCGCCTTCACGCCGCCGGCCAGCGAAATCACCTCGAGGAGCCGCTTCGGTCCGCCGAGCTGGTGCACCCCGGGCGTGTTGACTGACCCGATCACCGAAACCGGCTGGCTCTGATTGTCGGCCAGCGACACCGAAATCTCAGGGTCCGTGATATACCGCTTCAAC
>CAXTOB010000462.1:0-215 GCA_964245505.1 uncultured Acetobacteraceae bacterium | reverse complement strand
AGGGCCAGCTTGAAGGCCTCAAGCGTCATCCCGCTCGCCTGGAAGCGACCCGCCATCGGCAGGTCCACATACCCGTTCGGATCCAGCCGCACCGGAGCCGTCGGCATCTCCGGCATGTCGCCCACACGGAGGCTCACCGCATCGCCCGGCCCCAGCACGTACGCCCCCACGCCGGCTGCCTGCCCGCTCCCGCTCGCCGCACCGCTCCCGCTTGC
>CAXTOB010000461.1:0-5472 GCA_964245505.1 uncultured Acetobacteraceae bacterium | reverse complement strand
GTCGAAGAACACCTCGCAGGAGTTGTGGTTCATCATCGTGCGGATCGGCCGGATCGTCAGGCCTCGCCCCAGCGCCGTCCGCATGTCCACGACGAACGTGCTCAAGCCCTCCGTCTTCTTGGCCACCTGGTCCCGCGGCGTCGTGCGCGCCAGCAGCAGCATGAGGTCGGAGTGCTCGGCGCGCGAGGTCCACAGCTTCTGGCCGTTGACGACGTACTCGTCGCCGTCCCGCCGCGCCGTGGTCCGCAGCGCAGTGGTGTCGCTGCCGCTGGCCGGCTCCGTCACGCCGAAGGCTTGCAGGCGCAGCGAGCCATCGGCGATCTGCGGCAGGTACTCGGCCTTCTGCGCCGGGCTGCCGTGGCGCAGTATGGTGCCCATGACGTACATCTGCGCGTGGCAGGCGCCGCCGTTGCAGCCCTGGCGCTGCACCTCCTCCAGGATGGCCGCCGCCGCCGACAAGGGCAGCCCGGCGCCGCCGTACTCCTCCGGGATCAGCGCGGCCAGGTAGCCGCTCTCGGTCAGGGCCTGGACGAACCCGGACGGTTAGCCGCCCACCTCGTCCAGCTTGCGCCAGTACTCGCCGGGGAAGCCGGCGCACAGGCGGGCGACGCCGTCCCGGATCTCGGCGTGGGCGGTCTCGGCACCGTGGGCAGCCGGCATGTCGTTCATGTGTCAGCTCACTCCGCAGCGGAAAGCATGGCGCCCGTCTCCGGGGCGTGGCGCAGCAGCGCCGAGGCGTGGGGCAAGTCGGGAAGGCGCAGGACATCGGCGGCCAGGGCGGCGGCGGACACGGGTCCCAGCACGGCGTCTGCGAGACCATGGAACTTGGCGCGCACGTCCGTCTCCGAGGGAAAATTCGAAGGCTCGCCCCTTGGCACGATGACCGTGCGTGCGAACGTCTGGCCGCGCGCGCGCACCGTCAGCTTGCCCGACATGTTGGCCGGGAACTCCGCCTCCATCGCCGGGTCGTTCTCGCACCGCACTTTCGCCATCAGCGCGCGGATGCCCGGGTCGTCCAGCAGGCGGTAGCTGTCCCAGTCCACGGTGCCGGTGGCGAGGGCGGCGGACAGCACGAAGGGGCCGCTGAACTGGCCATCGACGATGTTGCGCGGGTCGGCCTTCTTCGCAGCGGGTTCGCCGATCAGCAGCAGCCCGGCGCGCGACACGCCCAGCGTCACGGACTCGATCTCTTCCGGCCGGATGCCGTGCTCCGCCCGCATCGCGAGCGCCGCGTCGATCCCGGCGTGGCCCCAACGACAGGAGGGATAGGGCTTCACGCCGGTCGCCATCAGCTCATAGACATGGCCCAGGTCCGCGGTGACGCGGGCTGGCGCCGGGGCAGTGGGGCATAGGCATTCAGGAAGCCGTGCCGCCCCTCGATGGCGTCGGCGGCACCCTTGAAGCCCTCCCGAGCCAGCGTGGCCGCGGCCAGCCCGGCCATTCCTGCCCAGCCGACCTGGAAACGCTTGGTCCAGGCGCCGTTCGCCAGGAACTGCAGGCTGCCGGCAGACTGGCTGAGGGCGATCCCCAGGGCGGAGGCGACGCCCTCCTGGTCAAGCCCGAACACCCGCGCCGCAGCCGCAGCCGCCCCGAACGCGCCGCAGGTGGCACTGGGATGAAAGCCGCGGTCGTAGTGCGCCCCAGCCGGCAAGGCGAGCGCCAGCCGGAGCGCGACCTCGTATCCCGCCACGATCGCCGCAACCACGTCCGCCCCGGTGGCGCCGGTCATCTCCGCTGCTGCGAGCGCAGCCGGGATCACCGGGGCGCCTGGATGCACGATGGCAGCGGCATGGGTGTCGTCGAAGTCCAGCGAGTGGCCGAGCGTCGCGTTCATCAGCGCGGCGCCTGCGGGCGCATAGCCGCCAGGGTCGGCGAAGACCCGTGCGGTGCCGTTCGCCAGGCCCAGCGCCGCGACGGCAGCTGCCAGGACAGGCGTGCTCTCGGCGTCGCGACGCGCCCGAACGGCGTTCCCGGCAAGGTCCAGCACGAGCAGCGTGGTGCGGCGGACGACCTCCGGCGGAAGCGCGCCGGCCGAGCAGGCCGAGACAAACGACGACAGTTCGGCGGTGACCTTCATGGACCGGGTTCTCCTTGACGCTTCAGGCAGGGCACGGGGAGTTAGAGGCGGCCGTGGCGCCGTGGCTCGCGCCGCACGGGAACTCGGCGCGGATCGCCGCGGTGTGCTCGCCGATGGCGGGCACCCTGCCAAGAACTGGCGCGGCGCCGTCGTGGATGACCGGCGGCGCCACGACCGAAGCCTGACCGCCTGGCGTTTCCACACCGACCCGGCGAAGGGCGGGGTGCTGCGCCAGGTCAGCCAGTTTGTTGACGAAGCCGAAGGCGGTGCGGCTGCCCCGGAACCGGCCCTCGGCGTCCGCACGCGTCATGGTGCGGAGGCTTTGGGCGATGCGCGCGTCCACCGCCGCGCGGTTCGCGACGCGGGCGTTGTTGCCCCCGAACCCAGCGGCGGTGGCAAGGTCCGGGCGTTCGAGCACGACCGTGCAGAAGTCCGCCCATTCCCGCTCGTTCTGGATCGAGATCAGCACCAGGCTGCCGTCCGCCAACTCGAACGCGCCGTAGGGGCAGATGGACGGGTGCGCCAGCCCGAGGCGCCTGGGCGCGTTGCCGGTGCCCTCGAAGTAGAGCAGGGGCACGTTCATCCAGTCGGCCATCCCGTCGAACAAGCTGACTTCGAGGCGCCGCCCCTGCCCTGTCACGGACCGGCCGATCAGCGCCTCCAGCACGGCCGCGTGGGCCGACATGCCGCAGGCGATGTCGCAGACCGAGACGCCCACGCGGCCGGGGCCGGCTGGATGGCCGGTGATCGCCGCCAGCCCGCTCTCGGCTTGGACCAGCAGGTCGTAAGCCTTCATGTCGGCATAGCCGTTGCCTGCGCCGTAGCCGGAGATGTCCACCGTGACCAGTCGCCTGTGCAGGCGCCGCAGCTCCTCCGACCCGAAGCCAGCCCGCGCCGCTGCTCCGGGCGCCAGGTTCTGAATGAAGACGTCCGCCTTCGCCAGCATCCGGTGCAGGAGCGCGGCGTCGCTGGGATTCTTGATGTCTGCAACCAGGCTCTCCTTGCCCCGGTTCAGCCACACGAAGTAGCTGGACGACCCGTGGACGGCCGCGTCGTAGCCCCGGGCGAAATCGCCCTCCGGCCGTTCCACCTTTATGACGCGGGCACCCGCATCGGCGAGCCTGGACGAGCAGTAGGGGGCTGCGACGGCCTGCTCCAGCGTCACCACGAACAGCCCATCCAACGGGCGGGACGCTAACGGGGCCGTCACGCCTGTCTCCGGGCACGGGAGATGCCCGCAGGTTGCCGGGGCATCCAGGGCGTGCTGCGTCTGCGCCGCTTCCATGCTGGCGCCGGCAGGCCGGACATGATCGGTGGCGTGGCCCTGTGCTGCGACGGCATCACGTTCTGACGAGCGGGCAGCCGGCCTGGCCGAGCGGCTTGGCCGCGTCGGGGCCGGCGACTTGCGCCACGATGCTGCAGCAGTCCCACGGTCCCTTGCTCTCCTCGGGCGACTTCACCTTCAAGAGGAATGCCGGCACGAGCGCCCGCCCGTCTTGCCGGATCGACAGCGTGCTGAAGGCGTCGTCGTCCACTGGCATGGCCTTCATGCGCGCGATGGCGGCGGCTCCGCTCTCTTTCGCCGCGGCGACGCCCAGGTCAGCCACGGCCTTCAGGTAGTGCAACGTGCCAGCGTAGCAGCCGGCATGGACCATGCCGGGATAGGCGCCCTGCATCCGCGGCAGGACGCGTTTGGTGAAGGCCCGGCTGCGCTCGTTGGCGTCCCAGTAGAAGCTGTTCGTGTGCAGCAGCCCCTGCGTCAGCGGCAAGCCCAGCGCCTGTATGTCGTTCAGGAACATCACCGGCGCCGTGATCCGCATCCGCCGGCGCAAGCCGAACTCGCCGGCCTGCTTCAAGCAGTTCACCATGTCGGCGCCGCCCAGTGCGAGGCAGAGCACGTCCGCGCCGCTGCCCTGCGCCGCCAGCAGGTACGACGAGTAGTCGGTGGAGCCGATCGGGTACTTGGAGTTGCCCACCACGGCGCCGCCTGCGTTCTGCACGAACACCGCAATTTCGGCCTGGATCGAGTTGCCGAACGCGTTGTCCGTGGTGATGAACCACCAGCGCTTGCCTCCGGCCGCCACCGTCTCCGTCCCGGTCGCCTTGGCCAGCATGTAGGCGTCATAGGTCCAGTTGATGGTGTTGGGGGTGCATTGGGAGCCGGTGAAGTCCATCGTCGTCACGGCCACGCCGATGCACGCCTTGTCCCGATCCCGTGTGACGGAGGCGGTCGCGAGCGCGACGGACGAGTTCGGCAGGCCGATGATCATGTCCACGCCTTCTGAGTCGTACCAGTTCCGCGCGATGGCGGAGCCGACGTCTGGCTTGTTCTGGTGGTCCGCGTACACGACCTCCACCTGGAAACCACGCTGTGCCGGCCCGAAATCCTGGACAGCCTGCTGCACGCAGGCGACGCCGCCCGGCCCGAGCAGGTCAACGTAGATGCCGGAGAAGTCGGACAGGACGCCGATCTTGACTGTCCGCCCTTGCGCCCGCGCCCTGGGCGCCGCCGATGCTGCAAGTGCGGCCGCGCCAGCCAAGGCAGCCCGTCGTGAGACCTGCATGACACTTCTCCTTGTCCCTGCGGCTTCCTGGCCGCTGTTGGTCTGTCAGCCTGCCACGCGCCGTACGGCAGGCGGTGTCCCTCAGCTCTTCAGGCGCGGCGGCTCGATCCCGGCGAGGTCGCAGAGCACGTCCACCATCGCCGAGAAGTCCTTGTCGCCGAACCCGCGGGCGCGGGCGACGGAGAACGCTTCCCGTGCCGTTGCCAAGACCGGCATCGGCACCTTGGCAGTGTTGGCTGCCTCCAGGATCAGGCTCAAGTCCTTGTGGGCCAGGTCGATCGTGAAGCCCGGCGCGACGTCTCCCTTGAGCACCTTGGCCGGCCAGGCGATCTTGAGCTGGCCGTTGACGGCCGTCGTGCCGTAGAGCACGTCCAGCGTCCGATCCAGGTCGAGGCCGAAGCGCTGGGACAAGGCCAAGGCTTCGGCATTGAGTTGGCACGAGGTGACGGCGAGGTAGTTGTTCACGAGCTTCGTGCGCGTGCCGGACCCGGCTGGGCCGCAATGGAAGATCGTGGACCCCATCCCATCCAGCAGCGGCCTGACCCGGTCGAAGTCCTCCGGGGAGCCGCCGACCATGAACAGCGACTCCCCACGGTCGGCATGGCTCGCCAGCCGTCCGACAGGGGCGTCCACGAAGCCGATGCCCCGCGCCTGCGCGGCGGCGGCCAGCTCGTCCGATGTTTCCGGCGACACCGTGCTCATGTCCATGATGACCGCGCCAGGCTTCAGGTTCGCCAGGACGCCGCCGGGACGGCCGACGACGTCGCGCACCACCGCCCAGGGGCTACGCATGAGATTTCTCTCGCCTGCCGCGCCCTGACGTAAGATGAC
>CAXTOB010000460.1:3332-5484 GCA_964245505.1 uncultured Acetobacteraceae bacterium | reverse complement strand
TGGTGCCCCGTACGGGATTCGAACCCGTGTTACAGCCTTGAAAGGGCCGTGTCCTAGGCCTCTAGACGAACGGGACCGCGGCCCGCGGCGTAGCGCGAGACGCCGGGCGGGTCAAGCGCGTCCGCGCCGCGGAAACCGCGTCATGCAGCCGCGCTCCTCATCCCACAGCGCATACAGTGGTGCCGTCAGCGCCTGCCGCAACGTTAGCGTCGTCACCTGACCCATTTCCGGCCGGGCCATGTGGCACGCCTGCAACCGGTAGTTCGGCACGCGCGGCGACAGGTGGTGCACATGGTGGAAACCGATGTTACCGGTGAACCATTGCAGCACCCGCGGCAGCTTGAGGTAGGAGCTGCCGTCTAGCGACGCCTGCACCGGGTTCCAGGTATCCTGGTGCGCCCACTGCGCTTCCTCGAACCGGTGCTGCACCGAGAACAGCCACACGCCCACGATGGACGCCAGGCCGATGGTCGGCCCCTGCACCAGCAGGACCGGACCCGCGCCAAGCAGCAGCACCAACATCCCCAGCACGGCGGCAAGGGCGAGGTTGGTGCCGAGCACGCTCCGGCGCTCCCGCTTGGCAGCCCGCGTAGTGTCGAATGGCACACGATACAGCAGGACGAAGACGACCGGCGGCAGCAGGAACAGGGTCAGAACCGGGTGGCGCGCCGTGCGATACAGCAGGCGCCGCAGCGGCGACAGCGCCTGATACTCCCGCATCGTCGCGCAGGTCGAGTAGATGTCGAGGCCGGAATCACGGCGGTCGAGGTTGTTGAAGCAGGCATGGTGGTTCGCGTGCTGCCGGCGCCAGAACTCGTATGGCGCGAAGGTCATGGCGCTGCAGAACCGTCCGAGCCAGTCATTGGCCCGGCGCGACCGGAAGAACGACCCATGGCCGCAATCATGCTGGACGATGAACAGCCGCACCAGCAGCCCGGCCGCCGGCACCGCCAGGGCGAGCACAAGCCAGGCCGAAACCCCCACCAGCGCATACATGGCCACATTGACCGCCAGGTAGGCCAGGAACGTCGAGGCGAACTGCCACAGGCTGTAGCGCAGGGACGGCGCCTGGAACTGGGCGGTGGCGGCCATCAGGGACTTGCGGTCGGCGGCGGACGCGCTTGCGGCGGGTTGGGTCATGGGGGCACCAGTTTGAGGTTGGCCGGGTGGGGCCTCGCGGCGCCGCCAGATGCGGGGTGACAGCAAGCGAAAGGACGCCGAGCGTTGTAGCCGCCCGGCTGCACGGGACATCACGTCGCATACCGATCTCTACAAGGTCTGACGCCGTACTTTCTTTATAACGATATGATGCGCTCATGGTGCCGCTACGGGGTGAACGTGTTGCCGGATTTTCGCCGGACAGAACCGGCGCCGCGCCAGCCCTGACGCGTCAACGCGGATGGAAAACCGTTGACCCGGCCCGACCCGGACGCCGCCGGACGGCATCGCCGAGGCGGCTCGCACCTGAACAGGGCGGCGCGGCCTGTCACAGGCTGGCAACGGCCCGACGACAGCAGCGGTCTTTGAAAGCGTGTGTCCGCGGCGGGATTCGAACCCACGGCCCCAGGATTCATCCCACTTCGGCTTTCGCCGCCGCTCCGGCATGCGCCGGGTCGTTCGTGGTCTGGACTGTCCCTCCGCCATAGGCCCCAACCCGAGGCCCACAGGCGCCGCCCGTCCAGTCTCTACACCGTCCCCACCCTTTCGGATGGGGCTTGGCTCGGGATCGGCATGGCGCAAGCGCACCGAAGCGTTCCCCGACTTTGAGCGGATCCACGGCGCCGTTTCCGTGCGCCGCGCCCAATTCAACCAACCAGGAATCCTGTGCTCTATCCTGCTGAGCTACGCGGACGACACTTCATCACCATACCTGCGTCAGCCCGCGCGGTCTAGCCGCCGGGCCGAGAGGGGTGCAACATCGCCCAAACGCCATCCGAGGAAACAACCGCCCATGCCCGGCAAAGTCGTCATCAGCTGCGCCATCACCGGCGCCATCCATACCCCCAGCATGTCCGACGCCCTCCCGATCACCCCGGAGGAGATCGCCGCCAGCAGCATCGAGGCCGCGGAGGCCGGTGCCGCCATTATCCATCTGCACGCCCGCAACCCCGCCACCGGCGAACCCTCCCCCGACCCGGCGCTGTTCATGCGC
>CAXTOB010000460.1:0-3322 GCA_964245505.1 uncultured Acetobacteraceae bacterium | reverse complement strand
GTCCTGAACATCACCACCGGCGGCGGCCTCAACATGACCCTCGCCGACCGGCTGGAGGCGCCGCTGCTGGCGAAGCCGGAGATGTGCAGCCTCAACATGGGATCCATGAACTTCAACATTTCCGGCGCCGGCGCCCGGGTGAAGACCTGGAAGCACGACTGGGAACAGCCCTACCTCGCCCGCACCACCGACCACATCTTCCGGAATACCTTCAAGGACATCGAGGGCATCGTCGAGCAGCTCGGCAAGGGCCATGGCACCCGGTTCGAGTTCGAGTGCTACGACGTTGGCCACCTGTATAACCTGGCGCACTGCCTGGAGCGCGGCATCGTCGAGCCGCCGCTGTTCGTGCAGACCATCTTCGGCATCCTGGGCGGCATCGGCGCCGAGGTGCAGAACCTGCAGTTCATGAAGGACACCGCAGACCGCCTGTTCGGCGACAAGTATGTCTGGTCGGTGCTGGCCGCCGGGCGGCACCAGATGGCGTTCACCACCATGGCCGGCATCATGGGCGGCAACGTCCGCGTCGGATTGGAGGACAGCCTGTATATCGGGCGCGGCCAGATGGCCACGAGCAACGCCCAGCAGGTCGCCAAGATCAAGCGCATCCTGGAGGAGCTGAGCCTGGAGATCGCAACCCCTGCGGAGGCGCGGGCGATCCTGCACCTCAAGGGCGGCGACCGGGTGGGGTTCTAGCATGACCCAGGATGCCGCCGCCCTGCATGCCGGCCTGCTGACGCTGGACACGCACATCGACATCCCCTGGCCCGAGGGTCCCGACGCCTTCACCGACAGCCCGCGAGATAAGACTGGCCGCCGGGTGGACTTCCCGAAGATGCGGGCGGGCGGGCTGCGCGCCGGGTGCTTCGCCGCCTACGTGCCGCAGGGGCCGCGCACGCCGGAGGGCTGGCAGGCCGCGACCAGCCGCGCGTTGGCGATGCTGGACGCCATCACCGCCACCGGCCGCACCGAGGGCGACCTGACCGCCCGCGTCGTGACCTCGGCGGATGCCATGGAGGCCGCGCACCGGGACGGCGTCATCGCCGTGATGCCCTGCGTGGAGAATGGGCATGCGGTGGGGGAAGACCTAGGCAACCTCGCCCGGTTCTACGCCAAGGGCGCCCGCTACATGACGCTCACGCACAACGGCCATAACCTGCTGTGCGACAGCAGCAATCCCCGCTCCGACCTGGGCGACGGCCCCACCCTGCACGGCGGGCTGAGCGGGCTGGGGAAGGAAGCGATCCACGAGATGAACCGCCTCGGGATGATGGTGGACGTGTCCCACACCAGCCGCCAGGCCGCGCTGCAGGCGGCGATGCACTCGCGTACGCCGGTGCTTGCCACCCATTCCTGCGTGCGCGCCCTGTGCGACGTGGCGCGCAACGCCGACGACATGCTGCTGGACGCCCTGCGTGACACGGAGGGCATGATCAACATCACCGCCCTGTGCAGCTTCGTGAAGCCCGGCGGCAAGGAAGCCGACACGACCGTGCAGGACTTTTGCAACCACATCGAATACGTCATCCGCCGCTGCGGCCTGGGGCATGTCGGCATCAGCTCGGATTTCGACGGCGGCGGCGGCATCACCGGCTGGCGCGACGCCAGCGAGAGCGGCAACGTGACGGCCGAGCTGGTCCGCCGCGGCTACAGCGCCGGGGAAATCCAGGCGATGTGGAGCGGCAACTTCCTGCGCCTGCTTCGCCGGGCCGAGGACGCGGCGGAGGCCCGGCCGCATGCCGCCTGATGCGCCCCTGCCCCGGACCATGACCGGCTTGGACCAAGAACAGATGCCCCGCTTGGGCCAGGGCACCTGGCGCATGGGCGAGGGCGCGGCGCCCCGCAAGCAGGAGGCCGATGCGTTGCGGCTGGGCGTGGACCTTGGCATGACGCTGATCGATACCGCCGAGATGTATGGCGACGGCGCGGCGGAGGAGGTGGTGGCGGACGCCATCGCCGGGCAGCGCGACCGGGTGTTCCTGGTGTCCAAGGTGTATCCGCACAACGCCAGCCGCACCGGCCTCCCCGCCGCGTGCGAGCGCAGCCTGCGCCGGCTGCGCACGGACTGCCTGGACCTGTATCTCCTGCACTGGCGCGGCCAGCATCCGGTGGCGGAAACCGTCGCGGCGTTCGAGGCGCTGCGTGAGGCCGGCAAGATCAAGCATTGGGGCGTGTCCAACTTCGACACGCGGGACATGGAGGGCCTGCCGCCGGGCTGCGCCGCCAACCAGGTGCTGTATAATCCCGAGGCGCGCGGCATCGAGTTCGACCTGGTGCCATGGTGCCACGCGCACGACGTGCCGGTGATGGCCTATTCCCCGGTGGGCCAGGGCGGCAAGCTGCTCCATGACCCGGCGCTGCGGGCCGTTGCCGCCCGGCACGGCGTGACACCCGCCCAAGCCGCCATCGCCTGGACCCTGCGCCAGCCCGGCGTCGTGTCCATCCCCAAGGCGTCCGACGCCGGCCACGTCCGCGAGAATGCCGCCGCTGCTGCTCTCGTCCTGACCCCAGAGGACTGCACCGAGCTGGACGCCGCCTTTCCGCCGCCGCGGCGCAAGCAACCGCTGGAGATGCTATGAACGAACCAGCGCATCTCGGCCCAAGCACGGTGGCCGTTAGCGTCGTAGGGCGGGAAAGCGGAGCGCCTCCTGCTAATGGCCTGCTCTGCGTGAGGGCGGGAGGCGCTGCGCTTTGCCGCCCTACGAACAATACTTACCCTCCGTCGCGGCGCAATCCTTCGCTTACAGGGCGAAGCAATGCAGCACGATCCCGCCCCACAAGGTCGTAAGATGGCCCAGGATGGCCCGCTTCTCCCTCTCCCTCCGGGAAAGGGCTGGGGTGAGGGAAAGGCCACAAGTACAAACGTTCCCAGCTGGCAACGGATCAGCTCCGGTGATGCCCAACAACGTCCTGCTGGGCCTCCCTCACCCCAACCCTCTTCCGGAGGGAGAGGGAGGTCAGGCAGGACCGCCGTCCTGATCGCCTGGCTGGCCTTCTTGCTGCTTCCCCTCCCCGCCAAGGCCCTCGGCCTATACGAAGCCTCGGTGACCGTCACCGGCACCGACGCCCGCAGCCGTCCGGAGGGGCTGGGCCGGGCACTGGCGCAGGTGCTAGCCAAGGTCAGCGGCAATCCGGCACTGCTGGATGACCCAAAGGTGGCGACGTTGGCTCCCGCCGCCTCCGGGTTGGTGGTGTCGCTCGCCTACCTGGACCAAATGTCCGACCTGCCGCGCCGGGACGAGCAGGGTACCCGTGACCGTCCCTACGACCTGTTGGTCCGCTTCGACTCTGCCAGCCTCGACGCCATGCTGGAGGGGTTGGG
>CAXTOB010000459.1:0-5489 GCA_964245505.1 uncultured Acetobacteraceae bacterium | reverse complement strand
CACCGCCTTCGCCGCCGGCGTCGCCTTCACCGGCGCCCTGCTCGCCCTGTTCAAGGCCCTCGGCCTCTAGGACGCGCCGGCGGCCCCCACCTCCCTGTCCGCCCCGTTCTGGCCGAGTATCCTGCGGGCAGGCGGGTGAGGCCGGGATGGTGCCGGCGTCTGCGCCGGCGCCAGCGCCCAGCGCACCCCCAGCCAGAACGTCTTGTCCCGCTGCATCTGCGGGCTGGCCTGCGGATGGTGGAAGTCGTGCTCCACGACGGCCGCCCCGTCCAGCACTGCCGACATCAGCGGATGCATCAGCGCCTTGCGGGTGCGGTAGTCCTGGTCCGCGAACCCCATCGTCTCGGCGATTACTGTCCGGACGGCTTCCCCGTCCGCCCCCGCCCTCAGCACGAAGTCCGGGATCAAGGGCGGTCGGGGCACGGCGTCCGCCGGCACTACTGGCCCCATATCGAACAGCGGTTTCTCGATCCCCACCGCCACCCCGTGCTTCGCCGCCAGCCACGCCTGCACCGACCGCAGCTGCGCCAACGTCCGCCGCTCTATGCCGCTGTCCAGCAGCATCAGGTGCGCGTCGCCCGCGCACGGGTGCGCGTAGGCCGACAGCACCTCGACCGGCTCGCCTTCCAGCGCTCGCCCGACCAGCGCCGCCACCAGATACGGTGCCCGCGCGCCCCGCTCCGCGCGTGTCTCGCGGCCCGGCTCGGCCCGTTCGCCGAAGACGGCCACCCGTCCCCGCACCCGGATCGGCTCGCCCGACACCGGCTGCACCACCCCGTCCCCGACGGCCGCGGCGCGCACAATCAGCACCCCGTGCGGTCGGGTGCGCGTGAACGCCTTCGCCGGCGCCGCCTCCACCCGCGTCATCAGCTCGCGCAGCCGCGACGGGCTGGTACACAGGAAGTCCGAAAGCCGCACCCCGGCGTCGATCTCGACTGCCCGCGCCGCAGCCCAGAGTGACTTGGCCTGCTCGCCCAACGGCGGCGGTTGCCATGCCGGCGGGATGGCCTGCAACCTGGCGTCCGTCACCAGCCGCGTCAGCAGCCGGGCCAGGCCCGGCCGCGACGTGTGGCGCGAGCACGTCTCGATGCGGGCTTCGTGGGCCGGTCCCGCGACCCGCCCAAGCGGGCACGCCAGGCGGAGCGGCCTGTCCACCGCTGGCGGCGCGTAGCTCGCCGTCACCGCGCGCTGCTCCTCCGGCTCCCGGAAGAAGTCGCAGGCCTCGCCATGCAGCGGCCACCGCCCGTCCTCGTGGCGGCGGATGTGCGTCTGCGACACCGGCACCAGGGCAGGGGGGCGCTCGGCTGCCGGACGGCACCCGCACAGGAACCACCGGCCGCTGCCCGCCTGCTGGTAGCGCGCCACCACGACGGCCGCGGCGGCGCGGGCCTCTGCCTGGCCGCCATACCGCCCAAAGGCTGCGCGCAGCAGCCGATCTTCCTCCGCCGTGACCGGCACGGCGCCGGACACGTCCCCCTTTGGTGCTACCTGCAACATTGCCTCTCTCCAGATTGGCGCCTACAGCGCCAACCTTGCCGCCCCGCCTTGCGAACGGAGAGAGGGGGAGCCCCGGCCGGGATCAACCGGAACCGGCCGGGATGGGAAAGTGGTGGCGGGCGTGATGCCGCTGGGCGTGCCGGCAGCTAGACCGGCTCCTCCCGGAGGGGTTGGCGGGCCGGCGCGTGTTGGACCAGCCAACGGCCGTTCTCCGCCCCAGTTGGGCGGCGCCATGGCTCGCTGTGCTCATGGAAGTCGAGCGCGCCCTGCATGCCCAGCGCCGCGTCGGTCGCCGCCCGCGCGGCCAGCGCCCGCTCGGCCCACACCGCACGAGTGCGCCGCACCCGCTCGTCCAGGCCATCCGCCATCGCAACCGCACCGGACGCCCGGGCCGCCTTCAGCGCCGCTGCGGCCTCCTCGGCATCCGTCTCTGCGTCCCGGTACTGCCAGCCCAGCGCGCAGGCCTGCTGCACCTGCACCTCGACCAAGGCGCGCAGCCCAACCACCGCCGCCTCGCCCATGCTGACCTCCAGCGCCTCCGCCAGCCCGGTGAACGCCTCGGCCGCGACCGCCATCGTGTCTGGGCGGCCCTCGTCTCCGGTGCGCTCGTCTGCCATCGCGCCCGTCAGGTCCGCCCGCGGGGCCAGCTCCTGCGCCAGCAGCAGCGTCGGCGCCGCACGCCGCTCCACCGGAAAGCGAACCACGCCGCCGGTCCCGGGAAGATGATCGAACTTCATCATGCACCTCCTGTCATGCGGTGGACCCTAAACCAGAACAGCGCAGCGGTCAACCATAATGCACTGTAATCATTGTATATTCTGTGCTGGCGAGGAGCCCTCATGGGGCTGGTGCGCCATGGTCCGCACAAGGTCACACAGACGGCCGTGCCTGCCCCGTTCGCAAAAGCCCCTGCTTTCCTTCACCGCGGCCCTGCCAGCCTCGCGCAGGTCGGCGAGCTGCATACCGTCTCCTCAAGCCCCGGAGCCTGCCATGCCTACCACCTTCAACGCCTCGCTTTACAGCGTGCTCCGCGCGCTGCACGTCCCGAACGACGACGCCTACGACGCTGCTACGCACCAGGTCGCCGAGATGCCGCAACGAGATCCGGCCAGGGTCCTGAACCCCCTCGACGTCAAGCTGACCGATCTCGACAGCAAGCTGACCGGGATAGGGGCAGACGTTACAGAGGTGAGGAGGGGGCAGGGCAGGAACAGCATGGCGGCGGACACGCGCGATGCCAACCGCACCGGCCAGATCGTCTGGCTGACCTGCGTAAGCCTGTGCGCAGCAGGAGGCTTGTTCATTGCCCTGCACGCCATGCCGCCGCTCGATCCAAGGGTGACGATGGCCTTGGACACCCTGGGCCGGACCGCGACCGCGTTCTCCGAACGCCGCGCGGCCGGTCCGCCGGTGCCCTATGCCCTCCCGCGAGCCGTCGAGCCTGCTCCCATGCTTCCCCAGGCCAGACTAGCCGATCCCCTCCCCATGCTCGCCAGGCCCAGCCCATCTGTGCCAATGCCTCAGACCGAGCCACCGACCGCATTGAGCCTCCCCGAGCGGACGGCCCTCCCCCAAGCCCATACGCACCTGCCCGCCCATCGAGGGGAGCGGTCCCGATACAAGCGCACCTGATCTGGCAGCGTGACGTGCCAGTGCGGCAACAGCCTGAATGTGCTATGCTTTCCCCAGAATCAGGACACATGCCATGACCCGAACTGGCTCCCCCACGCCCAGCCATCCCGGCGTCGCTGACGCCCTCGCGGGACGCATCCCCGTCGCCGACTGGGCGCGCTCTGCCGCGCGCTCCCATGGCGTTGCCTTCACGCCGACGCCGGCCGACGCCTTCGCTGCCGCGGCCTCCCGGCTCGCCGACGCCGAGGCCGCCCCCGATGCCGTCGAGCAGCTGCTGCTCGCCCTGCGCCGCGCCGGCGTCGTAACCGCCCCCGAGCGCCTCCAGCTCCACGCCGCCTACCTGCGCCAAGCGGCCTGATGCCCTTCGATCCCTTCGGGGACTTCGCCACCCGGGGCTACCTGCGCAACACCGCCGGCGAGGCCGATCCCGGCCGGGTACGCCGCCTCGAACACGGCGCCTTCTCCGACAACGTGGTCGCCGCCCTCGACAGCCTACGGGCCGTGCCCCAGCTCCGCTACGAGCACGTCCTGCAGACGAACCGGGTCCTGTTCGGCGACCTCTATCCTTGGGCCGGGCAGGACCGCGCCGCCCTCGCTCCCAGCCTCGCCATCGGCAAGGCGGGGCGCTACGACCTGTTCGCACATCCCGGCGACGTCCGCCGCGCCGTCGAGTACGGCCTGGACATGGCGCGCGACCCCGCCAGCCTGCGCAGCCGGCCCGGCGAGGTGTTCGGCACCCTGGCCTACGCCCACCCATTCCTGGAGACCAACGGCCGCACTCTGATGACCGTCCATGCCGACATGACCCGCCGCGCCGGCTTCCACATCGACTGGCCGAGCATCGGCAAGGGCGAGTTCCTGGCAGCGCTGACCGAGGAACTCCGCAAGCCTGGCACCGTCCTCGACCGCTTGCTCGCACCGCACATCCGACCCGGCGCGCAGCCGCTGCAGGTCGTCGCCGCCAAGCTCGCGGCCAACCCCGGCATCAACCCGCCCGGTGCCGCCAATCCCCCTTCTGGGCCGCAGCCAGGTCCCCGCCCTGTACTGATCCGGAGATCCCCCGATGCCGCCAGCCCTGCCATCCCGCGTTGCCTTGGTCCTCCTGGGCGCCGTGGCCCTGCCACATGACGCTGATGCCCGGGTCCTGGCCTGGCGCTGCGACGTCACCGACGATGCCGAGGGCAGTACCACCCACACCAACGTGCGCCTCGAACCCGAGCGCCTGGCCGTGAGCGACAACAACATGCTCTACGTCGATGGCTCTGCCTCCATCGCCAGCGACCTGGTGGAATACGTGAAGCTGGAGGCAGGGCTGGCCACCTGCGGCGTCCAGCGACGGGACGGCACGCGCGTTGCCACCAACGTCACCCTGGACCTCCGGACCGGCGGCTGCGCCTCCTACGGCTGGGTCCACGGCCGCATCGCCCATGGTAGCTGCCGCAACCTGTCCGATCCCAGCCTCTAGCAGCGGCGCCCTCCGGCTCCGGCCGCCCAGCTATCCTGCGGGCTGCCGCTCCGCCGCCTGCAAGTGCCGCACCACGTCCACCGGCTGGCCCGGCCGCACCCGCAGCAGCGGCACCCGGCAGTGCGCCAGCACCGCGTCCACCATCTGGTCCCGCCGCACCCGATCTGACCTCCCGTGCGTCTTGTCGTCCAGCTCGATCACCAGAACCACGCGCCCGGCGCCGTCGATCACCGCGAAGTCCACCGACTTGCGCGACACCCGGTTCAGCGCGCCCTGCCGCCGGGCGGGATCGCGCACCTCGGTCTCGATGAAGTCGGCCAGGCGCACCTGCGGGCAGGCATAGTAGCCCCGCGGGAGATCGGACCTGATCTCGCCTAGCACCCGCACCTCCCAGGCCGTCAGCAGCCGCTTGGCCCGGTAATCCCCCGCCCGGAACCCGTTGCCGCGACGACCAGCCAGACCGGACAGCATGATGATCGAGACGCAGGCAAGGACAGCAAGGAAGAAGAGCAGGGAGTTCGACGGCATGGGGGAACCTCAAGGCGGTGATTGGCCGGGTGAGCCTGGCACAGCATCTTGCGAACGGGATCAGCGGCCGTCAGTGCCGCTGTCCTCCATGAACACCTCCAGCGCGCTGACGTCCGGGCGGCTTCGGCGCCGGCGCCGCGCCAGCACGGTGGCGATCGCGCTGCCTATCGCCGCCGCGCAGGCCGCCTGCGGCCACCAGGCCTGGACCAGGTGGGCCAGGGCGTCCTCGCCGAGCGGCTCGGCATCGGCGAAGCGCACACCCGCGCCGTAGCGCATCAGCCCGGCAAAGGTCGCCTGCAGGACCGCCACCGCCGCCATCCCGGCCGCCCAGCCCGGCGGCCTGGCTGCCGCGTTCTCGGACATGCTC
>CAXTOB010000458.1:0-5561 GCA_964245505.1 uncultured Acetobacteraceae bacterium | reverse complement strand
CCGCAGAAGGGTGGGGAGAGTGGGCGAAGGTGGATGGCCGGGGACGCCCGGGGATGCCCCATGTGCAGGGAGCCTTGGAGCTAGGTCATGCTTGCTCCCCGGCGTGATGTCAGGCACTTGTTTGCGGCCCAGTCCCAGACAGGCGTGCAGCGTCGGCCTGCGCGACCGGATGAATTCGCCACGGATGGTAGCATGCTCACAGCCAGTGCTTCGACGCGAGCGGTAGGTACATCTCGGGCTAACGCACGCAGTCTTGAGGCGATTACCGTCTCCGGCCTTGTTATCCTCGCGGCTGCGGTCCTGTGGTGGCGTTGGGTCGGCTACCAGGGCCATGACGATGCCTATTATGCCGCTGCGGCGCTGGATTGGGTGCAGAACTTTCCTGCCGTAGGGATGGACCACTGGGCGCTGCGCTACCCGCTCGTGGTGCCGACTGCGGGGATCATTGCCGTGTTTGGCCCGTCGGTCTGGGCGCTTGCCGCGGTCAATATCGTCGCTTATGCCGCCTTCCTTCTTGTGACCTACCTTGCCGTGCGGCACTGGTTCGGATGGCTGGCCGCTACCCTGGTGACGCTGACCGGCATCGTGCTGCCGCAGTTTCCGGTGCAGGCGACCTATTCCAATCCGGACCTGCTTGAGATGGCGCTGGTGCTGGCGTCGTTCTGGACGCTGGTGCTGGCGCGTGAGCGTGGCGGGCCGCCGGGGCTGCTGCTGCTGTGCGGCGTCTTGGCGGGGATCGGCTTCCTGACGCGGGAAACCACGCTGTCGCTGGTGGTGCTGTATGGCCTGCTGTTCCTGTTCCGCCCGGGCATGGCGCGGTGGCGCTACGTCGTGGTTGGGCTCGGCTTTGCGGTGGTGGTTGGGGCGCAGCTGGGCTACTTGGCGGTGCGTACCGGGGATCCGCTCCACCGCATCCACCTGTCCGCCACCCACGACCAGGTGGACCGGGGGGCGAAGCAGACCGCCGCCGCCAGCGAGGGCCGCGCCCTGGACAGCGAAGGGGTGCTGGCGACTTCCCCGGTGGTTGCACCGTTGGCTGCGATCTTCATCAGCCAGAAGTATGGGCTGTTGTTCTTCCTGGCGATCCCGGCCTACGCCGTCCTTCGTGCCGGCAGGTGGATGACGGCCGGCCAGCGCTCGGTGGTGGATTGTGCGGCGTTGGGTGCAGTCGTGGCTTTCCTGTTCGTGGCGGTGAATGCGACCATCCTGTATGTCGTGCCCCGATACTTCATGGTCCCTGCGGCCCTGGCCGCCGTGCCTTTGGCGGTGCTGGGCGCCCACTGGCTTGGGGCAGGCGGGTTGAGGCGTGCGGCGGCGGTGCTGCTGGGGCTTGGTTTCATTGCGACGTCGTTCGGCTTGTTGTACTTGGAGAACACGAGGCCGTTGCTGGCGGAGGAGCGTATCGTCGAAGCCGTTGCCGCCTCGGACGGGATCGTGCACGTCAACCCTGAAACGGCCTGGCGCCTGCAATACTTGCTGCTGGCGCAGGGGCTGCAGGGCCGCGTCACGGCATCGCCGCCCGCAGCCGGGGACGTGGTGATGGCCGTGGACGGCGTGGTCCAGGCTTGCGTGCGCTCGTCCGGCTGTCCCGCGCGCGAACGCATGCTGCCGTTCATGCCGGGCCCCGGTTGGACCGAGCTGGCCCGTTACGAGCCGCCGCGCCGGGCGATTGCCGGGCTGCTGCGGGTCCTTGGGTTGGAACGGTTCATACCGGCTGATATCTTGCACAAGGTGGAGCAGCCGGGGGTTGATGCGGTGATCTACCGGGTTCAGGGGTAAGCCGGGATACGTGCCTGCCCTTAGCGGCGGCGGGGCTTTGCCGAACCGCTGCGGCTACACCCGTTGCCCGCCATCGCAAAATTGGGCGTTGCCATTCACAATGGCCGGCGTTGGAGGGCGAAGTGATGGGCAGGTGACCTGAAGCATTGCGGGATCGGTCATAACGATTTCGGCACCAATGATCCGGGCTGTGGCAGCTTGCCGTCCGAACGCGGGCCGGCGCGGCCGTCCGCAAGCCGCCATGCGGTTCGATAATACCAGACGCCGTTCGCTCTGACCGTTTCTGTCATTGCGAGGAGCGCAGAGACGCGGCAACCCGGGGCGGTAAGGATCGCGCAGGTGGCTCTGGATTGCCGCGCCGCAAGCGCGGCTCGCAATGACGGCTTGGCGACGTAAACGTCGGTGCAAACGGCCGTTAGTATAACACTACTCCAGCTTTGAACCATCCTAGTATGGACGAGGCCGCTCCTCGCCCCCAAGTCCCTTCATCATAGCTGTTTGCAAACCCTTGAAGGGGCTATCTCATGACCAAGCGGCCCGGCAAGGCCGAAGCCCAGCCTCCCGTGCTTCTCTGGTTCCGCGGCGACTTGCGGGTGCGGGACCATGCAGCGCTGGACGCGGTGATCGCTGGCGGCCATCCGGTCCTGCCGGTCTATGTGCTCGACGATGAGACACCGGGCCAGTGGCGCCTTGGGGGCGCTTCGCGCTGGTGGCTGCACCACAGCCTGGCGTCGCTCGGCGCGGAGCTGGCGCGTCTTGGGGCGCCGCTTGTGCTGCGCCGCGGCCGGGCGGCGCCCGTGCTGGCGGACTTGGCGCGGGAGGCTGGTGCTGTTGAGGTTCATGCCGGGCATCAGCATGAACCCTGGGCGCGCCAGGCCACTAAGGAGGTCCAGACCGCGCTGGCTGCATCGGGCGCCACGCTGCACCTGCACCGGACTCAAACGCTGTTTGATCTCGACGGCATACGTACGAAGACTGGCGGCATCTATGGGGTTTACACGCCCTTCGCCAAGCAGCTCCGTGCCCGCGGCAGCCCTGGCGAGCCGCTGGCGGCGCCCGGGCACATCCCTGCCGGGCCAGCCGTCGCGTCCGACACGCTGGAAAGCTGGAACCTGCTGCCGCATCAGCCGGACTGGTCCGCCGGGTTCAACGTGTGGCAACCCGGCGAGGCGGCGGCGCACGCTCGGCTGCGTGCATTCCTGGACCGCGCCGTGCACGGCTACGACACCGGACGCAACCTGCCGGGACAGGAAGGCACCAGCGGCTTGTCTGCCCACCTGCACTGGGGGGAGATCAGCCCACGCCAGGTTTGGCATGTCGCCGCGCAGGCGGCGGAGGGGACCGGCAAGGGCCTTGAAACTTTCCTGGGCGAGATCCTGTGGCGGGAGTTCTCGGCCTACCTGCTGTTCCATAGGCCCGATATGCCGGAGCAGCCGATGCGTCCGGCCTTTGCCGCCCTGCCCTTCCGTGATGCTCCGGCGGAGCTGCGAGCCTGGCAGCGCGGGCGCACCGGCATTCCGGTCGTGGATGCGGGGATGCGGCAGTTGTGGCAGAGCGGCTGGATGCATAACCGGGTCCGCATGATCGCCGCTTCGTTCCTGGTGAAGCAGCTATTGATGGACTGGCGGGCCGGGGAGGACCATTTCTGGGACACGCTGGTGGACGCCGACCTCGCCAGCAACGCGGCGTCCTGGCAGTGGATTGCCGGGTCCGGCATCGACAGCCAGCCGTTCTTCCGCGTGTTCAACCCGGTGAGCCAGGGCGAGAAGTGGGACCCCGAGGGGGTCTATGTTCGCAAGTGGGTGCCGGAATTGGCGGCCCTGCCCGACAAGTATGTCCATGCGCCCTGGACCGCCCCGGCCGAGGCGCTGGCGGCGGCGGGCATCGTACTTGGCACCACTTATCCTAAGCCGCTGGTGGACTTGGCTGAGGCACGTGCACGGGCGTTGGATGCGTATCGCCGCACGGTGAAGGGCGCCGCCGCGGCAAACGGCCCTGCCGACCTGGAGGCGGCGTGATCCCTGCTGGCGTTGGGCTGCGGGTCGTGGGCGACGTGCACGGGGATATCCGGGCCTTCCGGGCGGCCACGGCGACGGACCGCTTCGTGGTGCAGCTGGGCGACCTCAGCGATCATGGGCCGGATAGCGCCGCGGTGCTGCGGACGATGTTCGAGTTGATGGACGAGGGGCGTGGGTTGTTCATCCTGGGCAACCATGACCGCAAGCTTGGCCGGGCATTGGCGGGCCAGGCCGTGCGGATGGACGCTGCGCTGGAGGCGACGCTGCGCGGCCTGGACGACACGCTGCGCTCCCGCGTGCTGCTGGAGGTGTCGCGGGCACCGGCATGGCTGTCGCTGGGCAGCATCGCCTTCGTGCACGGCGGCTTCCACCCGGCGATGCTGAACGAGCCGCCGCCGCCGCCGCTGGGGCGGGTGGACCCGCTGCTGTCCCGCGCGCTGTTCGGCGAGACGACGGGGCGGATGCAGGCGGATGGCTACCCGGAGCGGGTGCTGCGCTGGGTGGACCGGCTGCCGGCGGGTCTTACGGTGTATTGCGGGCATGACCAGCGCAGCACGGATGGGCGGCCTTATGTGCGGCATGGCAGCGGTGGGGGGACTGCGATCTTCCTGGATACCGGGGCTGGCAAGGGGGGACACCTGTCGTGGATCGATCTGCCGCCTGTGGAGGAGAGGCCAAGCCTGGATGCGTGAAGCGGTTTGCTGGGTAGGGTGCGGGACGAACGCTGCGGTTGGGATGTTTTGATCTGGTCTGAGCGGTAGGCCGAGGCCGGGGAAGCGGCAGGGTAACGCCTGCGCTAAACTCGCTCGCCCGCGTCCAACGCGTCCAGGAACCCGGCGGCCTGCGCCCGCAGCGCGGCCACCCGGTCCGGCTCCATCTTCGCCAGCGTCCGCAGCGGCATCGCCATGCGGGGGTTGTTGCCGAAGCGGGCGCTGTGCCGGGCCATGAAGTCCCAGTAGAGCGCATTGAACGGGCAGGCGCCCTTCCCCAGGCTGCGCTTCACGTCGTATTCGCAGCGATGGCAGTAGTCGCTCATCCGGTTGATGTAGGCGCCCGATGAGGCATAGGGCTTCGATCCCATGATCCCGCCGTCGGCATGCAGCGCCATGCCGCGGACGTTGGGCAGCTCGACCCACTCGTAGGCGTCGGCATAGACGACCAGGAACCACTCGCAGACCTGGTCCGGATGCAGGCCGGCCAGCAGCGCGAAGTTGCCCAGCACCATCAGGCGCTGGATGTGGTGGGCGTAGGCGTGGTCCCGGGTGTCCGACACCGCGTGGCGCAGGCAGTTCATGCGGGTGTCTGCGTCCCAGTATAGCGGCGGCAAGGGCCGGGTCGCGTCAAGGCCGTTGAGCGCGGCGTATTCTGGCATACGCAGCCAGTAAACGCCGCGCACGAATTCCCGCCAGCCAATGATCTGGCGGATGAAGCCCTCGACTGCGTTCAGCGGGGCCAGCCCGGCGTGATAGGCGGCCTCTGCAGCGCGGCATGCCTCGACCGGGCAGAGAAGGCCGGTGTTGAGCGAGGTGGAGATGAGGGCGTGGAACAGCACGCCCTCGCCGGCCCGCATCGCGTCCTGCCAGTCGCCGAACTGCGCCAGGCGGTTCTCGACGAAGTCGGTCAGGGCCAGGCGGGCATCCTGTCCGGTGACCGGAAGGGCGAAGCCGTCCACGCTGCCGAAGTGTTCCGGGAAGTGGGCGGCGACGGTTGCCATTACGTCCTGCGTCAGATCGTCCGGGGGGAAGCGCGGGGCGGGCGGCGGGC
>CAXTOB010000457.1:0-5570 GCA_964245505.1 uncultured Acetobacteraceae bacterium | reverse complement strand
CACTGTCCCGCAAGTCCCAGGCGCAGCGTCGGTTATGGAAATCAACGCCAGCGGGCGTCAGGTTGCCCGTGACTTCGCTGCGCAGTGCGCTACATCATAGTAAATGATGGGAGGGTCTTCGCCATGCCAGTAGTCCGACGCCGTGCCTGGGACTTGCGGGACAGTGACGCAACACCTGAGCACCTGGTCCTGGGGCGCCGCAAACTGATGGCCGCTGCTGGGATGGCTGGGTTGATCCTGCCTGCTGCCGCACGTGCCCAGGGTGCGCCGCGCAATGCAAAGTATGATCCCGGCCGGGAAGTCACGGCCGAGCGGGATGCGACGACGTACAACAACTACTATGAGTTCGGCACCGACAAATCCATCTCCCGTGCCGCCCAGCGCCTGCCGGTGCAGCCTTGGACCATCACTATAGACGGGCTGGTGGACGCGCCGAAGACGATCGCCTTCGATGACCTGATACAGAAGGTGAGCCTGGAGGAACGCATCTATCGCCACCGCTGCGTCGAGGGCTGGGCAATGACGGTGCCCTGGACCGGTTTTCCCTTGCGTGACCTGGTCAAGATCGCAGCACCGACCTCGGCTGCCAAATACGTTGTGATGACGACGCTCGCCGATCCCAAGACCATGCCCGGCCTGCGCAGCAGCCAGTTCGAGTGGCCCTATGTCGAGGGCGTCACGATGGCCGAGGCCAACAACGATCTCGCCTTTTTGGCGACCGGCATGTATGGCAAAACCATTCCCAAGCAGGATGGCGCCCCGATCCGCCTGGTTCTGCCGTGGAAATATGGCTTCAAGTCGGTCAAGTCCATCGTGCGCGTGTCATTCACCGACAAGCAGCCGACGACCTTCTGGGAGGGCATCCAGCCCGAGGAATACGGCTTCTGGGCCAACGTCAACCCGGCTGTGCCGCACCCGCGTTGGAGCCAGGCGACCGAGCGTCTGCTGGGCAGCGACCAACGGGTGCCGACCCAGATTTACAATGGCTATGGCGAGCAGGTGGCGTCGCTGTATGCTGGGCTGGGGTCGGAAAGGCTGTTTATGTGATGTTGGCGCGTACCTTCACGATTTTGGCCGCATTTCTGCTGGTTGCTGCCATTGCCGCAGCTGCGCTGGCGCCGCCAGGCATCACGCTGGGCAGGGGGGTTTCGATGATGAACGGCTACATTGAGCCGTGGCTCCGTGTGCACAGCCCCGGCTGGCTGCAGGATTGGGTCGAAGTGCCGATCATGACGCGGCCGCTTTGGCTGCCGGTGGCAGCGCTCGGCGTCATCTGTGCAGGCATTGCGGCATCGGCGACGCTTGGTGCCGGCTCGCCCTCTCCCCGGCGTCGCAGCTAAGCAAATCGTGTGAGGCCTCCGGACGAGTAGGGTCGTAAGCACGCTTGTGGCCGGGCAACGGCGTATGTCGGTTTGCAGGGACACTTACTTTGCAATGCCTCGCCTGTTTCTGACATCCGCCGCTCTACCGCCGCGCCAGGCGGCCCTCCCACCATTGAACCAGCCGCGTCGCCGGGAACAGCAGGGCGAAGTAGATCACGGCCACCACTGTATAAACTTCCAGGGGCCGGTAGGTGTCGGCGGTGATGAGCGTGCCCTGATACAGCAGGTCCGGTACCGCGATGGTGCTGACCAGCGAGGTGTTCTTGAGCTGGATGATGGACTGGTTCATGAACGGCGGCACCATGCGCCGTATGGCCTGCGGCAGCACGACATGCCGCATCACCTGCCCCCAGCGCAAGCCCAGGGCGCGCGCCGCGTCCCACTGGCCCGCCTCGATGGACACGATGCCGCCGCGGAAGATCTCGGCGTAGAATGCGCCGGTATAGAACGACAGCACCATGACAGCCGCGACGACCGCCGGGATCTGCACGCCTAGGATCACCGGCAGCGCGTAGTAGAACCAGATAATCTGCACCAGCAGCGGCGTGCAGCGGAACACCTCGATGAAGGCCACCAGCGGCGCGTTCACCCACCAGAACCGCGTCAGCCGTGCAAGTCCCAGCACCAGCCCGATCAGCAGTCCCAGCAGCACCGTCCCTGCGGTGTAGGCCAGCGTGACGCCGATCCCCACCAGGAACAGGTGGGTGTAGCGGAGCAGGAAGCCGAAGCTCCATTCGTAGCCCATGATGGAACGCTAGAAGACGACCTCGGGCGGTATGTCCTCCCGGGTTACGCCGTTCAGCGCCAGGCCGCCCAGCAGCCAGTCACGGATCTGGCCGACGCCGCGGTTGTAGTCGATCCAGGCGTTGACGACCTCAACGAACCTGGTGTCCGCCTCCCGCCGTACGCCGAAGTTGCTGGGCAGCGCCACCAGCGGACCCGTGAGCAGGTGGTAGGGGCCGAGCGCACGGTTGCGGGCGATTGTACTCAGGCCGAGCATCGCCGCCAGGATGAACACGTCCGCGCGTCCCGCCTGGAAGGCGAGCGTCGCCTCGTCCCGCGTCTTGTAGGCGGTGATCTGCGCCTTTGGGGCGTAGCGCCGGGCCGCAGTCTCGTGCAGGGAGCCGAGGTCGCAGACGAGCCTCACGTCGGGGTTGTTGATGTCGTCCCAGGTCTTCGGGTCCATCCCCTTCTTGGCTAGGCAGCCATAGGGATGGGTGAAGAATGGCTGGGTGAAGCGGATGACCAGCGCCCGCTGCGGCGTCGGGCCGAGCGCGAAGGCCAGGTCTATCTTGTTGCTCTGCAGGTCGAGCACGGAGCCGCCGTAGGTGCTCTCGATATACTCCAGCTTGGCGTCGAACACCTTGGCGATGTCCTTGGCGAACTCGATGGCGGCGCCCTTCCACTCGCCCGACGCGAGGTCCTTGGAGAAGTAGGGCAACTCACCGGGCAACGCCGCGATCCGCAGGGTCTTGGTGCGGTTCACGCGCTCGAAGGTGCTTTCCGGCGGCGTGGTCTGCGCCTGGGCGCTATCCAACAGCCCGGCAGCGGGCAGCGCGGCGGCGGCCAGAGCGATGGCCGGCAGGGCGGCCCGGGCGAGGGTGCGGCGATGGATCGTCATGACGCCGCCCCCTACTTGCCCACGTTCCACTCGGGTTCCTGCACCGCCACGTTTGCAGGATAGACCGTGCGGTAAGCCCCGTTCACGACCTGCTGGATGACGGGCGTCGCTTCCTGGTTCTGCCCGGTCGCGTCGAAGCAGACGCCCTTCCAGGGCATGATCGTCTGGTCGCCGGGCACGTCGGTCGCCATCAGCGCCTTGCGTATGTCGTCGGGCTTCGCCGATCCGGCACGGTTGATCGCATCCGCCAGCACCTGCACCCCCACCACTTGGCGCGAGGTGTTGTCGTTCAGGTCCTTGCCCGCCTTGGCGCGATACATCGCCATGACCGGGACAATGGCCGGGCGGGACTTTACGGCGTCCCCGGCGAAGGAGGACCGGCTGAACACGCCATCCGCCAGCGGCCCGGCCCCGGTTAGGAACGCCTGCTCCTGGAATCCCGCCGCCTGCGCCATGATTGCGTGCGGCTTGTAGCCCAGCTCCGCCATGCTGCGCATGATGAGGATGGCGTCCGAGGTGTAGGAGGACGGCATCAGCACGTCCGCATCCGCCGCCTTCAGCCGCTGCGCCTCAGCCGACAGCGACGGCGAGTTGGCGCGATACTTGATGTCGGCGACGACGTTGATGTTCGCCGCCTTGGCGAGGTTGCGCTGCACCGTGCTGCTGTCGCTGCCGAAGATGCTATCCTCGTAGAACAGCGCGACGGACTTGACGGGATGGCCGGTCTTGGCGCCGATTTCCTTGAAGAAGTCGAACATCGCCTGCGTGAACATCTCGTCATGCGGGCTGGTGCGGAAGAACCACTTGAGGCCGCGCTTGTTCAGGGACGGCGAGGAGTTGTCCATGGCAAGATACGGTACCTCGTAACGCTCCGCCACCTGGCTGATGGTGGCGGCGGTGGCGCTGGTGTAGCTGCCGATCAGAGCGACCACGTGATCCTGGGTGATCAGGCGTTCCGCTTCGGTACGGGCTTTCTGCGGGTCGTTCTGGTGGTCCGCGTACACGACGCGGATGTGGGCGCCGCCAAGGTGATCTAGGCCGCCGCCCCTGCCCATCAGCATCGGCAGCGGATCGTGGGTGCCGTTCACGATTTCCAGCATAGTGTCTATGGCGTTGCGGGCGTCGGCGCCGATCTGCGCGGCGTTGCCGGTCAGCGGGTAGATGGCGCCAATCACAACTTCGTCGGCGGCCTGGGCCATTGGTGCGGCCAGCAGCGACGCCGCCACCAGGGCGGCTAGGGTTAGGGACACAAGGCGCATCATACTTGGAGGACTCCCGCTCACATCGGCGGGAGTGAAGCATGCAGCGTGCCGCGATGCACGCCTCGGCCTGGCAATTTAGGGGAAAACCGCACTGGGGCGAACGACGGGGATCGAACCCGCGACAACCGGTACCACAAACCGGCGCTCTACCAACTGAGCTACGTCCGCCATAGTGCGGGCCGCGGTTCTACGGCTAGTCGCCCGCCGCCGTCAACGGTTGCGTGGCGCCTCGGGCTGCCCCGAAATGCCGGGCCAGCCGAGCGACCGCCTCGTCCAGCACGGTATCCCGCTTGCAGAACGCAAAACGGGCGTAGTGGCCCGGCGCCGCCCCCTCATAGAACGCCGACACCGGGATCGCCGTCACCCCCGCCTGTTCCGTGATGTGCCGGCAGAACGCCACGTCGTCGCCGCGGAACCCCAGCGGCGCGAAGTCCGCCGTCACGAAGTAGCTGCCCATCGCCGGCAGCACCTCGAACCCGATGGCGGCCAGCCCGGCGGACAGACGCGTCCGCTTTGCCCCCAGCGCCTCGCCCAGCCCGGTGAAGTAGGCGTCGTCCTTGGCCAGTCCGACGGCGACGGCCCGCTGCAGGTTGGGCGGCGTGGTGAAGGTCAGGTTCTGGTGCGCCTTGGCGACAATGCCGCACAACGCCGCGGGACCGGTGACATAGCCGATCTTCCAGCCGGTCAGGCTGAACGTCTTGCCCGCGCTGCCGACCCGCAGGCAGCGGTCGCGCATCCCCGGCAGGGTCATCAGTGGGATATGCTGCCAGCCGTCGAAGGTCAGATGCTCATACACCTCGTCGCACACGGCATAGGTATCGTGGCGGCTGACCAGGTCGGCGATGAAGGCCAGCTCGGCGGCGGTGAACACCTTGCCGGTCGGGTTCATCGGGGTGTTCAGCAGGATCGCCTTGGTCTTCGGCCCGAACGCCGCCGCCAGCTCGGCCCGCGGCAGCTCCCACTTCGGCGGCTGCAGGCGCACCAGGCGCGGCACTGCGCCCAGCATGCGGACGACGGGCAGGTAGGTGTCGACCAGCGGCTCGATCAGCACGATTTCGTCGCCGGGGTTGAGCAGCGCCATCAGGCAGGCGGTGATCGCCTCGGTGGCGCCGGAGGTGACGACGACCTCGGATGCCGGGTCCACCTGCAGGCCGTAAAAGCGGGTGTTGGCGTCGGCAACGGCCTGGCGCAGCTCCGGTACGCCGGTCAGCGGTGGATACTGGTTGCGCCCGTCACGCAGTGCGTCGGCGGCGGCCTGCAGCACGTCCTCCGGGCCATCAGTGTCGGGAAAGCCCTGGCCCAGGT
>CAXTOB010000456.1:0-5573 GCA_964245505.1 uncultured Acetobacteraceae bacterium | reverse complement strand
GTTCGGTGGCCACATATTTGACCGTGTCTGCAAACAGAACGGCATCCAGCATAAGTTGACCAAGCCGTATCATCCGTGGACCAACGGACAGGCCGAGCGAATGAACCGGACGGTGAAAGAAGCGACCGTCAAGGCGTTCCACTACCCAGATCCAGACAGCCTCAAAGCGCACGTGCTTGCTTTTGTGTCGGCATACAACTTCGCCAAACACCTCAAAGCACTGCGCTGGAAAACACCCTTCGAAGCCGTTTGCCAAGCCTGGACGACCACGCCAGACATCTTCAGACTAGATCCGCGCCACCTCACTCCGGGACCAAACACCTAGTCGACGGCGCAGCCATCATGCCGCACGCAACCTGCCTGGCGGCGGACGCCTTGGCTGGACGGCACGGCAATGTTTTTGCCTTCAAGCTCGCGCAGAGGTTGGCGGGGAGATCGTATGCCGTCAGGGCTGCCGCCTTGGCAGGCACGCGCCAAAGCGTGCTCACCCGCGCAGAAGCACTGCTGACCGGCTTCCAGGCAAGTTGATGTAGCGATCGGGTCAAGTGCCTCGCGCACGTCACACTCAGGGCGGCCCCGACGACTGCTGGTCGCCCAACTCCGTTTTCGTGTTCGCACCGTCTGAAGGTCTAAGGCTCCACGAACAAGCAGGAGCATGTCGTGAGCACCATCAATCTCGCAGGGAACTCGGTCCTGCTCTGGATCATCCCTGCCGTCGTTCTAGTCGTGGTAGTAATGGCTCTCGCCCGTCCGCGTAGCCGGGGTCGCCCCGACCAGGTTACTGCAGTCAGCCACCAAGCGGTGTCATGGCGGCGTCGGGCAGTGCTCAACCACAACGAGGGCCTAGTCTACGAGAGTGCCCAGGCGGTGCTGGAGCAGCTGCAACCGAGCTGGAAGGTATGGCCACAGGTGAGCCTGGGCGAGGTCGTCGAGACCCAGGGCCGGACCGAAGCCGACAGGGAGGCCTACCGCTGGATCAACAGCAAGAGGGCCGACTTCCTTGTGGTGGATGGCAGAGGCTGGCCGCTGGCCGTGATCGAGTATCAGGGGAGGGGACACTACCGCGGCAACGCGACCGAACGGGATGCCGTGAAGCGGACCGTGCTGCCCCGGGCTGGGATCCGCTACGTCGAGGTGCCTGCCGAAATGAGCAAGCGGCGGGCCCAGCTGGACGCCCACCTCCGGGCTGAGCTGCAGGAGATTGCTGCTCTCGTGTGAAGGAGCCGAGCCACGCCGTCAGGCGTAGCTCGTGCCCACGGCGTGGTGTCCGGTTCGGCCGTTCTGGGTGACGTCGACGCCAAGGCGGTCCAGGGCGTCGTGCACCGCCCGCAGCGTGGTGGCACGGACCCTGTGCCGACCATTCTCGATCTTAGACACTGTGGACGGAGCGAGACCGGCCTCGGCCGCCAGCTGCTCCTGGTCCAGCCCGGCCAGCATGCGGCCGGCCGCGATCACCCGTCCTCGTGCCGCGAGGGGGTTCAAATGCATCGTCGTGCTCCATGTTGCTAGAGCACAGAGATGGTGATTGCCAGGGTCAAACTCAACGGCTCAAACGGCCTAAACCACTTTAAAGGCGTGGCATTGGGCCGCAACGGACATCCTCTCCGGCCGCGTCTGCCGTCCGGAAAACGCCCGTCCTACTTCCGCTAACAGGTAGGTAGGAGATGCACACCATGGCCGCCCCGGTTACGTCCAGGCTCTCGATGCCATCGCGGGAAACCTCGCCGTAGCCGACCAGGCGACCCTCCATACCATGCTTGCCCAACAACTGGGCCAGCATGGAGGACGCGGCCTCGTCCAACGGACCACGCCCAGCGATGCACAGTACCTTGGACGGTACCTGCCAGGAGGAAGGCAACTCGCCCTCGGGAATGGTCTCAGGATCAGGGTTGTGCGGCAGATTGCGTTCGGCGTCCGGTAGACCGGCTGCACTGTCATCCGACTTGGATGGTGGCGGCTGGCCGTCGTTATGGTCGTCCAAGCCGCGGACGAGAACTTTGACCGTGGCCTTGATGCGGTCGAGCTGCTCATGATCGAGCACCCCACGCTGAGCATCGTTGGCCGCCAGCTGCAAGCCCTTGAGCGCCACCTCGTCATAGTAGGTGGACAGCGAGCACTCCTTCAGAAGCAGGTTGGCCTGGTCCTCCGTCTCGTCGGCGTCCCCGGCCAGGATGCGCTGGTAGAAGCTCTCGACCGGGGTCAGGGCCGCCCGGTCTCCCAGCATGATGTCCAGGAACTCGAGCCGCTTGATGTGCCGGCCCATGACGACCAGGCATAGCGTCAGCGGGGTGGAGAGGATCAGCCCGACCGGTCCCCACAGCCAGGACCAGAAAATGGCGGCAACAACGACCGAGAACGGCGATAGCCCGGTGCTGTGGCCATAGACCAAAGGTTCGATGACCTGCCCGGTCACGGCCTCGACGACCACGTAGAGCACCGCCGTCCAGATCACCATCGACCAGCCCGGCTCCACCGCGGCGGCGAGCCCGAGCGGCAGCACGGCCGAGATGAACGAGCCGACATACGGCACGAAGCGCAACAGCGTGGAGAGGATGCCCCACAGCACCGGGTTGGGCACGCCGATGAAAAACAGCCCGGCGCCGACAACGATGCCGAATACCGTGTTGATGCTGAGCTGGGTGACGAAATAACGGCTCAATCGCCGTCCGCCATCGTCGATGGCGAGCGTGGTGCGGTGCAGGTCGTCCGAGCCGACCAGGCGGATCAGCCGATCGCGCAGGTCTTCGCGCTGCAGCAGGGCGAAGATCGCCACGACGAACACGATGCCAAGCGTCGCGAGCGGCGAGAGCACCGGCGACAGGTATCGGTAGGCCAGCTCCAGTGGCGAAGACGCGGAGGAGTTGGCCGCCGGGGCGGGTTGCGCGGGAGCCGCCGCCGCAGGCTGCCCGGGCTGTTGTCGGGCCGAGGCGCCCGGAGGAGCCGAAGCGGCAGGGGGGCCGACCTTGTCCGCGAGCTGCGACAGCCGGCCGGTGGTGTAGCGCTGGACAGTTGACACCTTCTGCTCGACGGTCGCCGCGTACTGCGGGATGTTGGAGGCGAGGTCGCCGACCTGGGTGCCGATCACGCCGCCGATCGCCAGCACGACGGCCAAGGCCAACACCACGCCCAACAGCACCGATGGCACCCGGCCCAGATGCAACCGCCGCAGCAACTCGACCAGCGGGGCCAGGATGAAGGCCAGCAGCAGGGCCAGCGTGACGGGGACGAGCACCTCCTTACCGAAGTACAGTGTCGCCACAAGCATGACGAACAGCGTCATGACCCTGGCGGCGTCGGGTGTGGGTGCCTGGGCGACGGGCTTCGGCGGCGGGAGGGGTTGTGCTCGGCTTTCGGACATCTTGTTCCTTGGGCGCTTAAACGGGTGGCCTGAACAGGTCGGGCATCATTGGGTTAATAGAGCGCTGAGCCATACCGCTTACGGCCGGGGGCCAGGACGCTTGGCTGCTGCGGGAACAGTCGCTGTTTCTTGTATGCGGCGGCCGCACGGTGGGCGAGGTACCCTAAGCCAAGCGTCACAGCGATGACGACGAGCAGCCGCACCGGAATGGATCGCTTCATCGCTGAAAGAGTCGTCCGATCAGGTGTCAAAGTCTCGGCAGCCGTGACAGACCGGCCCTTCGCTTGTTGAAAGGCGTGCGTCAGGGGGTCGACATATCCCGCCAGCAAGAGGAGCAGGACATCAAGCACCCGGCGGACTGGGCTAGTGACCTCTGCCGCGGCAGACATCGTCTGATTAGACCGGTCCTGGATCAGCTTAGCTGCCTGCTTGCAGAGCTGATCAATCTGTGCCGTGCTCTCTTTCTTGGCTGCTCGAAACCAAGACAAGGCCGCGCTCATCGGAGCGTCCTTCGACCGGCAACGGCGTGGAAGACCCAGAGCACAACGATGGCGGGCGGGCACGTGATCAGACCGACAACGTACCCTCGTCGGGCAGGCGCCCGTTCGGGGTCATGCCGTTGACGGCGTCAGGCAAATGCTGGCTTAGCTGGGCCAGAAAGTCGTTCGGCGCCATACCGGACTGGCTGGCCATGTTCTGGACCTGTTGTTCGCCGAATACGGTCTGCAACTGTTGAGGCGACACCGGCTGATTGGCGCCGTTGCCGACCCAGGACTGGGCGATGTGGCCAAGCCCGGCGCCCTCGAAAGCCGAGAGCAAGCCACCCAAGCCTCCCCCTGTGCCACCACCCATCATGCCTGGGTTCTGGGCACCCATTCCACCCTGCTGGGCTTGGCCGCCGAGCATGTTCATTAGCACGCCCTGCATTGGCGACGCGCCGCCACCGCCGCCCATCAAGCTGCCGAGAACCGATTCGATTAGTCCCATGATCAGATCCTTTTCGTGTTGGCGTCTCTAGCGTCGGGTTAGTGCTTGCTCCGGAGGGACCGGAAGTAAGCCGAACGTCTCTTGTAGTGCCGGGACCGTTGGCGTGTTCGCCTTTCTGATGAGCCGGAACAGCAAGGCCGCCACTGCCGCGCCCAGAATTGGTCTGGCCATGTAGAAGAACCAGAACGGAAACGTGCCTGTCACCAACATCGGACCTAGATGTCGCTGCCAAGGAGGTTGTCCCTCCGGGGCTGAGGGAGGAGGCTGTGGGTGTCAGGCCTGCAACCCCGAACCCGTAGCCCCGGATGGACAGCTATGAGAATGCCCGAACCACGCCGCGCAGTCGAATGCTGATCGTGCAGCGCCTTGCCGCTGGCTGGTCGGTCGGTGAGGTCGCCGCAGCTCAGGGTGTCACGCCCAAGACTGTGCGCAAGTGGCGCGACCGCCATGCTGCCGGGGGCGTGGCTGGCCTGGCCGACAGGTCTTCCCGTCCGAAGCGTAGCCCGGCTCGCTTGAGCACAGCCGACGAGGACGCCATCGAGGTCCTGCGGCGTCAGCGCCTGTCCGGCCCGGCCATCGCCCGCAGGCTGTGCCATCCCATCTCCACCGTCGGCCAGGTGCTCCGACGCCGCGGCCTTGGACGCTTGGCCGCCCTCGATCCCCGCCTGCCTGCCATCCGCTACGAGCGCGACCAGCCTGGCGAGCTGATCCACATCGACATCAAGAAGCTCGGCCGCATCGATGGCATCGGCCACCGCATCACCGGTGACCGCACCGGCCAAAGCAACCGCCGGGGCGTCGGCAAAGGTCTCGGCTGGGAATACCTCCACGTCGCTATCGACGACCGCTCACGCCTGGCCTTCACGCAGCTGCTGCCCAGCGAACGCCAGGAAGACGCCACCGCCTTCCTGGAAAGCAGCCTTGCTTGGTTCAAGCAGCACGGCGTCACCGTCCAGCGCGTCATGACCGACAACGGCTCAGCCTACAAAAGCAAGACCTTCGCCGCCGCACTCGACCGACACGGCATCGCTCACAAGCGCACTAGGCCCTACACACCGAAGACCAACGGCAAAGCCGAGCGGTTCATCCAAAGCAGCATCCGCGAATGGGCCTACGCCACGCCGTTCAGCAGCTCGGCCGAACGACACGCCGCCATGCACCCATGGCTGCACGACTACAACCGCTCATCAGAATGCACATCTCTCTATGTCGTTGACGCGAACAGGTT
>CAXTOB010000455.1:0-5581 GCA_964245505.1 uncultured Acetobacteraceae bacterium | reverse complement strand
AGCAACGGCGCCTCGGCTCGGGCCAGGATGTTGGCGACCGCACCTTGGCTCAGGGTCAGGCCGAACACCTCGGACAACAGGCAGACCAGGCGCTCGAAGCCGATTGCCTGGGTGACGTGCAGATGGATGATCAGCGCACACAGCCCTGGCCCGAACGGCGAGCCGGGCTCGAACCCCTCAGGCGCAGAAGCAGCCACGCGCTTGCGGCAGCCCGGGCAAACGCCGCGATGGCGGTTGATGCGGGTCACGACCGGGATGATCGGCGGCAGGTCGACATGGTCGTAGGCGTGGACGTCAGGCTGGTCGGCGGGTCCGAGCGCGTGGCCGCAACACGGGCAAGCGTCGAGCGACGCCTCAACGATGCGGTCAGGGTGGGCCGCCAGCGCGCGGGTGACGCCGGAGCGACCGCGGCGAGGCGTCTTCAGGCGCTCCGGACGGTTTGGCTTCCGGCCCTTGGACGGGGGCGTACTCGAGTTGCCCGGCGTCTTGCGCGGCGCGTCGAGCTTGGCTTCCAGCTCCATGATCCGCGCCGTCAATGCACCGATCTGCGCAGCTTGCGCTTCAGTCTGCACCTGCTGCGCCAGGATCAAGGCAAGCAGGTCGTCCTTGGAAAGAGCCTTGAGGATCTCACTGTTCACGGCGAGGCGATGAACCAAGCCAACCCTCGCTCTGTCAAGCCGGACGTCCATGCCGCCTATGGTCAGGCAGTCAGGATAGGTGAGTAGTTACCATTCATCAGGGACTGATGCGAAGCGGTTGTGGGGGCGGCGCTCCGCTCCCGCAACCTGCTGCTGATCCAGCCTCGCAGAGGGACAAACAGAATGACCGACAAGATTTTGGTCGTCTACGGGTCGTACCGATCCGACCGGCAGGGCATACGTTTGGCGAACTATCTCGTGGGAGCCTTTGCCGCCCGTGGCGCCAGCCCGGAGCTGATCGACGCCAAGGCGCTCGATCTGCCTATCCTGGATCGGATGTACAAGGAGCATCCCAAAGGGTCGGCACCGCCCGTGCTGGAGACCTTGGCCCGGAAGATCCGGACGGCCGACGCCTTCGTGTTCGTCGCCGGCGAATACAATTGGGGCGTGCAGCCGGGGCTCAAGAACCTCACCGACCATTTCCTCGAGGAATGGTTCTGGCGTCCGGCGGCGATCGCCAGCTACTCGGCCGGGCGCTTTGCCGGGGTGCGCGCCGGCCTCGCCTGGCACGGTATCCTCTCGGAAATGGGCATGGTCGTCATCTCGAGCACGCTTGCGGTCGGCTCGATCGGGCAGGCGCTCGACGCCGAGGGCCGGCCAGGCGGGGAGGGCGGCACAGCATTGGAACGCGCATTCCCTCGCTTTGCCGACGACCTTGTCTGGTGGACCGAGGCGGCGCGCGCCCAGCATGCTCGGCAGAAGCCGCCTTACTGACCTTCGAGTGGGACGGCCGCACGTATGAACATCGGCTCCGGACAAGGGGTGGAGTTGCGACCTATCAAAACAACCACAAAGACCGATCGACAACCTGAATTGGGCTTTCGAGTACGCTGCCCTGGCGGACCCTTATTGCCAGCCTGTACAACACTTTCTCTTTGGCTCACTTTGGCCTGAGACCCTCCGCAACAAACCAGATCGGACGCTCATGCTGCTCACGCTTGCTATCCTGCTGGCGACCGCTGTGGTCCTGGTGCCGCTCTCCCGTCGCTTCGGCTTTGGCAGCGTGTTGGGCTACCTTCTCGGTGGTGCGCTGATTGGCCCGTCCGGCCTGGGCCTGATCACTGACGTGCATGCGATTGCCAGCGTGTCCGAACTCGGTGTCGTCATGCTGCTGTTCCTGATCGGGCTGGAGGTGCGGCCGCGACGGCTGTGGGTCATGCGCCGCGCCGTGTTTGGCCTGGGGTCGTCCCAGGTGGTCCTGACCACGTTGGTGCTGGCGGTCGCGGCCCACCTCTTCGGCATGGCGTGGCCAGCCGCCGCCGCGATCGGCGCCGGCCTTGCCCTGTCGTCCACTGCCATCGTGCTGCCGATGCTGGGGGAACGTGACCTGCTCGGCAGTTCGGCGGGGCGGAGCACCTTCGCGGTGCTGCTGTTCCAGGACCTTGCGTTCATCCCGCTTGTCGCTGTGGTTCCTTTGTTGGTGGGAGGCGCCGGCACGCCGGATCACGTGCCCTGGTGGGAGCTCGGCAGGGCCGCAGGTGCCATCGGCGTCATCCTGGTCGGAGGACGGTTCCTGATCCGCCCGGCATTCCGCGTGATCGGTGGCGCACGTACGCCCGAGGTGTTCACAGCACTCGCCTTGTTTGTCGTCGCGGGCACCGCCGCGCTTGCCGACTCCGCCGGGCTGTCGATGTCCCTCGGTGCGTTCCTGGGTGGGGTGTTGCTGTCCGACTCCGAATACCGGCATGAGGTCCAGGCTGACGTTCAGCCGTTCGAGGGCCTGCTGCTCGGCTTCTTCCTATCGGTCGGCATGTCCGCAAACCTCGGCCTTGCGGCGCAGCAGCCGGGCTTCTTCGCCATGATCGTGCCAGGCATCATGGCCGCCAAGGCAGCCGTCGCCTTTGTGTTGGCGCGGATTGGCGGCCAGCCTACCCAGGCAGCGTTGCGCTTTGCGCTTGCCCTGCCGCAGGGCAGCGAGTTCAGCTTCGTCTTGTTCGCCGCGGCGATCGGGTCTGGAGCGCTGACGCAAGCGGCGTCGGATATAGCAACCCTGGCCATTGCACTCTCGATGGCAGCGACACCATTGCTATTTGCCCTGTCGGAACGCTTCATCGTGCCGCGTTTCGTGACAACGGTTCCGCCGACCTATGACGAGATCGAGGACGATGGCGCATCCGTCATCATCTGCGGGTTCGGCCGGGTCGGACAGATCGTGGGACGTGTCCTCCGGATGCGCGGGATCGGGCTCACGGCGCTCGAGCAGGACAGCGAACAGGTCGAGGTCCTTCGCCGCTTTGGCGCCCGCGTCTACTACGGCGATCCGTCACGCCCCGACCTGCTGCGCGCCGCAGGAGCCGAACACGCCCGCCCGTTGGTGATAGCGTTGGAGGACATGGAAGAGGCGTTGCAGGTCATCGACATTGCACGGCGGACATTCCCCAACCTCCAGATTGTCTCGCGGGCGCGCAACCGGCGGCACGCGCATTTGCTGATGGATCGCGGCATCACGCGGCAGGTCCGTGAAACATTCCATTCCAGCCTACGCCTGAGCGAGATGGTGCTTGAGGATCTCGGCGTGAAACCGGACGAGGCGCGGCGGGCTGTCGAGTTCTTCCAGGCTTATGACGAGCGCATGCTGGCCGAAACTCACGCGTTCTATAATGATGAACGGCAGCTGATCCAGAACGCCAAGCAGGCCGCTGACGAGCTTTCTGGCCTGTTCGAAGCCGATCTGCGGGAGCGACAGGTCCGTCCGTCAAGATGACTGCTTCCTGTCCGGTGCGATCACCAGCGGGCGAACATGCGCTTCTCCGCCATCATCTCGCACGGGGGCGCCGAAGCGTAGCGGAACAAAGACCGACGCTCATCAAGCGTGAGGTGCTGAAAGCCGTCTGCTGCCCTGGCCATCTCCTGACGCCAACATGCTGAGAAGGTGAGGTTGTAGCACGTCAAGACAGAACCCGTCGCGCTTACAAAGCTGAGACGCAGAATGTATCTTATGGAATTTCATGGGGGTGCTGTCCTACCGTCAACGATGTAAACCATGAGGTGAAAGCAGTTGCTCCTCGACGCAGCGGACATTAGTACCTCGACGTGTCAACCACGCGGGTGGCCGATGCACCTCCAGCGTCCTCTGATGCCCGAGGGGCGGATGTCGTGGACCATGTACGACCACGAACGCGTCTTCGCTGAAGTGCGCGAGTTCATCGTTCATCTGGAAGCGATGCGGCCCGGCGCTTGTTTACAGCCCCGGAAATTAAAGCTCCCCAAAGCCGAAGCTGCCAGAGGTTGATAGCCTGCCTACAAACGTGGTGGAACAATGGTGTGATCGTCGTGCCCGGCATTGTTGCCATGGTCGACGATAATGTTCCAAAAGCGGTTACGTCCAGCATGTCCTACGCAGGCGGCAACGGCGCGGTCCCCTCGTTGAGGATGTCAAGGTAGGCGCGATAAGCAAACACGCGGCCCCGCCGGCGCCCGGTGACTTCCTGGACAGTCCCGAGCCGCACGAGGTCAGCTAGGGCTGCGTTCACCGTCGGAGTGGTGAGCCCGGTCCGTTCCACCAGCGAGCCGGCCGTCGCAAACGGGTTCTGCTGTAGGAGGTCATGGACGCGTAGCGCCGACCCTGCGCGCTCGCTCTCGGCTGTGATCCGCTCGCGGTCATCCTTGAAGAGGGTGACAATCTGGGTGGCGGCGTCGAAGGCCTGGTTTGCGGTCTCGGCAACACCGTCGAGGAAGAACTCCAGCCAGGCCTCCCAGGCGCCCTGCTCCCGCACCTCCTGGAGCAGGCGGTAGTAGTCGGCACGGTGCGTCTTCAGGTATAGGCTGAGGTAGAGCAGCGGCTTTCTGAGCACGTCGTGAACGCACAGATACAGCGTCACCAACAGGCGCCCGATGCGCCCGTTGCCGTCCAGGAATGGGTGGATGGTTTCGAACTGGACGTGGAGCAGGCCCGCCTTGATCAGCGCGGGCAGGCGTGACTCCGTCTCGTGCATGAAACGCTCGAACAGGTCGAGGCAGCCGTCGAGCTCGCCAACTGGTGGTGGAATGAAAAGCGCGTTGCCGGGCCGGGTGCCCCCGATCCAGTTCTGGGTGCGGCGGAACTCGCCTGGATCTTTGGTTCCGCCACGCCCGCTCTGGAGTAGCCGGACGTGCATCTCGCGAATGAGGCGCAACGACAGCGGCAGGTGCTCAAGCCGCTCCAGGCCGTGCATCATGGCATCCACGTAGTTGGACACCTCGCGGATGTCGTCGATGGGCTGCCCAGCCTGGGCCTCCGTCTCGAAGCGCAAAAGGTCGGACAGCGTTGATTGCGTCCCCTCGATCTGGGAGGACAGGACCGCCTCCTTGCGGACATACATGTAGAGGAACAGCTCCTGGCGCGGCAGCAGCACCGTGATGCCGTCGAGGCGGCCGAGCGCACGTTCTGCGGCGCTCAAACGGTTGAGCAGGCTCAAAATATCGATCGGGGGAGTCGGAGGGAGCGGCGGAGGAACGAAGGCACGAACGACCTCGCCGCTGACGGGAGTTTCGACGAGGCGACCAAGCCTTGATGCCGGAGTGTTGGTCGAACCGATGCTCATCGCCGTCATGGTGGCGTCTTCTTCCTATTTAAGCAAGTGCACCTCTGCTTTAACAAGGCTCGGGATTAAGTAAGTCCGCTTAAATAGCGGGTCGGCATCACGCATGCTCACAGCCGACCTGCTTAGCTTCGTGAGGTCGCCTTGGCTATCCAGATGCTCACCGGCACCGTCAACTTGTTGGACTGAGGTCGTGCTGGCGCGTGATTGGGACGGCGTGCCCGTGGTCACGCCGCAGCGGCGACGCCGGTGACCTCGGCCCAAACCCGGAAGGCTTGGGTGCGGTCCGCTCGATACTGGGTGGCAGGAACTTGATGGCGGCGGAAATGGAAGAGGTTGCTGATCCCGTCATGGGCGGAGAGG
>CAXTOB010000454.1:0-5584 GCA_964245505.1 uncultured Acetobacteraceae bacterium | reverse complement strand
GTGCGCGCCTGGTCGTTCATTGATCCCGCCCAGGTACTGCGCACGGCGCGAGAGCTGGACAAGCAGCCGCCACGCGGCCCCCTGCATGGCATCCCCATCGGCGTGAAGGACATGATCGACACCATCGACATGCCGACGCAGCACAACTCCCCCATCTACGCCGGCCACCGCCCGGCGCAGGATGCCGCGGCCGTCGCCACCCTGCGGGCCGGCGGCGCGCTGATCTTCGGCAAGACTGACACGACGGAGTTCGCGGCGGCGGGCCGGTTCAGCGCCACGCGGCACCCGCATGACCCGGCGCGCACGCCGGGCGGGTCATCGGCCGGGTCGGCGGCGGCGGTTGCGGACTTCCAGGTGCCGCTGGCGCTCGGGACGCAGACGGCCGGGTCCACCATCCGGCCGGCGTCGTTCTGCGGGGTGTTCGCGCTCAAGCCGACCTGGGGCGCAATCAGCCGCGAGGGGGTGAAGCAGTATGCGCCGACGCTCGACACCGTGAGCTGGTTTGCCCGCGGCCTCGATGACCTCGGCCTGATGTGCGACGTGTTCGGCCTACGAGACGACGCGGCGGTGCGGGACGTGCCGGCGCCTGGGCTGCGGATCGCGCTGTGCCGCTCCCCGGCCTGGCCTGCCGCCGGCCCCGGCACACCCGAGGCATTGGAGGACGCGGCCGAGCGGCTGCGCCAGGTGGGCGCCACCGTCGTCGGGCTGGAGCTGCCGCAGGAGTTCGATGACCTGGGCGACATGCAGCGGACGATCATGTTCGCCGAGGGCCGGGCCGCGTTCCTCAACCTGGCGTGCAGCCATCCGCACCTGCTGCACGACGACTTCGTGGCCCGGGCCGAGAACCGGGAGGGCATCACCCGCGGGAGGTTGCTTGCAGCTTACGACCACGCCGCGCGCTGCCGGGCCGAGTTCGACGCCCTGGCTGGCGGTTTCGACGCGGTGCTGACGCCGAGCGCCGTTGGGGAGGCGCCGCCGGGCGTGCACCCTGGCGATGCCGTGTTCAACCGGATGTGGACCCTGCTGCACCTTCCCTGCATCAACATTCCCGGGCGCCGCGGACCCAACGGGATGCCGGTTGGGGTTACGCTGACGGGGCCGCGCTTCACCGACCGGCAACTCCTGGCGGTAGCGGCGGCGGCGGCCCCGTGCATCATGGCGTCCTGACGGCGAGTACCCCGCAAGCCTAAACCCCTGCCAGCCTGGCCAGCGAACCCATGCTTGACCAGGGCGGCGAGGAGGCTCCGCCGCCGACCCTACGAGGGCGTGGCGAGTGGTTCTCCCACGATAAAGGGCTGACAGCCGCCCCGGCTCAGATGGAACCCGCCTCCACCATGAAGTTGTTGGCCGTGCACATCGCGGCGTCGTCGGACGCCAGGAACAGCACCATCCGCGCGAGAAAGACCGGCTCGATCGGGTCAGGCAGGCACTGCCGCTTGAGTTGGGCCGCAAGCTTCTCGGGCGTGACCCACAGCTCCTTCTGCCGCTCCGTCATGACCCAGCCCGGCACCACCGTGTTGACACGGATGCGGTGGGGACCGAGGTCGCGGGCGAAGCTGCGCGTCATGCCATGCACGGCCGCCTTCGCCGTGGTGTAAACCGGCATGCCGCCCCCGGCCTCCCACCACGAATTCGAGCCCATGTTGATGATCGACCCCTGCCCGGCCGCGACCATGTCGGGCGCGACCGCCTGGGTGGCGAAGAACATGTGGCGCAGGTTGGCGGCGATGCGCTCGTCATAGTACTCGGGTGTCACTTCGTCCCAGGGATGCCGGTCGTCGCGCGCAGCGTTATTGACCAGCACCTCGGCCGCGCCGACGCGTCCCTTGAGCGCGGTGAAGGCGTGGCGGAGGGCATCGATGTCGCGGAGGTCACAGGGTTCGAAGTGCACGGCGTCCCCGAGATCGCGCGCCAGGGCCTCGCCCCGCCCGGCATCGAGGTCCACAAAACCGACGCGCGAGCCTTGCTGGGCAAAGGCTCGGACGATGTCGGCGCCGATGCCGGATGCGCCACCGGTGACAAAGACAGCTTTGTCCCTGAGCGATGGGTAGGCGGCGAACTCCATAGGCATGCTCTCCGGTGATGTGTGGCCGGGGTGTTCCCGTCGCCTCCGCTTATCGGGGCCAGCCACCGGGCTGTCCAGGCATCACGTTGCGTCGTAGCTCGTCGGAGCCGTGTTGCATGGACCTGGGATGCGGGCGCAGTCATCCAAATCGCGCTCGGCAGTTCTGGTAATGCGGACGGAGATTGGGTGACCCAAGTCCATATGGGGAGTATTATGCTCGTGCCGGCGTGCCTGACGCGGCGCCATCGCTCCGTTGCAGGCCTCAGCTGCAGGCGCATCTCTGCGCCGTGATGACCTACCGGACGGCTGCTGATCTGCTGGAGTAGATGTTCCCGGTTGACGCGGGAGCGCATCATGAAACTTTGCGCCGCCATACTCTGAAGGTTGGTAAGGCTCTGGGTGAGGGCGCTGCGATCAGGCCGGAAACGACGGCATCGGCGATTGTGGTGACCTTGGACTCGACGTTCATCCGCAGCTGCGTGGATGGCGAGCGGCATTTGGAGGTGTAGGTCGGCAATGTCGAAACGGCGTCCGGGGGCCACCAAGTTTTCGGCGCCGTCGCCAAAGCCGATACCGACATCCCAGCGCTGATCCGCCGCAGTCTCGACGCTGTTGGGAGAACCAACGACACGGCATTGACCGCCTCACCGATAGTTGTCCCGGGCTCCGGCGTATTTTGGCCGACGTTGGCGTCACCACGCGGCCGATGCCCGACTGGTTCCGTATTGCCATGCGGCTGCAGCACCTGAAGCAGATCGCCGACGGCCTGTCGGCGGACGACCTGGCGCGAGCCGAGGCGAAAGCGGTGATCGTCGAGGAGGTCGAGCGGCTGCACTGGCGTATCTGGAATGGCAAAGCCACGGGCGCCCAGATCAGCACCGATCGGATCCGCGCGGTCATGCACCATTTCCGGGGCGAGCCGGATCGGCGGAGGTCTGCTGCACCCTCACGGAAGCTGTGGACCGCGTTGCAGGCGTTGGACGGCGATCTGACCAGCCAGAGCGCCTGGCTGGTCAACTACGCCGAACGCCACCGTGCCGGCCTGCGGGTTGGCACTGCGATTACTGAAGGGACGGCCAACTTCCTGGTGAACCGCCGGATGAACAAGCCACAGAAGATGCGCTGGTCGCGACGCGGTGCCAACCTGCTGCTGCAGGTTCGTTGTGCCGTCTACAACGGCACGCTTGGCTCCGGCTTCGGGCAGCGCTTCCAAGCCGCCAACGATTTGCATCCGCCAACAGCTATCGCGGCGTGACCTCCAATCCCGCGACGGTCCATGGTCGAGGTGATGAAGTCCTTCACGGCGATCACTGCCGCAGTAGCCGGCACCATTGCAAAATTCCATGCCGAGCACGAGGATGCCATGATGCCAGGCCAACCGCTCGTCGAAATCGAAACCTGAGCCTCGCGATGCCGATCCGTACCGTCCTGGTGGCCAACCGCGGCGAGATCGCGGTCCGTATCATCCGGGCGGTCCATGATCTCGGTCTGCGTGCTGTCCAGGTCTATAGCAAGGCCGATGCCGACATGCTGGCGGTGCGGCTGGCCGACGAGGGGATTGAGATCGGGCCGCCGCAGCCGGCAAAGTCCTACCTCAACGCCGCGGCGATCCTAGGGGCCGCGAAGGCCAGCGGGGCCGACGCGGTCCATCCCGGCTATGGTTTCCTGTCCGAGAACGCCGGCTTCGCCGAAGCCGTGGAGCGCGCGGGTCTCGTGTTCATCGGACCGACCGCTGAAACCATCCGCACCATGGGCGACAAGGCCGCTGCGAGAGCCGTGGCGATCGCCGCCGGCGTCCCGGTGGTGCCTGGCAGCGAGGGCGTCCTGAGTGGTCCCGATGAGGCCGGACGACTCGCGGCGGAGATCGGCTTTCCCGTCATGATCAAGGCGGCGGCGGGCGGCGGCGGACGCGGCATCCGCGTCGCTCGGGACGCCGAGGAACTTGCCACCCTGCTGCCCCAGGCCGGCACCGAGGCGCGCTCCGCCTTCGGCGACGGCAGCCTCTATCTCGAACGGTTCGTCACCCGCGCCCGCCATGTCGAGGTGCAGGTGTTGGGCGACGGGCGGAGCGCCATACACCTGCACGAGCGCGAATGCTCGATCCAGCGGCGTCGCCAGAAGGTCTGGGAGGAAGCGCCCGCCGCGGCGCTGCCGGAGAAGGTTCGTGCCGAGCTTTGCGCCTCCGCGGTACGGCTCGCAGAACTCTGCCATTACCGCGGTGCCGGCACCCTGGAATACCTTTACGACGACGAGACGGGCGCCTTCTTCTTCATCGAGATGAACACGCGGATCCAGGTCGAGCATCCCGTGACCGAGATGATCACCGGCATCGATCTGGTCCGTGAGATGATCCGCATCGCGGATGGAGAGCCGCTCCGGTTCCGCCAAAGCGACGTCGAGGCGCGCGGCCATGCGATCGAGGTGCGCATCAATGCCGAGGACGCGACCAAGAACTTCATGCCGCAGCCCGGCACGGTGACTGGCCTCACCGTTCCCGGCGGGTTCGGGGTGCGCTTCGACAGCCTACTGTATCCAGGCTGTTCCGTGCCGCCCTTCTATGACAGCCTGCTTGGCAAGCTCGTCGTTTGGGACGAGACCCGTGCCGGCGCCCTCGCCCGTCTTCGCCGCGCCCTGGGGGAACTCAAGATCGAGGGGATCGCCACGACGGTGCCGCTTCATGCCGCCTTGGCCCGGGATCCCGATGTCGTTGCGGCCCGGGTCCACACACGCTGGCTCGAAGACTGGCTCGATGGCCGAGGCTCCTGGGATTAGGAAGCCTCGCCAACGCCAGTTTGATGCGCTTGCCCTCTCCTTACGCGATGATCTCACCGTCGGCTTGAGCGAACAAGCCAGTCGCATACTGTCCGCAACCCGCTATTGTAACGCTGCGGCCAGTGGGCCATGCACATACCCCAGTTGCACATCGCGCGCCTGCTGGTCGGCCGCACGTGCTGCCGGGTCGCCGAAACCGCCCCCGCCTGACGTTTCCAGCCGGATCACATCGCCCTGGCGCAGCCGCAGGTTGCCCACCTTGGAGGCGAGTGGAATGGTCGCGCCATCCCGGAGAAGGGTGAGGCGACCAGGTTGGGCAGGCTCGCCGCCAGCGAGGCCGTATGGCCGGTTCTTGAAGCGTTCCAGGTTGGCGGTGAACACTGCCTCCGGGCAGTCCACGCGCCACTCACGCACCAGCCCGAGGCCGCCGCGGAACTGCCCGGCGCCCCCGCTGCCGGGCAGCAGCTCGTAGCGCGTGATCGAGAGCGGCAACTCGCTCTCGATCATCTCGACGGGGATGTTGGCGTTGTTGTGCATGCCGCAGGAGTAGGCGTTCGGCCCATCCCCCTCCGGGTGGCCGCCGCCGCCGCCGACCTCGATCTCGACCAGGACGTCGCGGCGGCCGTCGGTGCCGATGGTCTGGAAGGTGCAGACGTAGGAGACTCCATAATAGGCGGCGGGGATGCGGTCGGGCACGGCCTGGTGCAGCGCTCCGAGCAGGGTGGTGGCGAGGCGGTGGCTGACGAC
>CAXTOB010000453.1:5102-5587 GCA_964245505.1 uncultured Acetobacteraceae bacterium | reverse complement strand
TCGCCTTGTCGCCCGCCAGCGTGCGGCGGCAGCGGCGGACCGTACGGCAGATGGGCGTGGAGGCGCGCTACGCCGATAGCTGGCCGGTTGACCTCAGCGCCGCCGAGACTGCCGGGCCGGCTGTCCGGGCGCGGCTGATCGAGGCCGGGCAGGCGCTGGTGCGGCGGTGCGGCGCCGATGTGGTCATCCTGGGCTGCGCCGGCATGGCCCCTCACCGGCAGCCGATCGAGGCGGCCATTGGCTGTCCGGTGATCGAGCCGTCGCAGCAGGCTGCTGCGGCGGCGGTGACGGCCTTGTGGCTGCGAACGCCGGACCTGCTGGAAAGTGGTTCCTGATGCTGCTTCGACGACGGACCCTGCTGCGCGCGGGCGCCGGCCAGGCCCTGGCCTGGGACGACGTGCCCTTCCTGCCGCTGGGCGAATACAAGCAGCCCACGGCCTACTGCACCTCCATCACCGGCGTGCTGGACGGGACGGCGGTGTTCT
>CAXTOB010000453.1:0-5092 GCA_964245505.1 uncultured Acetobacteraceae bacterium | reverse complement strand
GTTCTGGAACGTGCGGCCGGCATGACCACCGCGATCTTCGGCAGCTATGTCCTGGCCCGGCGCGATGGCCGCCAGGACGTGCTGCGCGACCATTGGGTGCTGCTGGAGGGCAGCCGCATCGCCGCGGTGACGCCGGGCCGGCCCAGCGCCGACCAGGTGTTCGACCGGCCCGGCCGCTTCGTGCTGCCTGGGTTGTTGAACCTGCACAATCACTGCTTCAGCGAGGCCGTGGCGCGGACTCATACGGAGGACGGCAACGGGCGCAAGAACAACCAGAGCATCGTCTATACGGTCCTGCTGCCGCTGACCAAGCGCGGCATCGAGATCCTGTCGCCGGCAGAACGGCTGGACATCGCGCGCCTGGGCATCCTGCAACTCCTGAAGGGAGGCGCCACCACGGTGATGGAGCCGTTCCGCAATGGGATTCCCGAGATGTTCGATGCCGCGGCGGAGATGGGCCTGCGCTTCTACGGGGCGCCCTACTTGTTTTCCACCGCCGACGCGCGGGCCGGCGACGATGGCGTGGTCCGCTATGACGGCGATGATGGGCAGGCGGACTTGGATACCTGGAACGCCCTGCACCGCACCTGGGACGGGGCGGCGGACGGGCGCATCCGGCTGGCGATGAGCCCGCACGCGACCGATACTTGCGGCCCCGACCTGCTGCGCGTCTGCGCCGCCCGTGCCCGGGAGCTGGGGGTGCCGGTTACCACGCACCTGGCGCAAAGCGTGGAGGAGGTGGCGACCATCCAGGCGCGCCATGGCGGTCGCACGCCTGCGGAGTATTTGGATTGGCTCGGCTTGCTGGCGCCGGACCTGCTGGCGGCGCATTGCATCGCCAGCTCTGATGACGACCTGCGCTTGATGGCCGCGCGCGGGGCGACCGTGCTGAATTGCCCGCGCGTTTTTGCACGCACTGGCAGGGTGGCAGCCTATGGCCGCTTTGCCGGGCATGGGGTGCGGACGGTGGTCGGCACGGATGGTTACAACATGGACCTGCTGGGGGAGCTGAATGCCGCTTCCATGATCTCGAAGATTGCTGCCGGAGACCCCGGGGTGGCGACTGCGCCCGAGTTGATCGAAGCGGTGACGGCGACGGCCGCCGGGGTGATCGGGCGGCCGGACCTTGGGCAGATCTCGCCGGGTGCGACTGCGGACCTGACGGTGGTGGACCTGAGCCATCCGCAGATGCAGCCGCTGGCAGACCCGCGGCGGGGCCTGATTGCTTTGGCGAACCGGGCTGATATCGCTCAGGTCTTTGTGGATGGAAAGCTGCTGGTTGATGGTGGGCGGCTGGCAACTGGAGACGAGCAGGCGATCTGTGCAGCGGGGGCGGCTGCCATTGAACGCATCTGGGACTTGCCCGAGGCCCGGGCGGCCCTGCCGCGGTGAGGCGCCGACAGGCTTGACGTGAGCCTGGATTGGGGACGGCTGCTAAGGCGGCGGGCACGGGCGAGTTCGGGCTGCTGATCTCTGGCCTGAATGGCTTGGGTGCTCGTTGGCGCGCGGGTCCCGGTTGGGCGCTTGTGCACGCTCGGACCCTAAGCTGCATCAGGGAGTTTGCCTCATCGTCGCTGGCGCAGATCGAAGGGCCATTCCCTGAAGAAAGAAGGCATGCTGGCTTGTTCCTCCCCTTTGCCGGGCCTGCTTGCTGACGCCGGCGTGGCGTCCCTGCACTGCCCGACGATGCCGGGCTTGGCCGGGCTGCTTCATCATTGGCCCACATGCTTGAACCTGGCACGATGGAGCTATGCCGATGAGCCGCCTGTCCGCCCGTGCCTTGACATCCCGCCTGCACCGCTGCGTGGAGCCTCGCGCCAGCACAGCCCACGGGATCGCAGCGCCTCATCGGTCCCACGCGCCTAACACGCCGGCGTGACTCCGGAGCCGCTCGCCTTCATCGGCACCAGCGACCTTGCCGGGCTGGTCCGCGGCAAGTCGGTGCCGGCGCCGGAGCTGCCGGGCCGCATGGAACGCGGCGTGGGCATCGCACCGAGCAACCTGATGCTGTCGGTGTTCGGCCCGATCTTCGACACGCCCTTCGGCACCGCCGGCGACCTGGCGCTGGTGCCGGACCCGGCAACCCGCACCCTGATCCCCATGCCGGACGGGTCAGACGTCCATCTGCTGCTCGGCGATTTCCGCAGCACCACGGGCGTGGCCTGGGAGTGCTGCCCGCGGCACTTCCTGCGACGTGCCTTGGAAACGTTGGAGGCGGAGTACGGGCTGACGCTGCTGTCCGCATTCGAGCAGGAGCTGGTCTATACTGGGGTCGAGGATCGCCCGGGATCGCCCTATACGCTGGATGCGCTGCGGCGGCAGGGCTCGTTCGGCGGCACCCTGCTGGCGGCGATGCGGCGTGCGCGGATCGCTCCGGACTCCTTCCTGGCGGAGTACGGCCCGCGGCAATACGAGGTGACAGCCGGACCTGCCAGCGGCCTGCGCGCCGCGGACGAGGCGGTGCTGGTGCGCGAACTGGCGCGGGCTGTGGCGGCGCGGCTCGGCCACCGCGCCGTCCTGGCGCCGATGCTGCATCCCGACGGCACCGGCAACGGCACCCACGTCCACTGGAGCCTGGTGGACGCCGCCGGGCAGCCTGCGACCCACGACGCCGCACGGCCGCATGGGTTGTCGGATGCGGCAGAGAGCTTCTGTGCCGGGCTGCTGCATCACCTGCCGGTGCTGGCGGCGGTCACGGCGCCGTCCGCTGCGTCCTATTACCGGCTGCGCCCCGGCCGTTGGGCGCCGACCACGGCTGATCTGGGCGTCCAGGACCGTGGCAGCGCGGTCCGCATCTGCCCGGTTTATGGCGGATCGGCGGGCGACGTCGCGCGGCAATTCAACATCGAGTTCCGCGTCGCGGACGCCGCCGCCAGTCCCTACCTTGCCCTCGGTGTGGTGGTATGGGCCGGGCTGGACGGGCTGCGCCAGCGGCGGCGCCTGGCGGACCATCGCCCGTCGCCGCTGCCTGCCTCGCTGGAGGCCGCGTTGGACGCCTTCGCTGCCAGCGCTGACGCCGTAGAGTGGTTCGGCCCGGTGTTTCACGACGCCTATCTCCGCTTCAAGCGCGCGGAATTGCGGGCGTTGGCCGGGCTGGGCGAGGCCGCCATTTGCGACCGTTACGCTGCCGTTTACTAAGTAGCCTTGCGTGGCCTGTGGCCCTGTCAGGCCGCGCAAGCCTGCTTACACCAATGGCCTTTCGTAATGACCTTTATGCTGCCAAGCCGTCATTGCGAGCCGTGTTTGCGGCGCGGCAATTCAGGGCCGTCAGCAGGAGAGCGTCCACACATGGGTTGCCGCGTCGCTGCGCTCATCGCAATGACTGAAACGGTCAGAGCGAAGGGCGCTCGATATTAGCTTTTCACCTGTGCGCAAACCTCCGGAGGTTTGCTTAGGAGCCTGGCCATGCAGCTCAGCCGCGACGTCGAGATTGACCCGGACCATGCCGCCCTGCTGTTCATAGACGTGCAGAACTACAACGCCGGGCCAGATGGCGGCGAGTTTGCCGACATGGACCTGGCCGAGCGGGACGGCCGCTACGGCTGGTTCTTCGGCACCATGCAGGCGACGGCGGTGCCGAACATGCAGCGGGTTCAGGCGGCCTGCCGCGCCGGTGGGATCGAGGTGATGTACACCGTCATCGAGAACCTGACGAAGGACGGCCGGGACCGCAGCCTGGACTACAAGATCAGCAAGCTGAACGTGCCGCGCGGGTCTTGGGATGGCCGGGTGATTGATGCCATCGCGCCGGCGGAGGATGAGATCGTGCTGCCGAAGACCTCCTCGTCCGTGTTCATCTCCACCAACATAGATTATGTGCTGCGCAATCTCGGCGTACGGTCGTTGATTATCGCCGGGGTGCTGACGGACCAGTGCATTGATAGCGCGGTGCGGGATGCGTGCGACCTTGGCTACCTCGTGACGACCGTGACCGACGCCTGCGCCACCCTCAGCCAGGAGCGGCATGACTGGTCGCTGCGCAACAACCGCGGCTACTGCCGGCAGGTCACGACGGCGGAGATCGTCGCCGAGATCGGGCGCCTGACCGGGACGGCGGCCAGGGCGGGCTGATCGCATGGCGCCTGTATCCGCGCCGGGCTGGTTGCCTATCGCACCTCCGGCACCTTGACCCAGACCCAGACAAGATTGGCCGTCAGGAGGACCGCGGTGACCAGGAACACCCATCTCAGACCCAGCGTGGCTGCGATGGCCCCACCCGAGAGCGGCCCCAGCGATTGGCCCAGGAACATGGCCGAGGCAGTCACGCCGTAAACCGTGCCCCGGTCCCCCGGCGGCGCCAGCCGTCCGACCAGTGCGTTGGCCGTGGGCAGGATGCCGCCCACGAACAAGCCGAGCGCGAACCGCGCTGCGACGAAGCTCCAGTAGTTCGGCACGAAGGCTTGCGGCGGGCGGGCCACGGCGGCGCCCGCCCGCGCGGGGAGCCGCCCGCGGCGGGGGCCGCGCCCGGCCGCCCCCCCCCCGAGGGAGGGGGGGGGGCGGCCGCCAGCGCGATCAGCAGCACGCGGCGGTAGCCGAGCACGTCCGACCGCCGCCCTAGGAAGGGCGAGGCGATCAGGTCCGCGACGCCCGTCACTGAAAAGGCCAGTCCGCCCAAGGTGGCCAATGCCGGCAGCGGCCCCACCAACTGCTCCACATACAGCGTCACCACCGGCTGCACCGCCTGCACCCCGAATTGTGCGAGCAGCAGCACGACGAATAACGGCAGCAGCCCCGGCGAGCGGGAGAGCATGGCAAAACTCTGGGACAGCGTCGCCTTGCTGGCCCCCCCTTTGGGCGGGCTGAACCGCTCCTGCACCAGCACCAGCGCCAGCACGCCGCACATCGCGCACACGCCGGAAGTGAACACGAACGGCGCCCGGTAGGAGCCGGTGACGTCCGCGATGAAGCCGCCCAGCAGCGGCCCGATCAGCGCCCCCACCAGTTGCCCGGTGCTCAGCCAGCCGAGCGAGTAGCCGAGCCGCTGCGGCGGCACCTGGCTCGCCACCAGCGAGATCGTCGCCGCGTTGAACCCGGCGAACACCCCCATCAGCGCCCGCAGCACCATGAAATGCCACACGTTACCCAACACGCA
>CAXTOB010000452.1:0-5587 GCA_964245505.1 uncultured Acetobacteraceae bacterium | reverse complement strand
GGCAGCACCCTATCTTTGCCGGAAAGGGTGGGAACATCATCAGACAAGCATGTAGTTCATGGCGCGGGCGACGTCGGCATGCTGGGACATCGTTCCGCGCGATTTTCGCATTCAGGGATGACTATCCACTCGCGCGGCAGATGCGCCGGCCCCGGCCCGCGCGCCGGGTTGCGGCGGGCTACCCTGCGGGCAGGCAGGCCTTTCATCCCGGGACCGAGCGCCGCCTCGTCCGCGGTGCCAGGCAAGGTGGTCTCGACGCTCCGGCGTAGGCCTGTGGGCGAGGAATAACCGGAGATCAAAATCGGCCTGGCGCCGACTAGCAGCTCGGACGGGGCAGCGCAGGCGACGGTCAGCTCTGCCCCGGATCCAATGGGCAAGCTCGAGGTCTGGTTCAGGATCGGGCAACCGTCTCGACGATGTACATGCAAGGTGTTAGCCAGCTTTCGCGGGACAACCACCGCCGGACCCGGTTGTACTCCCCGGTACGATGATGCCCAAGTACACCAGGCATCTCCAAGAGGTGCCACTGTGTTGAACAAGCAAAATCGGATCGGGCTACTTTCATGAAGTCAGGGCGTAAGCGCAGCTCGCCAGACGCTTCGGTCGCATCTGCGCTGGAGCGGTTCCTTCGCAGCCTGCCGCATGTGGGATACGATGGCTTCGAGGGGCTTGTGGCTGCGCTGCTCGAAGCCGAAACAGGACGGCGTTTCCGGTTGCAGAAGTCCGGCAGCCAGCACGGCATGGATGGCGAGGCTGACCGCGACGGCGGGGCTGTCTTGTCGTTCGAAGCCAAGCACTACCTTGCGTCCGGACGGCCCGAGCTGCGGTCCTTGCTCGGCGAACTGATGGAGGTGTCCAACATGCCGCTGCAGCCCGACCTGTGGCTGCTGGCCACGACAGCCGTCATGTCGCCCAGCGACCTGCGCGAGATCGACCAGGCAGCGGCCAAGCTGGGCTTTGACACGCTATGCCTGGACGCTGGCGCGGTGCCGCGGCTGCACACGCTGATGGCGGCCCACCCAGAGGTCATCGCCCGCTTCGACAGGAGCGTGGCCGAGCCTGATGGGAGCAGCCCGCTCATGCGCGAGCTGGCCGCGGTCCGCGCCTTGCCGACGTTTGACGCCGACTACAGCCAGTTGCGGCGTGCGCTGGACACTACGCTCCTGGGTTTCGAGGATGCGGCCGCAAGGGCCGGGATGGCCATCCAACAGACCCTCGCCTCAGTGCCCACCGCGCGTCGCCGATTCGGCCAGGACGTTGCCGTGCGCGGCCCTGCATCGGGCCTGGTCAGGCGCACGGCCGTTGCTGGCGGCTTGTCGGCATGGCTCGCCGGCCCGGCGCTGCAAGGCCGGCATCTGGCCTTGGTCGGGGAAGAGGGCAGCGGCAAGACATGGGCCGCGTTCGATTGGCTGGCCGACCTGGGCGGGCAGCCCCTGGCGAGTTGGCTGGTGCTGCCGATGTCGGCCTCTGCCGAGCGGATAGGCGACCGGGACACCTTGGACGACCTGCTGCCGAGGTTGCTCAGCCGTTGGGCTGGCCCGGCTGTGGAAGATGGCCGATGGGACAAGCGCCTGCAGCGGTGGTTAGGGGCGGACGACGGCCATCCCCCGCGCATCCTAGTGGTGATCGATGGCCTCAACGAGCGGACGGACGTGGACTGGCCGGCGTTCCTTGCGCCCGCGTTGCTGCCGGAGCGCGCCGGGCGAATTGCGGTGCTGGTGGTGGACCGTCCGATCCACTGGTCGGAACGGTGCGACCCGAAGGTGGGCGGCAGCTTCCGGCAAACCGAGGTGGCCAGCTACTCGGATGCCGAACTGGCGCAGGCGCTCCGCGGCGGCGAGGTCCGTCTGGACGACATTCCTGACGAGCTGCAGGGGCTGATCCGCCTTCCGCGCTACTGCGGCCTGGTGTGCCGCCACTACGCCGAGATGGTGCGGGACGGAGACTGCACCCGGGCGCGCCTGCTCTACCTGGACCTGTGCAGCCGGGCGGCGGCGAAGGACCACTACCCGCTGTCCGGGGCCGAACTCCAGGACGCCATCGTTGAAGCGGCGCGCCACCACCGCGCTGCTGCAAGCGGCCTGTCCAGGCGCGAGATCGCCGAGCTGGCGCCCTCCGGCCAGCGCGGGCAGGACGTGGTCGAGGAGCTGCTGACCAGCGGCGTTCTCGTGCCCGTGGACGGGCAGGCAGGCCGCTTCCGGGTGGAACCGCTTCGGCTGTCATATGCGATGGGCCTCCTGCTTGCGGAACACCTCGCGGCGAAGGCCCGTTCCGGGGCCGGGGCGCCTGCGCTGGCGGAGGCGGTGGCGCAGTGGTTCGAGCCTGAGCCGTCAGCCGACCTCAAAGTGGATGCGGCCGCCGCGGCGCTGTTTCACGCGCTCGTGGACAAGGGTTATCCCGTTGAGGCACGGCGCGAACTGCTGCTGCACTGGCTTCGCCTGCGGAACTGGGACGACGCCTTGCGTGTGGCCGTGCTCGGCTACGTGCGGCGCATCCCGGACGACTTCGTGGCTGCTGCTGAACGCCTTTGGCCATCGGCCGACTCCCGCGGGGCAGGCCAGGACGCCATCGGGCGGGCATTCGCGCAGAACCGCGACGATCCCGCCGTGCTGCCGGTGCTGGTGCGTGCGGCCGAGCGGTGGTTGGGCTTGGTCCACGCCGACGGCCCGGAAACGCGCCGGGACGACGGCGGGTCGGAAGAGGAGCAAGTCCGCGAGGCGATCGAGCGCCGGCTTGGGCGTCCTGCCGAGCCGGGGACAACGGTGCATGTCCTTGGTGTCCCGCTCCATGTCACCGGCGACGACGGCCTGATGCGGTTGCGGCGGCTCGCGATCGTGCTGCTCGCTGCGGGACGGCGGGCACCCTTCTTGCCGGCGTGCGTCGCATGGGCGGCGTCCTCCGCCGTCATGGGCTCCGCCACGGAGGCTGAGACGATGGCCTGGGCCCTCCGGTTGACCGACGAGGACCTTGCGGGCGATCTGCTGCCGGATTGCCGCCGCCTTGTGGAGGCAGGCGAGCTGGGCGCCGATGCGTCCCGGCACCTGCTGCGGTGCCTGGGCACCAGGGACGCGCGGCAGCTTGCCGAGAGCCGTCCCGGTCCGCCCAACGAATACCACCAGAGGTTGCTGCGCGAGCATGATGCGGACCCCTGCACGAGCTGGTTCGCGCTGGAGGACGGACAGCATGCGGCCTGTCTCGCCCGCGCCGATGTGTCCGTCCGCAGCTTGATCGGCAAGACCAAGCGGCTGCTCCTCGATCCCGATTGGCCCGTTCCCTCCTCTTTCCTTGACCGGGTGGAGGCGGAGCTGGCCGCGGTGGACCCGGCCAAGGTTGCCGGACCTCTGGGCAGAGCATACGAGGACCACCTGTGCGAGGAGCTGGGCCTCGTGCTGGCAGCGCGGCGGCCAGAGGCCCTGGCCGCCTTCTACCGTCGCGTCGTCGGCACGACCGCAAGCAGGCCTTTGGACGGTTTGCAGGGTCTGGGGCAACTGCTGCCGCAGGTCACGCCGGCCCTGAACCAGGTGGACGCCGATCCAGTCCTGGATGTCGTGCGCCGGCTCGACCTGGCCTGCGAGGCTCAGGCTGAGGGGGAGAGGGATTGGCAGCAGAAAAGTTTCGTAAGCGAGAAGTTGCTGGCCGGCATCCTTGGGCTTCTCACGACTCAGGAACGCGCAGCCGCCATCACCGGGCGTCCCGAGGGTGCATTCAACAGTCTGGATTTGGAACATTGGATCGAGCCGCTGCCGTCGAGCACGCAAGCCGAGCTGCTTGCCGTCGCTGGGAACCCCGCAGAAGGCCCCAAGAAAAGGCTGCGTGCATTATGGCTGCTTGGGGCGTGCCCGCCACTTGCCCCGGATGTAGCCGCATGCGTCACATCATGCTGCTCTGACACTGACCTAGTGCTTCGCGGCGTTGCCCTGCGGATCGCCTGGCGCACCAGGGATGCCAGTCTTGGACGGTCTCTGGCCGCAGGCACCCGGCCGCTGCAAGCCAAGCGGACGAGCTGGGAGGCGAGTTACGGATCGTCCCTGGTCGCCCTCTGGGGCGGCTTCCTATCCGTCCCGGACTTGGCGGCCCGGCTCCACCCTGCCGCACTCACCTATGCGCTGGGATGGCAAGACCGGGACGAGGCCGATGCCGGCTTGGCTGCATCCTTCTTCGATCTGGCCTGGTCGCATGTGAGCGGGGCAGCTTCGCCGCAGCGGGAGCCGCCGCCCGTCACGGCGCCTGCCGCAGCCGAAACGGCCGGCATGGGCAGGCCAACGATGCCATCCCTGGACAGCAGCTCGGTCCGGATCATCCACCCGGGTGCGAGCTGGCGCAACTTCGACGATCCGTTGCCGGAGCTGGACCCGGCGCGGAACGCCGACGCCCAGCTCCGCCGGCTTGAGGAACGGGAGCAGCAGCTCACCGAGGCATGGGGCACCGACGCCTACGCCTGGCACGCAATGGGGTTCGACGCCGGTGGCTTGGGCAAGATGGTGCGGGCCAGACCCGACCTGGCGCAGCGCTGGGCAGAGGGCGCCACCGCCGACGGCCTGGCCGGAAAGCGGAACAGGCTGCGGTTGGCGAGCTTCCACGACACGCTCGCGGCGGCGCTGTTCGAGGCCGGACATCCGTTGGCGTTGCCGTTCTGGCGCACCCTGTTCCAGCACGCCGATTGCAAAGTTGACGGGGGCGCAGCAGCGGCCGCGTTCGCCGGGCCATCCACCCCGGCGTCCGACGCCGCCAAGGCGGAGGTGCTTGCGGCGTGCCAGGTGGACAAAGACCTGCAGGAGGTTACCTTGACCGCCATGAGGTCGGGCAAGGCCGCATGGCTGGATGGGGCAATCAAGGCCCTCGCTGGCGCGCCGCAGCTCTGGCGCAAGGCGACGTCTCTGACCCTGGCGAGCTTCGCCGGATACGATCAGTTAGCATTCGCGGCGTTGGTGCAGAAAGCCGACGTCGGCGGCACGTGGGTTGGCGACTGCGCCGACGACCTTGAGCGGCGTGTCGAGACGAATGCCTATGCTCGCGCATACCATGCCCGGTTCTGGCAGGAGGCAGATCGCGTCGCAGCCTGGGGGGCGTTCCGGATGGTCCTTGCGACGGCGGACGACAGGTTCCACGCGTGGCGCCATGAAGTTGAGCCGGCAGCGCCCACAGGCTGGAAGCCGGCCTTCGTGGCCTGCAGCAAAGCCGCACTGGAGCGCGCCATCAAGGAACGTGTCGGGGCGGACGATAAGCTCTTCGGGACAAGCCTGGACCGCGTTCAAGTTTTCCCTTTTGCCTGAAATGCGCTGTTCACTCACGACCCCCGGTGCGAGCGATGGCTATTCAGGATGCCGGGCGCCAACCGGCCGACGCGTTAGGGCCTGTATAAAACCAACAGAATCGGTCTGATCCGTAGGATTCCCGTGGGGGGTCATGGTGCCGTAGTTTGGCGGGATGATCGATGTTGACCTGATCCGTTCGCGTTTTGCGTTGTTGTCGCCGCACTTGGATGAGCGGGGCCGCCGGCTGTTTGCGGTCAGCGAGGCGCGTGCGGCGGGCCACGGGGGGATCGCTGCGGTGTCGCGGGCGACGGGGATCGCGCCCAGCACCATCG
>CAXTOB010000451.1:0-5595 GCA_964245505.1 uncultured Acetobacteraceae bacterium | reverse complement strand
AGCCGGCTTTCCGCGAGATGTTCGGTGCGATCTGAAAATGAGGGGAGTCTTGAGCATCCAAGGAGCTGTACGGCTACACCTCGCTCGTACTCGCCACGACGGCGATCGCAGTGCTGTCCTTCACCGTCTGGCTGCACCACTTCTTCACCATGGGGCAGAGCGCCAACGTCAACTCGGTGTTCGGCATCGCCACCATGACCATCGGCATCCCGACGGGGGTGAAGATCTACGATTGGATCTTCACCATGTTCCGCGGCGAGGTGCGATTCACGCCGCCCATGCTGTTCTCGATGGCGTTCATGGTCACGTTCGTGCTGGGCGGCTTCACCGGCATCATCCTGGCCACCCCGCCGCTCGACTACGTGGTGCACGACACGCTGTTCCTGGTCGCGCATTTCCACAACATGCTGATCCCCGGCACGCTGTACGGCATGATCGCCGGCTATATGTTCTGGTTTCCCAAGGCGTTCGGCTTCCGGCTGAACGAGCGCTGGGGGCGGATCTCGTTCGGCTGCTGGTTCGCAGGCTTTTACCTGGCGTTCTTCCCGCTCTATGTGCTGGGCGCCTCCGGGATGGCGCGCCGCACCCAGGCGGTGTTCGACCCGGCGTTCCGGCCCTGGCTTTACGTCGCACTGTTCGGCGCCTTCGTGCTGTTCGCCGGGCTGGCGTCCTTGTTCGTGCAGCTCTACGTCAGCATCCGGGATCGGGCGGCGAACATGGTGCCGGTGGGCGACCCCTGGGACGCGCGCGGCCTGGAATGGTCGCTGTCCGCCCCGCCGCCGGAGTGGAACTTCGCCACCATCCCGCATGTCGGCGACCGTGACGCGTTCTACTGGCGCAAGCGCAACCGCGGCGCTTACCGGGTGGCGGACCACTACCGGGACATCCGGCTGCCGAAGAACTCCGCCTGCGGCCTGGTGATCGGCGTCGCGTCCGGCCTGTGTGGGTTCGCGCTGGTCTGGCACATCTGGTGGATGACAGGGCTGTTCGCGGCCGTGGTAGTGCTGACGATCATCTCGCGCTCCTTCGCGCGTGACACGACCAAGGTCATTCCGGCGGCGGAGGTCGAGGCCGTGGACCGGCGCTGGCTCGCGCAGGCCCACGCGGTCCTGCCCGTGCCGCGTGAGCAGGAGGAGACCGGCTTCAACCAGGGTTTGGCCAAAGGCTTCGCTGAACCTGTGGCGCGCAACGCATGAGCACCGCCCCCACTGCCCCCGCGCTGCGTCACGCCGGTCTGAACCTGGAGCACGCGTCCCGCGAGGAGGCGGAGCAGGTCGAGAGCGACGTGTTCGGCTTCTGGGTCTTCCTGATGAGCGACGCGGTGATCTTCGCCCTGCTTTTCGCCCTGTTCGGCACGTCGCTGGAGGCCACGCAAGGCGGACCGGACCTCGCCGGAATCGTCAAGCTCGGCCCCGCCTTCATCGAGACCATGCTGCTGCTGACCTCCTCCTTCACCTTCGGCATGGCCTCCATCGAGCTAAAGCGCATGCACCGCCTGACCCGGCACCACCGACGCCTGGCCGTGCGCTGGCTGCTGCTGACGTGGGTGCTGGGGGTGGCCTTCCTCGGCATGGAGATCCACGACTTCGCCACCATGGCCCACGAGGGCGCCACGGCCGACCACTCCTTCTTCCTGTCGGCGTTTACGGCGCTGGTGGGTACGCACGGACTGCACGTGCTGACGGGCGTCGTCTGGCTGCCCGTGCTCCTGCTGCAGATGTGGATCCTGGGCCTGGACCGCCCGCTGAAGGTGAACCTGATCCGCCTATCCCTGTTCTGGCATTTTCTCGACATCGTCTGGATCGCCATCTTCTCCGTGGTCTACCTCCAGGGTGCGATCCGATGACCTCGCCGCGCTTGGAGCGGAACGAGACCCGCTCGCTCATTCTCGGCTACGGGACCGCCCTGCTGCTCACCTTGGCGGCCTTCGGCCTTGTGGCGACCCGCGTGCTGACCGGCCGGGAGGCCTTCTACACGGTGCTGGGCCTCGGGCTCGTGCAGCTGCTGGTGCATCTCCGCTTCTTCCTGCACATCGACCTCCGGCGCTCCGCCCGGGCCGACCTGCAGCTGATCCTGTTCTCCGCCCTCATCATCGCCCTCATGGTCGGCGGCACGCTGGTGGTGTTGTTCAACCTGCATGGGCGGATGATGTGACCCTGTTCAAAACAGCGCCCGCCTCCAAGCCGATCGAGGACTACGCCCTGCTCGGCGATGGCCGCACCGTGGCGCTGATGGCACGCGACGGCGCGGTGGACTGGCTGTGCTGGCCGCGCTTCGACAGCGACGCCTGCTTCGCCGCCTTGCTGGGCGACGAGGCGCAAGGCACCTGGCGCATCGCGCCCGAGGGCCGCTTCACCAGCTCGCGAAGCTATCGCGGCGACACGCTGGTGCTCGACACCGAGTTCACCGGGGATGGTGCTTCAGCCAGGCTGACCGACTTCATGCCGTTTCCCGCCGTGGACGGCTCCGCTTTGGTGCGGCGGCTGGAGGGCCTGACAGGTGAGATGACGTTCACCGTGACGCTGCGCCCGCGTTTCGGCTTCGGCGAGGTGCCACCCTGGTGGGTCGCGATCGAGGAAGGCTGGAAAGGCGTGGTCGGCCCCGACCTGCTGGCGCTGCGCGGCCCCGCGATGGAACGCCGCGGCGACGAGCTGCACGCGCGGGTCACGGTGCGCGCCGGCGAGGTCGCCTGCTTCGTGCTGCAGCACCGTGCGTCCTACGAGGGCGTGCCGGCGTCCCTGGATGCCGACACGGCGTTGGCGGCCACCGTTGCCGCCTGGGAGACCTGGATCGCGCCGTTTGACAAGCCGACGGACTGGCCGGAGGCGGTGAAGCGCTCGCTTCTGACGCTGCGGGCCCTCACCCACCACCAGACTGGCGGCATCGTCGCCGCACCCACGCTCGGGCTGCCGGAGGAGCTCGGCGGCTCCATGAACTGGGACTACCGCTACTGCTGGCTGCGGGATTCGACCTTCACGTTGGCGGCGCTGCTCAATGCCGGGTTTCACCACGAGGCACGGGACTGGCTGCACTGGTTGCTGCGCGCCGTTGCCGGTGCTCCGGACAAGATGCGGATCATGTATCGTGTCGATGGTGGGCGGCGGATCGACGAAACCGAGCTGCCGCACCTGCCGGGCTGGAACGGGGCGCAGCCGGTGCGCCTGGGCAACGCCGCCGCCGGGCAGCGCCAGCTCGACGTGTTCGGCGAGGTGCTGGACAGCGCTGCGCTTGCTAAGCGGGCCGGGATCGACCGCGGCGAGTGGGGGGCGGACACGGAAGGGCGACTGATCGAACACCTGGAGCGCATCTGGCAGGAGCCGGACCAGGGCATGTGGGAGTCGCGTGCCGCACCCCAGCATTACGTTTACTCCAAGGTGATGGCCTGGGTCGCGGTGGACCGGTTCCTGCGCCTTTCGGCCGAACACCGCCTCGACCCGGCGCGCCGCCGGACGCTCGAGGCGCTACGCACCACCATGCACGCGGAGATCTGCGAGAAGGGTTTCAACCCCGCGCGCGGCACCTTCACCCAGCACTATGGCAGCACCACGCTGGACGCCTGCCTTCTTCTGCTTCCTTTGGTGGGCTTCCTGCCTGCCACCGACAACCGGATGACGGCGACGATCGCAGCGATCGAGGAGAAGCTGTCCGAGGGCGGCTTGGTCCGCCGACAGGAAGTGCCGTTCCTGGGCGGCACCGTGCTGCGCGGCGAGGAAGGCGTGTTCCTGGCCTGCTCCTGCTGGCTTGCGGACTGCATGACCCTTCAGGGCCGCCACGCCGAAGCCAGGATGCTGTTCGAGCGTGTTCTGAGCGTGGGCAACGACCTTGGCCTCTTCTCGGAAGAGTATCACGTGCCGAACCAGTGCCTGATGGGCAACTTTCCCCAGGCGCTGACGCATATCGCGATCGTAAACACCGGATTGGGGCTTTCCGGTCCAATCCTGCAAAGGGCGGGCGGATGACTGGACGACTGCCGCTCAGGAGCCTGGCTCATCTCGTTTGAAGCTTTACCCGTTTGTCTGTGCGTGAGCGTGGTGCACGGATAAGGGGTGCGGGCGCACCAGCCCCTGCCTGCGTATGGGATCAGGCGACGCGGACGTAACTTGGGCGTCCCAGGTCCAGCATGCGGTTAAGCGCGTGGACGGCAACGGCCACCTCGGTCGCCCGGCGCTCGTCCGTGTGCGCGCGCAACTCGTCGCCGATCACCTGCTTCCACCGGTTCATGGTGGCTTCGACCCGGGCTCGCGTATTGTAGCCAGACGCATTCTGCCAAGACATGCGCCCGTGCCGGGCAATGTACTGGAGGTGGCCGTCCCGCTGTGTGGGTGCGCTCTCGGCTGTGTCGCTCAGCACCGCAGTCGCGCGCGGCGGGACGACAACGGCCGCTTCGGGATGGCGCTCGGCAACCCCGGCATAGACACGGTCCTGGTCATACGCGCCGTCGGCGACGAACGACGCCACGGATCCGGCAATCTGGTCGAGCAAAGGACCGGCTTGGGACGCGTCGTCCACGTCCTTGGTGGTCAGGGTAAAGGCCACGATCCGGCCAGTGCCGGCGTCCACGCCCCCGTGCAGCACGCGCCATGACCGGCGCGTCGCCGTCCCGTGCTTTTCCAGCAGCCACTCGCCCTTGCCGCCCAGCTTCAGGCCCGTGCTGTCCACCAGCAGGTGCAGGGGCTCAGGGTCACCAACTCCGGTGCTGGGCCGCTGCGGCCGCGGCACATCCAGGGTCGCCGCACGCCGGCTCAAGGTGGTGTGGTCCGGCACGTGTAGGCCGAGGCCGAGCAGGCGGACGATGGAGCCGATCAGCCCCTCGGCTTGCCGGTAGGCGAGGCGGAACACCGCGCGCAGCGTGAGCGCTGTCAGGATGGCCAGCGGCGAATACCAGGGCTGGCCGCCACGCGTCGTGCGTGGCTCGGCCGCCCAGGCTGCGACCGCCTCGTCGGTGATCCACACCGTCAAGCTGCCGCGCTGGCGCAGGCTGGCATCGTAGGCTGGCCAGTTCGTCACCCGGCGTCGCGCCCGCGGGATGTGACGGCGGCGGTTTTGGTTCAGCTTGAACGGCAAAGAGGGACGTCCAGAGGTCAGGAGAGTAGGCGACCTTCTACTCTGTCCAACCTCTCAGCACCAACCAGCCGATCCCTGCACCACGCTGGCATACATCACTCCGCAAACCGCTGAGTCTCCATCCTATGCCTTATGGATCGGATCCACCCAAGCCACCCCCTCCGGCCGCTCCACCGCCTCGATGTCCAGGTTCACCACCACCGCCTCCTGGTCGCTCCGCACCAGCACGCACTCCAGCGTCTCGTCCGTTGATGCGTTGATCTCCTGGTGCGGCACATAGGGCGGGATGAAGATGAAGTCGCCCGGCCCAGCCTCCGCCACCCATTGCAGCCTGTCGCCCCAGCGCATCCGGGCGCGCCCGCGGATCACATAGATCACGCTCTCCAGCGCGCCGTGATGGTGCGCCCCGGTCTTGGCGTCGGGGTGGATGTGGACCGTCCCGGCCCAGATCCGCTGCGCGCCCACCCGGGCGAAGTTGATCGCCGCCGCCCGGTTCATGCCCGGCGTTTGCGGCGTGTTGGTGTCCAGGCT
>CAXTOB010000450.1:0-5604 GCA_964245505.1 uncultured Acetobacteraceae bacterium | reverse complement strand
CAGAAGCCCGCCAGGTCGTAGTGGGCTTTATGCGGAGCAAGGCATAACGCGCATTCTGCCGAGATTGCGATTATGCGGTGCGGCGAAATGCAACGGCCTAGAAGCACTAGTCGCGGTGATACACGTCACAGCGTTTGCCCAGAAACAGGCCGCATAACGCCGTATCCGGTGAGGAGACGGCCATGCACGCAGACCACCCCTTGGCACCAGAGACCCGTTGCCGCCTTCTTGCCGGGATCGCAGCAGAACACTTCGATGGCTTCGCCGCCTGGCTCCGGGATCGAGGCTGCAGACCAAGGACCGTTCAGCGCAGACTCCAGTCGCTCGCAGCGTGGACGGAATGGCTGAAAGCGACTGGGCGCGAGAGGCAGGATCTCGCGGAGGGACTGACAGCCTGCATCGCGGCTGTTCGTGTCCGTCCGCGTCGGAAATATCAGTTCGGGCCGAATGATGAGACAATCGGCGCGGCACGACTCTACCTCAGCTTTCTCGATGCAAACGGAATCCTTTGCAGCAAGCCTGCATGCTCGCCGGTTGAGGCCTATCCGCTTCTACGCGAGTTCCGCGCCTGGCTTTTCGAACATCACGGCGTGACGCCCGCGACCGTAACAAGCTACTTGCCGGCCCTGCTGGACCTCGTCGGTGCGCTGGGAGACGCGCCAGCGGTCTATACGGCTGGAACTATACGAGACTTCGCTCTGCAGCGGGCGCAGCGACACGGCCCGGCAGCAGCCAAGATGACCTGCACTGCCGTTCGCGCCTTCCTGCGCTTCCTTAGCGCAACGAAGCGCCTGTCACCCGGGATGGACAAAGCGTTGCCTCCAGTGGCCATGTGGTCCAATCCAACTATTCCGCGCTTTCTCGCGCCAGCTGATCTCGTACGTCTACTCGCGTCCATCCCGCGGTTCGGGGTAGGTCTGCGAGACCGGGCGGTGCTGCTGCTGCTCGGGCGTCTTGGGCTGCGCGCGGGCGACGTGGTGCACCTCCGCCTTTCCGACATCGACTTCCGGGCCGGCACCCTCGCAGTGGCCGGCAAGGGCCAGCGTGGGGAGCTGCTCCCGTTGCCACAGGATGTCGGGGACGCGCTCATAAGCTATCTTCGCGACGTGCGGCCTCGCGTCATCTTACCCGAGGTCTTCCTCACGGTGCTGCCGCCACTTCGGCCGATGAGCACGCAGGCACTCGCGGGACTCGTAGCCCGAAAGTTGGACAAAGCCGGTATTTCCGCACCGACGCGCGGCTGCCATCTCCTCCGGCATTCCGCGGCAACGAGCATGCTCCGCGGTGGGGCGAGCCTCGCCGGGATCGGCGCAGTGCTGCGCCATAGCCGGCCAGCGACCACCGTAAAGTACGCCAAGGCTGACGATGTGCACCTGCTCGCTGTCGCCCAGCCATGGCCGGGAGTGGTGCCGTGCTGAGCGGAGACGTCCAACGCTACGTGGCACTGCGACGAGGCCTCGGATACAGGCTTATGGAGGCAGAGCGATCCTTGCGGGCGTTTGCGAAGTTCGCCGAGGTCGCAGGCGACACCCATGTCCGCGCGGCGCGTGCGCTGGAGTGGGCGAGCATGGCCTCGACGCCGCTCATGCGCGGCATTCAGCTTCGCACGGTGGCCATGTTCGCGGCGTTCCTCCGCGCTGAGGATCCAGCACACGAGCTGCCGCCGACGGGGCTGTTTCCGACAATGCCGCAACGGCAGGCGCCCTATATTTACAGCCGGGGCGAGGTGGTCAGGTTGGTCGAGGCGGCCGGACGCCTTCACCGCACCTATCCTCTCCGACGCGAGATCTATGCCACGCTTCTCGGCCTCATCGCCAGCACCGGGCTGCGCATCTCGGAGGCACTCGACCTGGAATTTGACGACATGGAGCCTGCCGGGGGCACGCTCGTCATACGCAAAGGCAAGTTCGGCAAGGCACGGCGCGTGCCGCTGCACCCGACCGTGGCTGAGGCGCTCAGCCGTTACATTAACGCGCGCCGCAGGCTCGGGATTACTGACCGGCACCTGTTCGTTTCGGCGAGTAAGCGACGGATCGGGCCCAGCATGGCAAACTACACCTTCCGCACTATCGCCAAGCTTGCCGGCATTGAGACCGGGCGAGCCCGGCCGTGCCGCATACACGATCTTCGGCACACCTTTGCTACACGCTCTCTCGAAGCCTGTAAGGCCGACCGAGGCTCGGTGGCGGAACATTTTATCGCGCTGTCCACGTACATGGGGCACACCGACATCAAGAACACCTATTGGTATTTCGAGGCGACGCCGGAATTGATGGCGGGCATGGCGTCGGCCGCCGAGTTACTTATGGCTGGGGGGACACAATGACCGGCACGCCCATAGCTGCGCTCGTCACCGGCTTTGTGCGCGAGCACATGCCGGTCGTGCGGGGCTACAGCTTGCAGACGTGCGAGACGTATTCTCACGCGCTGCGCCTTTTGTTTTCCTTTGCCGCAGAGCGACTGCTCGTCCGCCCGTCCGCCCTGCAGCTCGAACAAATAGACGCAGACCTAGTACTCGCCTTCCTCGCCCACATAGAACGTGACCGGGGCAGTTCGGCGTCAACGCGCAATGCCCGCCTTGCAGCCGTCAGGGCGTTCATGCGCTATGTCGAGACGCGCGAGCTTGGTGCATTTGAGCAGGTGCGCCGCATTCGCGACATCCCCGCCAAGCGGCGTGGCCTGCCACTCGTGCGGCATCTCTCGATGACCGAGGTGCGTGCGATCCTGAACGCGCCGGACCTTTCGACGCGCGCGGGTGTCCGCGACCGCGCCATGCTCCACCTTTGCTTTGCAGGAGGGCTGCGGGTTTCGGAGCTGGTTGGACTGCAGTTCGGAAGCATCTCTCTCGGACCCGCGCCGAGCGTCCACATTGTTGGCAAGGGCCGGCGCGAGCGTCTGCTGCCGCTCTGGCGTGAGACGGCACGCGATCTCCGCGCTTGGATCGCGCTGCGCGGCGGCGCACAGGCACCAGAACTCTTCGTCAACGCTGCCGGTGGAGCGATGACGCGCGATGGGTTCGAGTACATCCTTGCCAAGCACGCGCGAGCCGCAGTCAAGGCATGCCCGAGCTTGGAGGGCCGGAAGGTGACGCCCCACCAGCTCCGGCACAGCTGCGCGATGGTGATGCTCGGGGCGACGCGCGACGTGCGCAAGGTCGCGATCTGGCTCGGCCATGCGGACACCCGAACGACGGAGATTTACCTGCGGGCCGACCCGTCCGAAAAGCTTGATGCGATGGAGGCGGTTCTGCCGCCGGAACTGCGCCGAGGGCGGTTCCGCGCGGCAGACGCATTGATCGACTCACTGCTCGGGTCCACCCGTGCAAAGCCCGATGGCCTGAAGGCTGAGCCTACAATCGGCCACCGCGCGTCGATCATAAAGAGTCAGTGACAATAGCTTGACCGACCGACTTCGACCCGACCCGGACAACACCGACTTTGGACCTACGGCTATGTTTTAGCACCCCCTTGCCGGCCGATGCGCCGGCATGGCCGGTTATTCGTCGAGGTACCTTTCCGTACTCGCGCCATCAAGCCGCCGCACGCGCGTAGTTGCGAGCACGTCGAGCGGCATCAGGCGTGCGTTCACGCCCATTCGGTCGTTGGAACGAGTAATGGGCATCCAGTGCGTGACGCAGCCGCACTTGCGGCACCGGTGGAACGCGATGGACCGATCGTCCCAGGAATAGGTCTCGGTCATCCCCTCGCTGCACAAGATGCGAATTTGCGCCAGCGGGTAGTAGGTCCAGAGCACGCCGTAACGACGGCAGATGGAGCAATTGCACTCGGTCACCGTTTCTGGTGCTGCCGCAACAGCAAGGGTAACCGAACCGCAATGGCACGATGCTTCAACTGCCATTTGGGAATCCTAGTGGTTTTGACATCCGCTTTCCGCCATCTGGCGACTCCATGGGCTACAAACCCAGGCGCAGGGTAGGTTCCTATGTGTGCTCCCGGTTTTCTGGTGGGACGATCGCCGTCGGGGCGCTGAACCTGTGTAGCACAGCGCTCTCTTCAGTAACAATAAAGCAAAATTCAACCCGGACTATCCGATGGGGGCTGGTCAGAGGCCAACAGTTGGTGCGGAGAGGTTGAGCACTGACCCTTCCCAACAGTGGCACCTCGAACTTATGTGGAGTGCGCATCGGGCAGCGGAGTCCACGACGGCTGAGTAAATGCAATCGTAAACCGTATCGGCTACGATCACACCGCATAATCGCAATCTCGGCAGAATGCGCTATGTGCCCGAAGGTGTGCATCAGCTGCTGATAGAAGCGGTTGGTGAACTGGTGCCGGGGGAAGTCGCTGGACACGAACCGCAGGTAGTGCGCGGCGAACCAAGCCTTGTTGGACGCCGGGCAGAACCGGGTCGGGGTGAACTCCGCCGCCGTGGGTGCAGGGTCGCGCAAGGCTCGGACCATCGTGGCTGGGAGGCCGCTCATGCCGCCTGCTCCAACGCCGGTGCGGGATGGGCGGCACGGGACTTCGTGCGATACAGCCGCAGGTCCGGCATCGTGGGATACGGGTTCGGCGCCCGCCACAGCCCGAGGTCCTCATGCAGGACCAGCAGCCGCACGGAAACGGTCTCGCGGCGGCCATCGCGCAACGAGCGCACCACCGCCATGTCGGAGCGGCCAGAGAAGTAGGTGTTCTCCCAGCGCCCCGTGTCCCGGTTTCGGCGGGACGCGCCCACGGTGCCGTTCAAGAACCCTTCCACTATCCAGGGCGTGCGGAAGGTTGCGGAGCGGTCGGGAGGGGGGCTGAAGAAATCCCTGTCCTGGAGATAGTAGACAGCCCCTGCGCCGATCACGCCGATGCCGAGAGGGTTGCTGCCGCCGCGGCGGCGCTGTGCGTAGTACTGACGGAGCATGGTTGGGGTCCCCTGTTTTGGGCAGCCGTGCTCGCTCGGCCCTGGGCCGGGGTGCGGTGGCAGGTGCCGATGGTGGGTAATTCAGCGTGTGGATGCCGCCGTGCCCGGGGGCGTGCGGGATGGCTGGCACAGGCTCAGCCTGGTGCAGTGGGGTCCGGCGTGCCGGCGGGGTCATCGAGCAGGTTGATGACGTCTTCCAGGGAGCTGATCTGCCGGATGAGGGCGTTCGCTTCCTTGTGCTTCCACGACGCCACGTCCGTCTTGCCCCGGCCGCGGCGCGCGAAGCGCTCGTCCATGATGGCAGCGAGGGCGGTCCGCTGCTTGCGCAGCACCTCCGTCACCGCTGATGCGACGAACTCGGCCTGCTCGTTGGTGAGGTCGAGGCGCCGCGTCACGGCACGCGCGTCGCCAGCCTGTCAAGCTGGGCCGCCTCGTGGCGCAACCGGGTGATCTCCGTCCCGTGCCGGCTGGCCTGGTTCACGGCCTCGGCCATGTAGCGGCTCCAGGCCCGCCGGTCCCATGTGGAACGGTCGCGGGTGAGGCCGCGCGGGGCGTGCGCGAGGGCCGCGGCCTCGCACGCCTGGTCGATGGCGTCCTCAATGCGCCGGATGTGGCACCGGCGGCGTTCGGCGCCGGTGGCGAGGGCGGCGTGGTCCAGCCCGGCGCCATGCCGGGCGGCCGATGGAAGAACCCTGGATGGCTGCGGTCCGGGTTGGTGGCTGCCTTCGGTTTGCA
>CAXTOB010000449.1:0-5604 GCA_964245505.1 uncultured Acetobacteraceae bacterium | reverse complement strand
GTCAAGAGCAGCACGGGCGTCAAGGCCCATCACCTCGACGATGTGGCCCTGCAGCGGCACGTGCTGGCCGGCGCCGGCGTGCCGGTCAGCTCAACCGAGGTGCTGCACGTCAACACCGGCTACCTGCACGGCGCGGGCGAGGTTGACTGGCCGGCGTTCTTCACCCGGGTAGATGTGGCCGGCGCCATTGAGGTCAGGTGCTGCGACCTGCCGTCGCGGCTGCCGCCGATGCGCACGTGCCTGCAGGGGGACAGCCCACCCCTGGTCGAGCCGGGCGGCCACTGCCACACGCCGTATGGGTGCGAGTTCTGGGAGCGGTGCACGGCGGACAAGCCGGCCGACTGGATCGCCCGCCTGCCGCGTCTCACTCCGGCCCGCCGGCAGGAGCTCGAGGCGCTCGGCATCCACGCGATCTCCGCCATCCCGCCCGGCTTTCCGCTCACCTCCAAGCAGGCCATCATCCGCGACGCGACCGCAAGCGGACAGCCCTACGTGGCGCCCGGCCTGGTAGGGCTGCTGCGCCGCTTCGGCCCGCCGGCCTGCTACCTGGACTTCGAGGCGATGATGCCGCCGGTGCCGCTGTATGAGGGCACGCGGCCCTACCAGACCCTGCCGTTCCAGTGGTCGCTGCACACCGTGGCAGCCGACGGCACCCTGGCGCACGCCGCCTTCCTCGCCAGCGGCGCGGACGACCCGCGGCAGGCGTTCGCCGAGACGCTGATCGCTGCCCTTGACGGCTCCGGGCTGCCGGTCATCGTCTACTCCGCCTATGAGCAGACCCAGCTGCGGGAGCTTGCCCGGCAGATGCCCGACCTGGCTCCCTCCCTGGAAACGATCATTGGCCGCCTGGCCGATCTGCTGCCGGTCGTACGCGGCGCCGTTTACCTGCCGGAGTTCGAGTACAGCTACTCAGTCAAGGCCGTGGCGCCGGCGCTGGCGCCGAGTTTCGGCTACGACGACCTCCCCGGCATCGCCGACGGGGCGGCCGCTGCCGCCGGCTTTCTCCAGCTCGCGTCCGGAGGTCTGTCCTCCTCGACACAGGCCTCGGTCAGGACGGAGCTGCTCGCCTACTGCGAGCGTGACACCATGGCGATGGTCGAGGTCCACCGCGCCCTGGTCCGGCTGTCCGGCTTGGAGGCCGATCCCGGATAGGGTTGAGAGTTGGATGGACCGCTACGTCCGTATCTGACGCACCCGCATGCCATATCTCGCCTATACCAACGGAGCGGCCTGCCCCCCATGCCCATGCGCTATGAACCATCCCAGCGCCTGCTGTGAACCGCGCCGGGTTTGCCGGAGGCGTTCTGGTTTGAGTGCTACGCGGCCATGGGCGTGTCGTCCAGCATGGCATAGTAGATGGCCTCGGCTTCGGCCGGCGGGATGTTGCCGATGGGTTCGAGCAGGCGGCGGTTGTTGAACCAGTCGACCCACTCCAGCGTGGCGAACTCGACGGCCTCCAGGGTCCGCCAGGGTCCGCGGCGATGGATCACCTCGGCCTTGTAGAGGCCGTTGATCGTCTCGGCCAAGGCATTGTCATAGCTGTCGCCGACGCTGCCCACCGACGGCTCGATGCCAGCCTCCGCCAGGCGCTCGGAATACTTGATGGACACGTATTGCGACCCCCTGTCCGAATGGTGGATGAGCTTGCCGCCAACAGGCCGCCGCTCGTGCAGCGCCTGCTCCAGCGCATCCAGCACGAAGCCGGCTTGTGCCGAACGGCTCACCTGCCAGCCGACGATGCGCCTGGCGAATACATCGATCCCCGGCGAACCCCTCGGTTCGACGACAAACGCTACGTAGACGAAGCCAGACCAGGTGCTCACGTATGTGAAATCCGACACCCAGAGCACGTTCGGGGCTGGCGCCCTGAACTGGCGATTGACGCGGTCCAGCGGGCAAGGTGCCGCCTTATCGCTCACCGTGGTCCTTACCGGCTTGCCGCGAATGACGCCAGCAAGCCCCATGTCGCACATCAGCCTGGCGACCGTGCAGCGGGCAACGGGGACGCCCTCCCGCCGCAGCTGGTGCCACACCTTGCGCACGCCGTAGACGCGGAGGTTCTCATCGAACACGCGCTGGATCTCCCGGCGCAGCTCGGTATCGCGCTTGGCGCGAAGAGGCAACCGGAATGGATCGGCACGCCGGGCCGCATGCTCGTGGTAAGTCGACGGGGCGATCGGCAGCACCTTGCAGATCGGCTCGACCCCATACGCCCCGCGATGCTCGTCGATGTCGCCGGCAAGACGCCGCGCCGGGAAGGCGATCATCGCCTGAACGGGCGGTCGAGCTCCGCCTGGGCAAAATACGCCGACGCCTTGCGCAGGATCTCGTTGGCCTGCCTCAGCTCGCGGTTCTCGCGCTCCAGCGCACGCAGCTTCTCCGCAACCTCGCTGGGCACGCCGGCGCGCTTGCCGCCATCAACCTCGGTCTTCTTTGTCCAGTCGTGCAGCGTCTGCGCGGCACAGCCGATTTTGGCCGCAATCGACTGCACCGCCGCCCAGCGCGTCGGATACTCGCCGACGTGCTCCTGCACCATCCGCACCGCGCGCTCGCGCACCTCGGGCGAAAACTTGTTCGTTGTTTTGGTCGTCATGGCTCCACCTTCTCAGGAGTTGGAGCCTCCGGCAAACCCGGCGCGGTTCAATGGCAGCGCCCAGTCGGCTGGATGGTACGTAGCAATTGGGTGCCTGTGCGCTACCGGACCTGCCGTCGGTGTACGCATTGCCACGCCTTGATTATAGCGCAGCAGTCGGCTTCGGTCCGACCCTCGGTCTATACCAACTCGCCCAGACTCACCTGCGACCAGACGTTCCAGCTCGGTTCGAGTTACTTCCGCACGGAACGCGCGCTCACATAAACTGGGCCTTTGTTGCGGTTGCATGCCTCTGCCGTTGATATAAGGCAGCTTCATGGCTGACTGCAGCGCCTTGGTCGGGCTGGCCGCCAGTCCGGTGACGCGCGGCTGCCAGCGCCACTATGGTTGTGACAGAGCTTTGGTGGCGATCCAGAGCAGGATCGGCTCTCCCAGAGGTGTTGGCATTCGCCATGACTTGCTCCCACGTGCTGTCGGAGCGTTGTGGCAGGGGAGTGATGCGAACTATATCGCAGGACTCTGAACCTTGAGTGATATTCATAGATCCTTTTGCCAACCCCCAAAGCCTCGTGGATGCATCTCGGTCATACTCTACATAGTGGTATCATGGTTGCATGATACCGTGATATCAACATACCATGGTCGGCATCAGCATAGGAGGCTATCATTCAAACGCTAGTCATAGCCAACCGGAAAGGCGGTGCCGGTAAAACCACCATCAGTGGGCATCTAGCCTGCGAAGCCGAGCGCGTCGGTTTAGGGCCGGTAGCTTTGCTGGACACCGACCCGCAAGGAAGCCTCACAGACTGGTGGAACGAGCGCGAGGCGGCAACGCCGGTTCTGTTGCAGATGAAAGGTTCGCTGCTTGACACTGTTAAGGCTGCAGCCGAAGCCGGCTTTACCTACCTCATCATAGACACGCCGCCGGCCATCTCGGAAACGATCGCAACCGTCATTGAGGTTGCCGATTTGGTCATAATCCCCATCACGCCCAGCCCTCACGATCTCCGGGCAGCGGGACGCACCGTCGATTTGATCGAGGAACGGAAGAAGCCGCTCCTCTTCGTGTTGAACAACGCCAACCAGCGTGCACGCATCACGATCGACACCGTCACTGCCCTATCTGAGCATGGACCTGTAGCCAAGGCAGTACTTCATCAGCGCACCGACTTTAGGACCTCAATGATACGGGGAAAGGTAGTCAGTGAGTTGCCCCCCGGTAAGGCTGGAGCCCCCAATCCATCCGCTGCGGAGGTGTCAGCGCTTTGGTCGTACATCCACACTCGGATCAATGGAAAGCAGCGTAGTCATGTCGCAGCCTGACCGAATGACATCTGATCTTATCGCACGAAAAAAAGAGGCTGTCGCACTCCCAGATCCATCCGAAGTACGTCCTATGACTCCCGCTCCTGTGCAACCTTCGGTTTTGCCTCAGGTGCCCGTTCTGCCACCACAGAGTGGTGGCACAAAAAGCATGACGATGAGGCTCCGCCCAGAAGTTCACCGGCGCTTGAAGGTGCTCGGGTTCCAAAAAGGCATCTCAATGGCAAGCATGATCGAGATTGCGATCGATGAGTGGCTAGAACGCAACCAAGAGTAACTGATTGCATGGTATCGCGGATGCATGATACCATGATACCATGCAATCCTGCCTGACGTCGCCGGGCAGTTCTAACCACTGCAGTCAGCAAGGTAAGTAGCAAGTCGCAGCCTGACCATGGCAACTTTGAAAACACTGACTTCTCAAATTTAATAGCTAGTGCTTTGGCACGGTAATTTTGAGGGTTTGGGCGTGCTAAGATAGCTCCGTGCAAGCTTGGTGCGTGCGCTTTGGGTGGTGACTGTTCACTTGATGCACCGGCCTGACACATTGCGTTACGATTTCAGCGACAAGGCGTTTGCGCTCGCTGACGCGGCGATCCAGGCATTGGCCGCGTAGCACGCTGATCTCGATCTCCACCATGTTGAACCAGGTAGCCTGCTTGGGCGTATGATGGAATGCCAATCGCCGCAGGATGCGGTGCGCCTTGAGTGCAGGGAAGGTTTCATGCACGGTGCCGACGGTGTGGGTTGACAAGCTGTCGAGCACTGTGGGGCTCAACTCCGCCTCGGGGTGATATGCGTCGGCCAGCTCGCGCATACACATGGAGACGTTCTGCGCCGCGCAACATCACCTTTACATGGCGCCGCGGCTGATAGGTGTCGAGGAACACGAACCGGTTGGCCGTGCCGTTGCGGCGATGCTCGCAATTGAAGCGCTCAGTTGGCCGGGCACGGGCCGGATCGGCTGGCGCACCTCGTCGATGAGTCGCACCAGGTATTCGCCAAAGCAGACCACCGGACGCTTGGAATCGGGCGTTTCGGCATATAGGTCGAACCCATCTTCCATGCGTGCGACATGCTCGCCGTCGACCTGCGGGATGCGCCACATGTCGTGGCGCCAGGGCTTCAGGTTGTCCTCGGTCAGGCGTCGCCGCATAGTCTCGCACGCCCCCCCTTCGTGGTCAGCGAGCCTGACCATTGCGCCCGCCAGCATCTCCAGCATCCAGCGCTTGCGTCCTTCGGGGGGGAGCAGACCGTCGCCGCCAGCAGCGCCGTCTGCCCGACAGCTTGCGTGCCTCTCCCGGGCGCGCCTCCTCGCTCAGTGCGAGATTCAGGGCGCCTTTCACGAAGCAACGTTTGGTCCGATGCACTGTCGAGCCGCCCGCCGGGCCGGCCGCGGTGGCGTCGCGAGTGTGGTGGAAATGGGCTGGTTGGCTCGTCTCTGGTGATATGATCGTTGCGCGGGTCAGGCGGCGAGGTCAACAGGCATGGAATCAGCCAGCTTCTCGCTGAGCGTCTGCCACCCGTCTACCTTGCGCATGGTGATCTGGCCCGACGCCATCAGCGCCCAGAACAGCATGGCGGCGGTTTCGGCGGAGGGCAGCACAGTCTGGGTCTTGATCCGGCGCTTGAACGTAAGCGTTGCGGCATGGCCATTCTTCCGGGGTGCGTGCTGAGTGTGGTTGGTC
>CAXTOB010000448.1:0-5608 GCA_964245505.1 uncultured Acetobacteraceae bacterium | reverse complement strand
GCGCCGGCCCGCGGCCCGCTCCTCCGGGCCGTGTCGCTCACCATGGACGCCGAAACAAAACAAAAAATGTGCCAGCGCCGGACGCGGCCCGGCGCTGAGCGGCTTGCCGCCGCCGTGGGCAGCAGGGGCACATCGACCGCGAGTTTCTCGATCCGGTTCATGGTGGGCCTCGCCCGTGCCGGTGGAGCGACTACTGCGCCGGCTTATACCAGCTATCAAGTCCCTTCTGCAGCGTCTGCGCGGCCTGCTCCGGCGTGCCGGCCATCGCGTCAAATCCGGGCGTGTCGATCGGGCCGGGGCTGACGACATTGACCCGGATCTTGCGGGCCTTGAGGTCGGTCGTCCACGTCCGGGCGAACGAGCGCACGGCGGCTTTGGTCGCCGCGTACACGCTGTTCACCGGCAGGCCCATCGAGCCGACCACCGACCCGTTCAGCACCACGGCGGCCCCGGCCTGCGCCAGCCCCTCCGCCATCGCGCGCCCAAGCCCGCGCGATGATCCCGTGACGAGGGCGGTGCGCCCGGTCAGGTCGAACAGATGCGTGGACATGCCCTATGCCTCCGACCGGCGCACGATGAGGTCCGGGCGCTCGAACACTGCCGGCAGCAGCTCGGTGCCGAGGCCCGGCCCTTCCATCGGATACACGTAGCCGCCGCGTATGTCGGGCATCACCGTCACCAACTCCTTGTACCATCCGGTGTAGAACGCCCGCACGCTTTCCTGGATCAGCGTGTTGGGCTGGCTGAACGAGGCGTGTATGCCGGCGACGAAGCCCACCGGTCCCACGCAGTCATGCGGCGCGAAGGGCCGGTGGTAGGTGTCGGCCATTGCGGCGATCTTGCGCCCCTCCGTCAACCCGCCGGTCCAGCACAAATCGGCCATCACGACCCCGATGGCGTCACGGTCCAGGTAGTCCTTGTAGGCGAACCGGCTCCCCAGGGTCTCGCTGGCGCAGACCCATACGTCCGTGCTGCGGGCGTATTCCGCTAGGGCCTGCGGCGAGTTCATGCGGATCGGGTCCTCGAACCAGGTGGGACGGTAGGGTTCGAGGTACTTCGCCAGCTTCTTGGCCATCGGCAGGTTCCAGAGCGAGTGGAACTCCACCATGATCTCCATCCCGTCGCCGACCGCGCGGCGGATGCGCTCGAAGGGGTCGAGCGCCGCCTTGAGCTGCGCGGGGGTGATATGCAGGCCGTCGTTCTCGATGGCGGCGGGGTCGAAGGGCCAGATCTTCATGGCGGTGATGCCGGATTCGAGCAGGCTTTCGGCCACCGCGTCCGCACGGGTCATGAAGCCCTGCAAATCCTCATAGGGACCGGCTGCGTCGTCAAAGTTCCAGGTGGACACCGGCTTGATGTCGTTGGACCGGACGTAGCCGTAGCCGGCGCAGGTGTTGTAGATGCGCTGCCGCGGCCGGCACAGCCCGCCCAGCATCTGATGCACCGGCTGGTTGCACACCTTGCCGAACAGGTCCCACAGCGCGATGTCCACCGCCGACGCCGCGCGATACTCTACTCCCGTGCTGGCCTGGGCCATCGGCAGGTTCAGCATCTCGCGGTGCAGCGCCTCGATGTGCAGGGGATTGCGGCCCAGCAGGCGCCGGGCGAGCACGTCGTGCAGGTGCGCCTCGACGGCGGCGGCGCCGTAGAACGTTTCGCCCAGGCCGATCACGCCGGCGTCGGTGTGGACGCGGACCCACAGGACGTTGGCGAACTCGGCGGTGCGCAGCGTCTCGACGCCGGTGATCTTCATCCGTTTCCCCCTTGCCGCATCGTTGGCGCTGCGGGTGCGCCCGTGCCGGCTACGCCTGCTTTGACATGCCGACGCTACCGTTGCCTGTGAAATATCACAAGCCGCTTCCGTGCAGCGGAGGCTTCGCATAGCATCGGCGCTGGATGGAGGAGCGAATATGACGCGCCTGGATGCAGCAACCCGCCCGGCCGGGGCGAAGGCGCTGCGCCTGGCTGAGGGCAGCCGCCCGAACCTGTCCGACCTGGCCTATGACCGCCTGGAGGAAATGATCGTCACATGTGTCCTGCCGCCCGGGCTGTTCCTGTCCATCCAGGATCTGCAGGCGCAAACCGGGATCGGCCGCACGCCGATGCACCAGGCGGTCAGCCGCCTCGCCTCCGACACGCTGATCCGCATCCGGCCCCGGCACGGCATCCAGGTCGCGCCTATCAACCTCCGACGTGAGCGCACGCTGCTGCATTTGCGGGCCGACGTGGAGCGGTTCGTGGTGCGCCTGGCGTCGGAGCGGGCGGGCGACGCGCACCGGAGCGGCCTGGCAGCCATCGCGGAGGAGCTGCGCAACCTCGGCGGCGGCATGGACATCGGTGCATTCAACGCGCTGGACCAGCGGATCAACCGCCTGCTGATCGCCGCCGCCGGGGAGGCGTTCCTGGAAGCCACGCTGCGGCCGCTGCACACGATCTTCCGCCGGATCGGCTGGATCTACCATAGCCGGGTCCGCCCGGACGACCTGGGCGGCACGCTGCAGGGCCACCTCGCCATCGTGGAGGCGGTGGCCGCCGGGTGCGTGGCGGAGGCCGCCGCCGCGTCGGACTCGCTGATCGGGTTCCTAGAGGGCATGTTCGACCTGCTGGACGGCTGGGACGATCCCGCCTTGTTCGACTGCAACCTGCGGCCTGATGGCAGCCCCTGCCCGGCGCAGGTCCGGACGCGCTAAGCAGACTTGCATGGCCTGCCACACAGATATTCAGCGGCCATGCCAGGCTGCTTGGCTTTTCATCTGCGCGCAAACTTCCAGGAGTTTGCTTACGCGCGCTTGGCTCACCACTGGCGCAGTCATATTGGGTAGATCTGAAAACTGAGGCCATCGCGCCAGTCGGGCGCGTCCACAAGGTGCGCAATGAGCGATGAAATTCATCGCCTAAAAGGTGCTCACAGTCGAAACATTTTTGCGACGAAATCGCCAGGCCCTCGTGCCTGCCTAGCCACGTTCGCTGAAGGTCGAATGCTACCTTCCGCAAAGTCCTCACATCACCTGTACCGTAGAGCCCGTGGAGACCGTCCAGGGGTTCGGCAAGGCTTCCCCTTAGGTTCTGCAATGGCGATCCGGAGTTGCTGCAGTGTAACATGCATCATCGTAGTCAAGCGTAATTCTAAACCGCCATTGCTCTCTTTTTACAGGGTCTGAGAGCATAGCATGTCATACAGACAACGCGAGGCATGAACGAGCCAGGAGTATCGAAGTTTCCGGAACGGGTTAAATGATTGTAGGACGCTGGATGTTTGTGGAACGCACTCTTTGAACGGGAAAATTGCTCTTGAACGGCAAGTGCCGAAGCCGTCTAGGAAGCGGACGATTGCGGGGGGAGACAGGGGAAACCAGTCATGGCGCTGGTGCATTGGGGCGGCCGAAGTGCCGCCCCTCACGCCAAGCCGAGATAAGTTAGGCCAGCTTCTTCTCAGCTGTGGACAACTGGTGGCGCGCCATGGCCAGGTTGGAGTTCGCCTTGTTGAGCGCGAGATAGACGAACAGCGAGGTTTCGCCCTTTACGACGCGGATCAGGTGATACTGGTTGCCCATCGTGATCAGGATGTCTTCGATGTTGTCGCGCAGGCCTAGCGCCGCCATCGTCTTCATCTTGGCCTTGATCACCTCCGTGTTGCCAGCGGCGGCAACTTCCATGTTCATGCCCTGGCCGCCGGCGGTGCCGAGGCACATGCCGCTTTTCCAGTCCACCAGCGCAGAACCGACTGCGCCATCAATCAGCATCGTATCATCGAGAACGGCTTTTACGTTTGCGGCATTCATGTGTTTAGCTCCTATGATCGGATTTCAGAGTCCGCCGATATTTGACCAAAACTGGCTCATTTAGGGGCGCCACTCTGTTCCATCTCAATTACTATACCTTGGCCATGAATTTATAACAGAGCCCAAATTGTGAAATATTGTTAATTTGAGAAAGTGTGGGATGCAAAGGTGTTTTTAGTACAAGAGCGAGCAACGTCAATTTGTTAGGGTCAAGCAGTGTTCTGTGGTGTAGCACCAGATTAAGGCAATGCGAGCCTAAACCAACAAATGGCAACAGTTGCCAAGTGTTGACAAGCGGCCTGGCTAGCCGATGTTACCGGTATGCCAAACAAGTCCACGATCAGAAACGTGTCGCTCACCCCGGAGATCGAGACGTTCATCGCCGGCCGGATCGCGTCGGGACGCTTCCGCAACGCGAGCGAGGTTGTCCGCGCCGCCATGCGCCTGTTGGAGGAGGACGAGCGTCGGCGGGAGGCACCCTGGCCACCTGGTCCACTGGCCGGAGATCGCCAGAGTGAAGGGTAAAGCCATGCTGATCAGCCATAACGTGTTGGCGAAGCGGGTCCGGTAGCAGGGAAACCAAAATTGTACGTCAGCAGAGCGTACAAAGCTGATTTACTGATACCACAACACTCATTCAGCAAACCTACATTCGATGCGAGTTGCCGATGCCCTTGCGGGAGCTTGCCTTGCGTGTGGCTTCGACGTGCATGAACCCGTCCATCTATCTATCGCTAGCACATTATGTTCCTGCAGGCGCTGAACCACACTTTCGGTTTCTCTGCTGATGCTGTTGGCGAACCCAGCGTTGATTGTTTGTTCGCGGAGTCGGTGGCCTTGTGAGCCCCGTTCCATCGGCATCAAGGACGGGTCTCCTCAGCTTGCCCACATACGTGCTGACGGGTTGGGTGAATTCGCCAACGGTATCCCCTGCTACTGGAACCCGCTCAGCAGGGAAAGATGTCTTTGGGAAAGGTTGAGGCAGGACTTTTTCTTGCCCTCCTCAGAAGTTATGGCAGTACTTAATTCAAGCATACCGTTGGGCCTTTACGACCTAGTGCCTGCTTATCGTTCGTCCGGCGCCTCCAGGATGTAAGTCTCGCCAGCTCTTCATCGGTGTGCAAATCTCCGAAGGTTTGCTTAGGGCATAAGTTCACAACGTCTTGCCAAGCTGCGGCGGCATGCGTCATCGCTGTCCCACCCTGCAGGCTGCCACTCGAACCATCACCTCAGGAGGAGCACTCCCATGAAAGCCGCCGTCATCCATGCCCCCCATGACCTGCGGATCGAAGACGCAGACATCCCCCCGGTCGGCCCGCACGACGTGAAGGTCCGCATACGTGCGGGCGGCATCTGCGGCTCGGACCTGCACTACTACCAGCATGGCGGCTTCGGCGCGGTCCGGCTGCGCCAGCCGATGATCCCCGGCCATGAGATCGCCGGCGAGGTGCTGGAGACCGGCAACGCCGTCACCCGCGTGCGCCCCGGCGACGGCGTGGCCGTCAACCCCAGCCAGCCCTGCGGCCATTGCCGCTTCTGCCTGGCCGGGCAGCCCAACCACTGCCTGGACATGCGCTTCCTTGGCAGCGCCATGCGCATGCCGCACATGCAGGGCGGCTTCCGCGAGGTCCTGGTGTGCGGCGAGGCGCAGGCGGTGCCGGTACCGCCGGGCCTGTCCCTGCAGACCGCCGCCTTTGCCGAGCCTTTGGCGGTCTGCCTGCACGCCGCGCGGCAGGCCGGGCCGCTGCTGGGCCAGCGCGTGCTGGTGACGGGGACGGGGCCGATCGGGGCGCTGGCCCTGCTGGTTGCCCGCCATGGCGGTGCGC
>CAXTOB010000447.1:3371-5623 GCA_964245505.1 uncultured Acetobacteraceae bacterium | reverse complement strand
GGACAGCGTGCTGTTCGCCGGGCCATGCGTGCGGACCAACCAGATCGACTTCGACGAGGAGGTGGTGTTCAGCGCCCGGCAGCGCCTGTTCGACATCGCCCGGGGCTGCGACAGGCGGCCGTTCCTGATGGTGGTCTCGCTGAGCCACCCGCATGATCCCTTCACCATCCCCGACCCCTGGTGGAGCCGCTACGACGGCGCCCGCGTGGACATGCCACGCGTCCGCCGCAGCGATGTGGCCGACGACCCGCACACAAGGCGCCTGCGCCATGTCTGCGCGACCGAGGCGCAGTCGGTGACGGAGGACCAGGTGCTGGCGGCGCGCCGGGCCTATTACGGAGCGTGCTCGTTCGTGGACGACCAGGTCGGCACGCTGCTTGCAACGTTGCGAGACACCGGCATGGAGCGGGACACGGTGGTGATCCTGCTGGCCGACCACGGCGAGATGCTGGGGGAGCGCGGGCTATGGTACAAGATGAGCTTCTTCGAGCCGTCCTGCCGCGTGCCCCTAATCGTGCATGCGCCGGGGCTGTTCGCCGCGGGACGGCGGGCTGAGCCGGTGTCCCTGGCCGACATTTTGCCAACCCTGGCGGAGATCGCAGGGGATGGGCGGGCGCCGGATTATGCGACCCCGCTGGACGGCCATTCCCTGCTGCCGGCCCTTTCCGGCGGCGGCGTGGAGCATGACGTGCTGGGCGAGTATCTCGCAGAGGGCGCTATGGCCCCGGTCGTGATGCTGCGGCGCGGGATGTATAAGCTTGTCCAATCGCCGGGCGATCCTGACCAGCTGTATGACTTGCAGGCGGACCCAGACGAGCTGGTCAACCGTGCCGCCGACTCGGCGATGGCCGGCGTCATGGACGGTCTGCGCGCCGGGGCGGCGCGGCGCTGGGACCTGACGCGGCTGCATGCGGACGTGCTCGCCAGCCAGCGGCGCCGGCGTTTCGTGGCCGAGGCGCTGCGGCAGGGGGCGCAGACATCGTGGGATCACCAGCCCGTCCGTGATGCCAGCCGGCTGTATATGCGGAACCACATGAAGCTCGACGATCTGGAGGCGGCGGCACGCTTCCCCCGGGTCGGCGCGTCCACAGTCTGAACCCATGGAGGACAGCACGATGCGTATCATGAAGACGTTGATTCTGGTTGCGGCGGCCATGACGCCCTTCGCCGCGGCGAAGGCGGCCGAGGCGCCGTCCTGCGCCACGGTCCGCATGGCCGACCCGGGCTGGAGCGACATCACCTCCACCAACGGCATCGCGGGCACGCTGCTCAAGGGGCTGGGCTATAAGCAGACGGTCAATACGCTGTCGGTGCCGATCATCTTCCAGGCGCTGTCCACCGGGCAGCTCGATGTGTTCCTGGGCAACTGGATGCCGGCGCAGACCAACTTCGTGGAGCCGCTGCTGAAGGCCGACAAGATGGTGCTGGTCGAGCACAACCTTCAAAATGCCAAGTTCACCTTGGCAGTGCCGGACTACGTCGCGGCTGAGGGGGTGCATACCACAGCCGACCTGGCGAAGCATGCCGACAAGTTCGGCTCCCGCATCTATGGCATCGAGCCCGGCGCGCCCGCCAACCAGAACATCCAGCGCATGCTGACCGCAGGCGAGGACGGGCTGAAGGGCTGGAAGCTGATCGAGTCCAGCGAGCAGGGAATGCTCGGCGAGGTCGAGCGGGCGGTGCGCGACAAGAAGTGGATCGCCTTCCTGGCCTGGGAGCCGCATCCGATGAACGAACGGTTCCCGATCACCTACCTGTCCGGCGCCGAGCAGTATTTCGGGCCGAACTACGGCAGCACGACCGTCAACACGATGGCTCGCGTTGGCTATGCCGCGCAGTGCCCGAATGCGGACCGGCTGTTCCACCAGCTCAGCTTCACCGTGCCGATGGAGAACGCGATCATGGCGGCGATCGCCACCCAGAAGCAGGACGGCGCCGTGGCGGCGCGGAACTGGGTGAAGGCCAACCCGGACAAGCTGGCGGCCTGGCTGGATGGGGTGACGACCTTGGATGGGAAGAACGGGCTGGCGGCGGTGAAGGCGTCGCTGGGGATGTAGAGGAAGGCTGCCGGCTCCCTCTCCCTCCGGGAGAGGGTTAGGGTGAGGGAAGCAGCCTAGGCTGCCATTGTTGATGCTGGAACCGGCTGGGTGCTGGGTGGTGCGGTGCTTGCGGCTTCCCTCACCCCGCCCCACACCCCCACCGGGGGGGGGAAGAGAAGGGGTTAAGCGAACCCCCGGCGGGCCCCCGGGGTG
>CAXTOB010000447.1:0-3361 GCA_964245505.1 uncultured Acetobacteraceae bacterium | reverse complement strand
CCCTCACCCCGACCCTCTCCCGAAGGGAGAGGGAGAAGAGAAGCGTTACGCCTTCCGACGGGCGGTCCCGGGCTGTTGCGGACGGCTACTCCACCCGTTCCAGTTTCGGCGTGGCTGGCGTCGCGTCCGGCGCGTGCGTGCCGCACAGCGCCTTCAGGATGTCGTCCCCGTCGCACACGCCCGCGAACCGGTCATCTGACGCCAGCAGCACCGGATGCCCGCTGACCTGGCGCAGGTGCATCGTCAGGCGTAGCGGGAAGCTGTGCGGCACCACCAGCAGTCCCGCCGGGACCACCGACTGAGTTCCGTCGAAATGGTCCATGGTTGTGACCGGCAGCCGCTCGCCGTCGTGGAAGGCTTCGCTCGGCCGCCCCTCCTTGTCCAAATTCAGGCGATAGGAGCGGCGGTCGTCCAGCCACACGTCCGCCCCCTCCCGCGGCAGGTCGCCGGACCGCCGCATCACCGTCCCCGCCCGCAGCACCGTCAGCGGGTTGAGGTGCTGCACGAACTGCGCCACGTAATCGTTAGCCGGGCGCAGCACGATGTCCTCCGCCGTGCCGGTCTGGACGATCTGGCCGCCCTCCATAATCGAGATGTGGTTGCCGATCTTCACCGCCTCGTCCAGGTCGTGGCTGACGAACAGGATGGTCTTCTTCACCTTCTGCTGCAGGTCCAGCAGCTCGTCCTGCAGCTTGCCGCGGATCAGCGGGTCGAGTGCGGAGAACGGCTCGTCCATCAGCAGGATGTCGGCGTCCGTCGCAAAGGCGCGGGCCAGCCCGACCCGCTGCTGCATCCCGCCCGACAGCTCGTGCGCGAAGCGGTCGGCCCATTGATCCAGGCCGACGAGCTGCAGCTTATCGTCCACCAGCCGCCGCCGCTCCGCGGTGGACACGCCGCGCAGCTCCAATCCCAGGCCGACATTCTCCCGCACGGTCCGCCACGGTAGCAGCGCAAAGGACTGGAACACCATCGCCACCCGGCTGAGCCGCATCCGCCGCAACGTGGGCGCGTCGCAGGAGGCGAGGTCCACGGCGCCATCCCCGTCCTGCAGCAGCACCTGGCCGCGCGTCACCTTGTTCAACCCGTTGGCGGCGCGCAGCAGGGTGGACTTGCCCGACCCGGACAGGCCCATCAGCACGGAAATCTCACCCTGCTCCACCATCAGGCTGGCGCCGGTCACGCCGGCGACCAGTCCGGTCTGCTGCGCGATCTCGGCCCGGGACATGCCGGCGTCCACCAGGCGCAACGCCTCCTTGACCCGTGGCGACTGCGGGCCGGCGTTGCCGGCGAAGACGATGTCAACGCCGCGGAACTCGATGGCGGGGCGCATCATGCCTTCCTTTCCTCTGGCGGGCGGCACACGCGGTCGAGGATGATGGCCAGCAGCACGATCACCAGCCCCGCCTCGAAACCCGTGTCCACCCGCACCGTGTTCAGCGCCCGCACCACCGGCACTCCTAGTCCGCCGGCGCCCACCAGGGCGGCGATAACGACCATGGACAGGCTCAGCATGATGCACTGGGTCAGGCCGGCCAGGATCATCGGGCGGGCGCTGGGCAGCTCCACTTTCCACAGCAGTTGCTTGCGGGTGGCGCCGAACGACTCGCCGGCCTCAAGCAGTTGCCGGGGTACGGAGGTGATGCCGAGATGGGTCAGCCGCACCGGCGCCGGCAGGGCGAAGATGACGGTCGAGATCAGCCCCGGCACCGCCCCCAGCCCGAACAGCACCAGCGTCGGGATCAGGTAAACAAAGGTCGGCAGCGTCTGCATCAGGTCCAGCGCCGGGCGGATCAGCCGGAACAGCCAGGGCCTGTGCGCAGCGGCGATGCCCAGCGGGATGCCGATAGTGCTGGACACCAGGGCGGACGCCAGTACCAGGGACAGCGTTTCCATGGTTTCCTGCCAGTATCCCTGGTTCAGGATGAACAGCAGCGCCAAGGCGACGAACAGGCTGAGCTGCCACGACCGGCGCACCAGATAGGACAGTCCGGTCATTAGCAGGATCAGCACCGGGCTTGGCACCCACACCAGCGCCGCCGTGATCCCGTCGATCACGAAGCGCACGGTATCCGACACGCCGTCGAAGAACCCGGCGCCGTGCGTCTTCAGCACGTCTATGCCCGAGGCGATCACCGAGCCAACCGGGATCTTGTTGTCCGCCATCCAGTCATCGAGCAGTGCCATGATGGCCCTCCTGGGCCCGGGGCCGGGCTATATGTCGCACTCTGGTCCAGCAACATTAAACAGTCATTCAATGTGAGGGGAAGCAGTTTTTAACGGCCGCACGTTCTACGACGCTGGACCCAACGAGGTCCTACGTTGCAGGACGTCCGCCTTGTCACACCCTTCATTGCGGGCCGCGCGGCGGCGGCGCCCGCCAGCAGTGACCAGGATCCGCCGGACCACCTCCGCATTGCCGGCCGCAATGACTGTTCGCCATATTGGTGGGCCAGACCAGATTACCAAAACCTCGGAGCGTGAAATGCCTCCATTCTCAGCATTCCGAGAGGCAGAGTGCTGGTTCCAAAAGCAAAACACCGCATTGACCCTGTAGTCAGCCTGGTATTGAATGGGCATTCAAATCACGAGCCGGGTCATGCGGCAGCGCAAAGTCACCGAACAGCCCACCCTGCCTGACAGCCGCCGGCAGCAGCTTGTGGAGGTGACGATAGGTGTGCTGGCCGAGGCTGGTTATGTCGGCACGACCCTGGGGCGGATCGGCGCCCGGGCCGGGGTGTCGGCTGGCCTGGTGGCGCATTACTTCGGCGATAAGGACACCCTGCTCGACCTGGCCTTCCGCACCTTGGTCGGGCGCGTGCGCAGCCGCGTGGCGGAACGCCTGGCCGGAGCCCGGTCGCCGCGGGAGCGGGTGCAGGCCATCATAGACGCCAGCCTGTCGTCCGCCGAGTTCGAGCCTTGCGCCGCGGCGGCGTGGCTGGCGATCTGGGGCCAAGTCCTGCATGCGCCACGGCTGCGGCGGGTGCAGGCCGCCTATCAGACGCGCATGCTGTCCAACCTGCGCCATGCGCTGCGCCCGCTGCTGCCGGGGCATGAGGCCGGACGGGTAGCCGGCATGGTAGCGTCGCTGATCGATGGGGTATGGCTGCGCGCCGCGCTGTCCGAGTGGCGCGAAGGCGACAGCGAGGCGGCGCGCTCCCTGGTGACGGCCTTCGTGGACAGCCGGCTGCCGGCCCCTCCCCCGCATCGCGCCCGGCGCGCTCCGCCGGCCCGGGACAGTTTTGAAACCATCAACCCAGCGACAGGCGCCGTCCTGGCACGCATCGCCGTGTCCGGCCCGGCCGAGGTGGACCAGGCCGTCGCCGCCGCCAGCCGCGCCCAGCCGGCCTGGGCCGCCCTGACC
>CAXTOB010000446.1:0-5625 GCA_964245505.1 uncultured Acetobacteraceae bacterium | reverse complement strand
ACCTTCCCCTGGTGGCGGCGAAGCTGCCCCAGGCGCCACGCAACGCTGGGCCGGACGGGCTGGGTTTCGCCGGCCCGGGCTTTCGCGCCTTGCTGGCCGGACTGGTGCCGCGGCTCGATCTGCGGATCGGCGCCTGCTTCGCCGGTGATGCCGCCCATACGGTCAGGGCGGCGTTGCAGGAGGCGGCCGACCTGATCGCCCGTATGCCGGCAACGTACATGACATACCCGAACGGCGGCCCCGTGCTGCCGACGGTGCGGCGGCGTGCCCAGGCGGTGACGGATGAAGTGGCAATCGACGCCGCGTTCCTGGCCGGCTTCGGCACGCTCGAGGTGCCGCGCACGCTGTGGCAGGCCCTGGGACGCTTTGCCGCCTGGGTGGAGCCGGCGCTGATCGCGGAGTGGGCTCGGCTCATGCGCGGCTACGCGGCGAGCCAGAACAGAATGGTGGACGAGGGCGTGTTGGCGGCTGCCATGACCTGGTCCGAACCGTCACGCGGCGTCGCCCTGCCCCGCGAGCGCGCCCTGCAGCTGATCGAAGCAGGTGCCGGTCTACATTGTGTGTGGAGCGGCCGGCGGTTGGATGCCGCCAACCTGGACATCGATCACTGCCTGCCCTGGTCGGCTTGGCCGTGCGGCGATCTCTGGAACCTGTTGCCGGCGCATCGCGTGGTGAACCAACGTGAGAAGCGGGACCGCCTGCCGGACGATGGGCGGCTCAGGGCAGCCAGAGAAGCGATCCAGGGTTGGTGGCAACAGGCCTACCTGACGAAAGCAGAGTCCGTTCTACCCCGGCGCTTTGCCGACGAAGCTCGCGCCAGCTTGCCAGGCCTGGCCGAGTTGTCGGCCGTGCCCGCGCCAGACGACGTGTTTGCCGCCCTACAGGTCCAGCGGCTCCGCTTGCGCCACGATCAGCAAGTGCCGGAATGGATTTTCACGATGCAAACCTGACCAATCACGCGGCGACAAACACGGCTGTTGACTCTACAGCCCGGTGCCGAAAAAAAATGGCGGCACCTTCCGGCACCGCCAAGTTTAGGGAGGAAACGTCCAAAAATGCAGCGCGCCAAAGCAGCGCCGCCCCGCGAGTAAGCCACTCGTGCCAGACCGTGGCAAGAGTTTTTGTGCACCGCAGCAACCATGGTTCGGCGTGCCGACGAGCAGCCACGTTTGGCCTTGAGGGAGTGTGGACTCTTGTAGCGGGTGGCCCGACTGCGGGAGTCAGTGGGTCAATTCGCCGTCGGCAGGCTGTGTCGCTTCCAGCACCAACACGGCGTCGAAAATGCCCATCCAGGCCCACTCGCCGCGCTCGTCACCAACTTCACGCATGTCTTGCACACGCTGGACGGCATGGGCCTTGGCGCCTGCGCCATACTGGTTAATCAGCAGATTGGCGGCGCGGTAAGGATCTAGCGGGTCCATTCGGTCGAGCTCCTATTTGTCGTTTGCGGGGCATCCCATGCTGGCCGGCACGCCCATCGGGTCCCACCATTCGCGGATTTCGGCATCCAAGCGGTCGCCGCCGACCTGGGCACCGGACGACCCATGCTGCTTCAGCTGGTCAGCGAGCTGGAGACCAAACTCCCGCAGCTGAACCAAGTCGGGCGGCGTTAGAACACCGGACAGTAACAGGCGTTCGATCAGCGCCTGGACAGCCAGGCTGACGACGGTGTGCCGGGCCAGCAGCGTTTCCGGATCGGTGCCAGGCGAAGCCATGGATGCGCTCCTTGGTAGTAGACGCGTTGTTGCTGCTACATTCCAGCCGACCGGGCCAACGCCAAAGCGCCGTAGAAGGTCAGCACCGCCCCGGCGACCTGGTTCACGCCCACAAGCATCCTGGGGCTGAGACGGGACCGCAGCAACGTGATGCCGCCACTCAGGCAAACCCACCAGGTTGCAGCCGCGGTGAACATGCCGAGCAGTAAGATTGCTGCCTCGCTCAACGATGGCGCGGACAGTCCGATGATCGGCGACAGCAAGGCGATCATCAGCACCGGCGACATCGGATTGCTGGCGTTAAAGGCGACAGCCGACCCGTAGGCCATCACCGGCGACAACGGGACGATGTTGCTCGGTTGGTCCATCAAGCTGCGCCCGCGCAGCAGCGTACGCGCCGCGCACCACAGCAGAAACGCGCCTCCCAGGAAGCTGAGCATGCGACTGCCGCTGGCCATGACGGGCGCCATCTTGTCCAGGCCGAGGATGATCAGGGCGCCGTAGAGCACGTTGACCGTGGCGGCACCCAGGCCGGTGCACACGCCAACCCGCATCCCCGACGTGAGGGTGCGCTGGATGCAGAGCAGGCCCATGGGTCCGATCGGGACCGCGATAGAGAAGCCGATTACTAGGCCAGCGAACAGGGAGACATGGCTTGTCATCATGGATCGGCTCGCTTGGTCCCAGGGTTGATACCGCGTGCGACGGCACGCTCGCGAAAGTCATCCCGTTTCCCGGAACAACCAATCGACCTAGGAACTCTAGCCTACGAACCGGAACATTTCAAGAACATATTTTTCTTGTGACGGGCCTTGCCTCCGAGGCTGGATCACGCCCTTAGTCAGCCTGCTCATCCACCGCCTGCTTTACCGCATCACCGAACGTCAGCGTCATGAAAGCGGTGAATGCTTCCGACGCCAACCATGCGGACACGGCCTGATCATGATCGAGATCGTCGGCATCCGCCTCAAGACTGCCACCTGGGGGGAGCCCTGCCTTCAAACCTCGACCACCAGGTCGTCTTGGAAATCGGGATTGCTGAATCCGGGCCCGGCCGGATTGCAGACGATGCGGGTGCCGCCCGGGCGAACTAGGTCGATCGAGTGGTGGACATGCCCATGCACCCATAGCGCGGCCAAGCCGTCGTCCGTCAGGTACGACAAATTCGACGCCGAGTTACCCGCCACCCAGCCAGTCCGGGTGGCGGGTCGCAGGCAGCACGGGTGCGGCGCGTGATGCGTCACCACCACCACGGGCCGGTCGTCGCGCGGCCGGGTCAGCGCCGTGGCGATCACGTCCCGAGTTTCACGGTGCAGCGCCGCTTCATCCCCGTTGGTGATCCAGCGGGCGCCGCGGCTGCGGTCGACGTAGATCTGCTCGCCCGTCGCCCGCCTCGGGGCCCTCTCCTTGCCCGCAAGCTCGCCATCCGCCCACAGCGTGCCACCCACGAAGCGCACGCCGGCGCACTCGGCCTCATTGTCGTCCAGCAGCGTGACTCCCTCCCGGTCGGCGGCACGACAGGCCGCGGCGCGCTCCTCGGCCAGGTCACGGTGCCAAGGCTCGTGATTGCCCAGCACGAACACGGCCGGGTTGCCGCCTGCCAGCTCGGCCACGATGGCAAGGGCTCGCGCGCTGCTGCCCTCCCAGACGTCCCCGGCGGCAACCAGCACGTCGAAGGCCGGGCGCGCAGGCCGGAAGGCCTCCGGATGCGGCACCGCCTCCAGGTGCAGGTCGGACATCAACCACAGCCGCGCCATACCCTGCTACTGCTGGCGCAGCATGACCCCGTCCGGGCCGCCCTCGAGGGCGCCGGGGAGCTCCATGAACTCGTCGAAGGTGAACGTCGCGGCAGGTTTGACCGTATAGCCCTGCATCACATACCAAGCCTCCAGCGGCGTCAGCGGAAACGGCTTGTCTGCCGGCCAGGGTCTATACTCTTCCCAGCGCACCACCTCGGGATGCGGCTCACGAATGATCTCGCGATCCTCAGGATCTGGCATCGGACACACTCCTTCTCGTGAAGCGATGACGGCGGCCAAACGGCTTCCTGCCCTGTCACGGACCGGGCTGGGTGATCGAAGGCTGTGCGTTCGGCAGGCGTGGCAGGCGGCTGGCTTCCAGGATGGGCAGGTTACCCTCGGTGGGCACGTAGATGACCGCGTTCCTGTTCTGCTCCAGCCCGTTGATCCAGAGATAGCGCAGGTAGGCCTCGTTGCCCTGCAGGCTCTTGCCGATGATTTCGTTGGCGCGCGCGACACCTTCAGCCCGGGTGATCTCGGCATCGGCTTCGAAGTGGGCGCTCTCGGCCTTGGCACGGGCCTGGGCAACCGCGATCTGCCGGTTCTGGTCGGCCTGCGCCAGTTCCGCCTCACCTGCCTTTTGGGCGCTCCACACGTTGTAGATCGGGCAGCCCACCATGCCGCTGCCGATCGTCAGCAACACCAGCACAGCAATGCCGACAATGGCGCCCGGGCTGATGAAGGGCGCTCTGCTGCTGCCGCTCACGGCTGTCCGCGTCCGGCGGCACCTGCCTGCAAACCGCCTCTATCCTCGAACGAGCTCGTCACTGCGACCATCGACCGTCCCCGCCGTGCTGTTAGCTACTGTGCACGAAGCCGCAGATTACGCAAGCATGACAGGTCTAACAATTGAGCCGGCAGAGACCGGGCGTTTTCGTGGCCTACCTGCGGGAGGGTGTGCCGGGGCTGTCGATCGCGGAGCAGGAAGAGCTGTTTGCGCAGGCTGGAATCAGCTTGGAAGGAGCTTACCGAGATACCTTGAACCCGACCCAACTCCGGCGTCGCGAGCCAGTCAGCCTTCGGCAGCGAGCGAAGATGCTCAGCCTGGCGACTTATTCCACGCCCGATGCAGTGCCGGAGCTGATCCATGTCGCCGCCCTGCGCTGCATAGGCTGGAGCGTGGCCGATGTCGCTCGTGCCTTGGCGGCGGCCAGCCGGCTCGATGCTGGGATCCACGCGATTGACACGGGCGAGACATTCAGTGCTGGCATGCTCCACCCTGGCCTGTTGCAAGCTCTTGCCAGTCTGGATGAAATCTGGCGGCGGGGTCAGACTGAGGACGGTCGGTCAGCCGCCGCGGCGGTCATTGCCGCCAAGGCCGAGGAGGCCCGGCGGTCGAAAATCGAGGCTGCGCGGCCGCTATGGGCCAAGCCGTCGAGTGAAATCAGCAGTGTCGAGATCACCTTGCACGTTGGGATGAGCTTGCGATCCTTGCATAAATGGCTAGGACCCCGGCGCAAACCAACCCGGTCAGGTGCGCGGTAAGTCCACCTTCACCCCGTGAATTCAGCGTCCGCCAAATCAGGTCCTATCCAGAATTATCTATCTACGCCGTAGCAGCGACGACAGCCGGCCGTTGGTTGACCCGCCACAGGAACACCGCGAACCCCAGCATGGCCAACCCGGCCAGCAACACGGTCAGGGGCGTAGCCCCAAGGCGCTCGAACCACTGCGTGTAGAAGTGAATACCGGCGAACACGGTGACTAGGTTCAGCACCCAGCGCCGGTCCGTTCGCCCGGCCCACACGCCCACACCCACCAGGCCGACCGCCCAGGCCAGCGCGAACGCCACGTCCGGGATGGCCACGGTCGACCGGGGCAGCCAATCCAGGTCATCGCCCCACAGCGATCCCACCCAGAAGCCCAGGTTCACCAGGAACAGCGACGTCCGCGCCACGATCGTCAGCAGCCGCGCCCATTCCCATGCCACGGCGCGGGATGCCACATGCGCCACCAGGGCCAGCGCCGAGAACGCCACCACGGTTGCCAGCGGCTGCCGCACCTGCAGCTCATAGAATGCGTGGACGTAGGAGGACGAACTGCCCAGCACGGCGAATAGCACCAGCACCGTCAGGCTCGCCAGTAATCCGCTGCGCGCCGGGATCGCGCAC
>CAXTOB010000445.1:0-5640 GCA_964245505.1 uncultured Acetobacteraceae bacterium | reverse complement strand
GCCTAGCCATCGCCGAGGCGATCGCCCCCATGCTGGACGACCCGGCGCTGCGCCGCCGCTTCCGCGAGGGCGCGCTGGCCACCGCCGCCGGCTACGGCTGGCCCAGCATCGCCGAACGCTACCGCGTGCTGCTGGAGGAGGTGCGCGACGAGATCGCCCGCGCCCCGATGCAGCCCGCCCGCGGACTGACCCGCTTGCTTCAACCATCACCGACGCCATCGAGGCTCACTTCATGCAATTGACCCTGGACAACGAAGAGTTTCCGGCCGCGGAGGGCACAGGGCTGCTCGCCCGGCTCGGGCGGCGCAAGTCGTGGTGCCTGCTTGGCTTCGGCCTGACCGCGGCGGTTGTGGCGGTTGCCTTCACGGCGATGCCGCGCACCTACCGCGCCTCCGCCTCCCTGCTGGTCGCCAGCAACGAGGCGGTGCTGCGCAGCGGCACGGCTTCGGCGGAAGCGCAGCGCCTGGGCGACCCGGCAGACATCGAAAGCCAGATGCTGATCCTACGCTCGGCCCGCCTGGCGCGCTTTATCCTGCAAGACTCCAAGGTAGAGGCCGCACTGGTCGCAGATTGCGAGGCGACGCGCAGCAACACCTGGGCGACGTCGCTGGTAGCGCAGGCGACGAAGCCGGTTGACTGCAGCGGGCTGGTTGGCAACGACGCGGCGGAGATGTCGCGCCTGGAGGCCGGCTTCTCCATCGGCCCGACCGGCCGGTCCCGCGTCATCGAGGTCTCGTTTGTGTCCGCCGTGCCGGAAACCGCCGTCGTGCTGGTGAACGCGCTGGTGGACGCATACCTGAGCGACGACATGGCGCGTAAGGTGGACACCCACGACAACGCCATCAACTGGCTGAGCGCCGAGATCGCCTCCTCCGGCCAGGAGCTTCGCAAGGCCGAGCTGGCAGTGGAGGCCTACCGCAGCGAGCACGGCATCGTGCGCGGCCAGATGGCGTCCATCGCGTCCGAGCGCCTGTCTGCCCTGAGCCAGCAGCTTGCCGCAGCCAACGCCGGCTATGCGCAGGCGCTGTCGCGCACCGGCCCCGGCTCGTCGGACGTGGCGGCGGAGGTGCTGAACAGCCGCACCGTCGCCGACCTGAAGCAGCAATCGGCCGTGCTCGCCGCCCGCTCCGCCGAGCTGCGGCAGCGTTACGGCGATAACTATCCGATGGCGCAATCGGTTGCCGACCAGCGCCGCGAGGTGGACCGCCGGCTGGAACAGGAAAGCCGCCGGGTCGGGACCAGCATGCAGCGCGACGTCGGCGCCGCCGCAAGCCGGGTTGCCGAGCTGACGGCACAGTATGACAAGCTGATCCACGAAGTCGGCGACACCGGCGGCGCCGAGGCCGGCATCGCCATCATGGTCCGCGACGTCGAGGCCCGCCGCGAAATCTACGTGGACCAGCTCAAGAAGGTGAACTCGCTGCAAACCGAGCGCCGCCTGCTGTCCGGCGACGCCCGCCTAGTGAGCCATGCCGAGGTGCCGGAGCGTCCGTGGTTCCCGAAGCGGCTACCGTTCCTCGCCGTCGGCGCCGTCCTGGCCTCGGCCGTGGGCGCCGGTTTCGGGCTGCTGCGCGACCGCGGCGACCGCACGCTGCGGGCGTCCACCAACCTGCCGCAACTGGCCGGGGTGCCGTTCGCCGGCTACATCCCCTGGGTGAAGCAGAAGCGCGGCTCGCGCTGGCCGGTGATGCACCTGCACAACGCAACGCCGCTGCAGGAGGCGGTGCGGGCGCTGTATGGCCGCTTCGTGCTGGTGCCCGGCCGTGCGCCGAAGACGCTGATGATCTCGTCGTCCGAGGTCGGCGAGGGCAAGACGTTCCTGTCGCTGTCCCTCGCGCTGTTCGCCGCCACCACCAAGCGGCGCATCCTGGTCATCGAGGCGGACATGCGCCGGCCCACCTTCCGCAAGGCACTGTCGCTGCCCTCGGGCGGACCGGGCCTGCGTGAATACCTCCGTAGCGAAGCGTCGCTGGCCGACATCATCACCCCGTATCACGGCCTGCACGTCATCACCGCCGGGCAGCCCGGCATCGACAGCACCGAGCTGCTCAGCAAGGGCCGCTTCGACAGCCTGTTGAAGACGGCGAAGTCGCACTACGACCTGATCGTGGTGGATAGCCCGCCGACATTATCGCTGATGGACGCGCAGGTGCTGGCCCGGCGCATCGACGGGATCATCTACTGTGCCAGTCTCGGCCGGTCCGACCGCGACAAGGTGGAGCAGGGGATACGCAACCTGGTCAGCGCCGGCGGCAACGTGCTCGGCATCGTCGTCGGCGGCCGGTCCAGCACCGAGCTGCCGCAGTACAACGTGGCCGGCGTGTCCGGGCAGTCCTACATGCCGGTGCCGGCATGACGGTCTCGGTGCTCCGGCGGCCGTCGGTTGCGTCCGTGGCAGAGCCAGCGGATCGGCCATTGCGCGTGATGTCGGTGTCGCACTCCGCCGTCCGCCACAATGCCGCGCGCAAGCGCTATGAGCTGCTGGCATCGGACCCGTCGCTCGACCTGACCGTGGTGGTGCCGGAGGTATGGCACGAGTACGGCAAGGCCGAACACGCCGAGCCCTCCCGAACCGCGCTCAAGGTTCACGTAGAGCCAGCGCGGCTAACCCGCGGCGGCCCGGCCAAGTGGTATCTGCACCATTACCCCAAGCTGCGGGACGTGATTGCCCGCCTGCGCCCCGACGTGATCCACCTGTGGGAGGAACCCTGGAGCATCGCCGCCCTGCACGCGTCGCGGCTGCGCGACCGCATGGCGCCCCAAGCGGCGCTGGTGCTGGAGACCGACCAGAACATCGCCCGCCGCCTGCCGGCAGGGTTCGAGCGGATACGACGCTACACGCTGGCCCGCACCGACCTGCTGATCGCGCGGGGCGACGAGGCGCTGCAGGTATCGCGCCGCCACGGCTTCACCGGTCCGGCCGAGTTCGTGATGTACGGCATTGACGCCGAGGTGTTCCACCCGCGCCCGCGTCCGGAGCGTGAGGCCGGCAGTCCGTTCCGCCTGGGCTACGTTGGCCGGCTGGTGCCGGAGAAGGGCCTCGACGACGTGCTGACCGCGCTCCACCGCAGCCCGGCGAATGTCGAGCTGCTGCTGCTCGGCGACGGGCCGGAGCGGGTCGGGCTGCTGGCCCGCGCTGCCGAGCTGGGTTTGGCCGGGCGCGTCCACGTGCTGAGCCCGTGCAGCCCGGCCGGCGTCGCCGAGTTCATGTCCACGCTCGACGCGCTGATCCTGATGTCCCGCACGACGCGGACCTGGAAGGAGCAGTTCGGCCGGGTCATCATGGAGGCGCATGCCTGCGGCGTGCCGGTGATCGGATCATCGTCCGGCTCCATCCCCTCGGTCGTGGGCAAGTGCGGCTGGATCGTGCCGGAAGGGGACGGGACGGCATTGGCCGCGCTCCTGACCGAGCTGGCGGCAGCGCCGGAGCAGGTGGCAGCCGTGGCCGCGACCTGCAACAGCGAGGTGATGCGTCGGTTCGGCTTTCCCGTGGTGTCGGCTGACCTGCGCCGCGCATGGGTGCGCGCCGCGGCTGCCCGGCGCGGAGCCGCTACGTGAGCCTGCGCCTCGCGGGCTGGCTGGTCGGCGGCGCGGTGTTCGGCAAGGTGCTGGGCTTCGCGCGTGAGGTCGAGATGGCGCGGCTGCTCGGCGCCAACATCGTCGCCGACAGCTTCCGCGGTGCGCTGACCGCGGTGCTGCTGCCGGTGGCGCCGATCCAAAGTGACATGCTGCCGTCTGTCCTGATCCCCCTGCACCGGTCCTGGAGCGAAGATGGCAGCGCCGCCGCCCGGTCAGGGGCGCTGGCCACCCTGTTGACCCTGTTCGCAACCATCGTCGCGGCGGCGGTGTTCGTTCTGGCCGCCCCATGGGTGGGCCTGCTGGTGGGCCAGTTCGACGCCGAGGCCAAGGCGCTGACCGTGCGCTTCGTCCAGGTGATGTCGCTGGCGATCCCGGCATCGGTGCTGTCGGCCTGCCTCAGCTCAATCGAAATCGCGGTGGGGCGGTCGCGCATCGCCACCATACGCGCCTCGGTGCAGAACCTCAGCATGATGGCGGGCATCGCCATCATGGCCCTCGCCGGGCAGCCGCTGGCGATCCCGCTGAGCTTCGTGGTCGCCTTCAACCTGGTCGCGGCCTACGGCGTAGCCGCGCTGTGGCGCGAGGGCACAATCAGTCCGGCGGGCCTAAATCCGCGGCTGATGGCCGACGTCGGAATGTCGTTCTGGCGCCGGTTCCGGCCGCTGCTCGCCATCCCGCTCGCCGACCAGGGCAACATCGTGCTGGAGCGGCTGCTGGCATCGGGCATCGCCATCGGCGCGGTCGCGTCGCTGGACTACGCCCGGACCCTGACCGAAAGCGCGTTCTACCTTGTCAGCCAACCTATCGGCTACGTCGTGCTGACGCGCGCCGCCGGTCAGGCGCGGGCGTCCGATATCGAAATCCAGCGCATCTCGCGCGTGCTGCTCGCGGTGGGCGTGCCGGCGTCGGTGTTCATCGCGGTGTTCGCGACCGACATCGTGCGCGTGGTGTTCGCCCGCGGGGCGTTCGACGAGCATGCGGTCCTGCTGACCTCCGGCGCCCTGCGGGGGATCTCGGTGGGCTTATGGGCCTCGACGCTGGGCTGGGTGCTGGTCCGCATGGTGAACGCGGCGGGACGCAACGGCGCGGCGGCAGCGATCGTCTGCACGGCCTATGCCGGCAATGCGCTCGTGAACCTCTTGGCAGTGCCGCTGACCGGAACCTTCGGCCTAGGCATAGGCGAGGCTGCGCGCGGCCTGCTCCTGCTCGGCGGCACGACGGTCGTGCTGGGCTGCGGCGCGCTGATGCTGCGCTGCCTGGCGCGGGCAGCGGCCGAGGGTTTCGCGCTGGCCTGCATCGGCGGCGCGATCTGCGTCGGCATTGACGGCTCCCTGGCCAGGCTGGCCGTGGGCGCGCCGGTGTTCGGGCTGGCGGTGGCGGTGCTGCTCGTCCTGCACCTGCCGGAGCTTGCCGCGCGGATCGGCGGTCAAATCCAGCGCCGCCTCAACCTTCCCTTCATCGGCGGCAAGCCCGTCACTGCACCAAGGACGGCGCCATGACGCACCTTGCCCAAAACCCCCGCCAGCCCGACGCCGCCATGAGCATGCCGGAACGTCCCATGGTGCTGTTCGCCTCGCCAGTCGCCGACCTGAAGGGCGGTGCCGAGCGCGTGTTGCTGAACCTGCTGGACAACCCGGCGATCCGCCCGGCGCTGGCCGTCCCCTGCGAGGGCGAGCTGGCGGAGATCGCCCGGCAGCGCGGCCTGCCGCTGCGCTTCATCAACCTGGGCGCCGTCGCCGCGGTACATCGCCCGCCGCGCCCGGCCGACCTGATGCGCGCCGCAAATGAGGGCCGGCGCTGCGCCGCGCAGTTGGCCGCCGTGGCACATGAGATCGGCGCCTCGCTCATACACACCAACGGCCTCAAGGTGCACGTGATCGGGGCGGCGTCGCGCCTAGTGCACCGCGTCCCGGTCGTCGCGCACGTGCACGATATCCCGCACACCCGGCTGGAGAAGACGATCTGGCGCGGCATCGCCGCCGGCGTGACCCGCACCATCCTGGTGGCGGAGCCATGCTACCCCGGCCCGCTGCCCCGCCGCGTTGCGGTGGTGCCGAACGG
>CAXTOB010000444.1:0-5646 GCA_964245505.1 uncultured Acetobacteraceae bacterium | reverse complement strand
ATGCCCTCCTTCTACACCAGCATAACACGCGATAATAGCCCTTACCGCGTGTTATCAAGGGCACAAGTTGGCCCGGCAACACACGCAGGGCAATCGCATTTCAAATTAGGGTCAAGACTTTGGCGAGGTAGGTGTCGTTCCATGCGGCTCGCTGGAGCTTGCCTCGGAGTGAGTCCTTGGTGGGTTCCTGCTGCATGGCGTTCAGCGCCATGTGCCGCAGCACGGCGAGGTTCTGCGGCCCGTGGCCCAGCCTTGTCCTGTCCTGGTCCTCGTTCATGACGACATCGAGCCGCCAGTGCAGGCAGTTCTCCACCTCCCAATGGTGACGCACGACCGCATTCAGGCGTTCCGGGGTCATGGGTGCGCTCAACAGGTAGTAGGCAGTCTCGGCCGTGCGCCCCGCCGTCGTTTCGCGGATGCGGCAGACCTTGCCGATGGCCGCAAGCCCCGGCCACCGGTGCCCGTCCTGCAGCCACGCCACGTCTGCCGATACCGACGCCGTTCGCGTCTCGACCCGGCCGTGGCCGGCATCGACGTCCGGCTTGGACGTAGCAAGCGTGCTCAGCGGGTCGTTAAGGAACCAGGTGACATCGTCGTGCAGCGTGCCTTGGTTGCCCTTCAGCGCCAAAGCGTAGTCGCCGCCTTGGCTGACGACCTGGGCGGCAATCGCGCGCTGGCAGTTGATCGCGTCGGCCGTTACGGTGGTGCCCTTCAGGGACAGCATCGCCAGCAGCTTGGGCACGGCGGTGATCTCGTTGGACTTCGCGTCCGTGGCAACCTGCGCCAGCACCAGGCGCTGCTCGCAGCCCCAGGCGCTGACCATGTGCAGCGCCGACCTGCCGCTGGCACGGTCAAACGAACGGCGCAGCACCTTGCCGTCAATGGCGACGACACCCCCGCACTGCCGCGAGAACCTTGACGTGAACCGCTGGAACGCCGCCTGGAACTGGTCAGGGTCAAGCTGGCGGAACAGGCGGCTGAACGTGTCGTGGCTCGGCGGGCCGTTCGCAAGCCGCAAGAAGCCACGCAGGAAGTCCTCCTTCTCCCGGGCGAACCGCGCCATGTCCACCGCGCCCTGGCCGCCGCACAGCACGGCACACAACGCAATCATGAGCAACTCATGAAAATCGTGCAGGCCGGCGTTGCCGCTTCGAGGGTCAGCCAGGTCGTCCCAGCACGCAGCAAACGGCTCCAAGCGGTCCTTCAGGGCGCAAACTACACCCCCATGGCAGACATCACCCCCACCGTGCCACAACAAGCGCCAACCCACTTGTCAACCAAAATCCAAATGCGATCACCCTGGCAACACACGCGGTGCGCGTTGCGCCGGGCTCTCAACGAATGTAAGGAGGTGCTCGACGCTGCCGCCCTACGGAAGCCTTTTGGTTGCAGGTCCTGTTCTCGTTCTCCTCTGAACACGGCAGGCCGCCGGATCATCGGTCCAGGGATTAAAGACGGCAGCACCGCTATGCAGCATGTCGCGGACGTTACGCGTGACCAGATAGAGGTCGTGCTCTAGCGCCGTGGCGGCGAGCATGGTGTCGATCACCGGCGGTGTCTGTCCCGTCGCGCGCTTCACAGTGCCGCTGATCGCGCCCCAGCAGCGGACCACGGCATCGCTGACCGGAAGCAGCCTGCTCGCGAACCGGGCTTCCAGCGCCGCAAGCGCCGCCTCGATCCTGGGCCGGATGGCGCTTTCCTCTGGCAGGTTGTGCAGGCCCTTCTCGTACTCGCCAATGGTCAGAATGCTGAGGTAGAGCCGTCGCTCATCCTGGGTGCCAGCCCAGGCGTGGACGCGCGCCGCGCCGTGCGGGTTGGCAAGCTCGGCCACCACGTTGGTGTCCAGCAGCCAGCCAATCACAAGGCGACGTCGCGGCCGAGGTCAACCTCGCGCTCGACATCCACGCTGCCAAGCTCCAGCCCTTGCAGGAAGGCCACCAGCGGCTGCGGCGCCGCCGCGGGTGGCAGCAAGCGCGCCAACTCCTCGACTGCGATCACCACGACCGCGTCCTGCCCACGCACCGTGACGTGCTGGGGGCCTTCCGTGCGGGCACGCCGCACCACCTCGCTGAACCGAGCCTTGGCCTCCTCCAGCCGCCATGCGCCACCAGCCGGCACGAGCGGCTCTGCCATCTGCTTTGCGGGATGCGGCATGGCCCACCTTTATCTGACTATCTGACTAGATAACAGGTTGCTGGCTAATCCGCCAGCGTCGCACCACTAGCAGTGGCGGCCTCGCTCTCCAGCGCCATCCGCGGCACGGTCACCACCAGGTCCCATCGGTCGCGGTCGGCGAGCCTGCCCAGGCACTCAAGCCCGGCCGCCACTTCCCCGGCCGACAACGCCCGGTCGGCGAGCGCCGCCATCGCGTCCTCGCCTCCGCGCCGCCCGACCTTCCGCGCCGCGCGGGTCAGGTGGCATCTCAGGAGCACGGAGGAAGGGGCATCCCCGTTCGAGGCCTTGCCCGAGGCTGCCTCGGCCTGGGCGAGGAGGCCCAGCCAGGCCTCGGGATTGGAGGCCGCCTCGAACAAGCTCTTCGACCCGCGTATCACGCCCGCCGCTCCGGCCGCCCTGCCCTTCTCCAGCTCCCGGGCCAACCTCGAAAGGTCCTGCACCAACGCGCGCGCCAGGACCCAGGAGACGGCTGCCGGATTGGTGCCGTCATCGTGTAGCATGCGCTGGCAGGCCGCGACGGCTTCCTCCCGGCGCCCAGCGTCGTTCGCCAGGCAGGCGAGGCTGTAAATCAGCGGTGGGTTTCGAAGCTGATCAGCGGGACTGTCGCAAGATTTGGGGGTCAGGCGGCGATTGCCGTTGGCGGGTGAGAGTCGTTGGCCGGGTGGAACTTCTGTCCGAAGCCGGAACCGAGCGTGCCGTTGTAGACGGCGCACCGAACCTGCAGCAGCAGGTCGGCACCACGTCGCGACCAGCGCATCTGCTGCGACTTGTTCATCCGGCGGTTCACCAGGAAGTTGGCGGTTCCTTCGGTGATCGCGGTGCCAACCCGCAAGCCCGCACGGTGCCGCTCGGCGTAGTTGACCAGCCACGCGCTCTGGCTGGTCAGATAGCCATCCAGCGCGCGCAGAGCGGTCCACAGCTTCCGTGAGGGTGCGGTAGACCTTCGCTGATCCGGCTCGCCCCGGAAATGGTGCATGACCGCGCGGATGCGATCGATGCTGATCTGGGCATCCTGGGCCTTGCCATTCCAGATACGCCAGTGCAGGCGTTCAACCTCCTCGACGATCACCGCCTTCGCCTCGGCCCGTGCCGGGTCGTCAGCCGACAGTGAGATGGCGATCTGCTTCAGGTGCTGCAGCCGCATGGCGACGTGGAACCAGTCGAGCATCGGCTGCGTGGTGACACCGGCGTCGGCGAGAATGCGCCTGAGGCCCGGGCAGCCGTCGGTGAAAGCGCTCAGCGCCGTGTCCTTGCCTTTCCCGACAGCATCAAGGTTGCAGCGGATCAGCGCCTGGAGGTCGGTATCGGCTTTGGCGACGGCGCCGAATACCTGACGACCACCAGCCTCCGTTTCGACGTTGCCGACCCGCACCTCCAGATGCCGCTCGCCGTCCTCGCAACTGCGGATGAACGTCGAATCCAAGGTCACCACGATCGCTGACGCTTCTGCGTCCGGCCTGATCGCAGCGCACTCACCCAGCGCCTTGCCGACCTTCAGGGTATGGCGGCGCAAGGTCTCATGATGCTGTCCCGCGTCGACCGGGAACATCTGCTTCAGCAGATCAGCGGCCGTCCGGTAAGTCATCAAAGCGCACAGATGCGCCTGCAACCGGTCCAGCTCGGGTGTCGACCGGCAACGCGCCGGCCAAGAAAGGCCAGCCTCCATCCCGCCACACGCGGGGCAGCGGAAGCGGGGAAGCCGCACTGTGACCTGGCCGAACAGCGTCGCGACTGCATGGTCCCGGTAGTCCTTCACACGGCAAGCGCGGCCACAGTGCAGGCATTCCGGTCGCTGAACGGTGTGGTCCCTGGCCTGCCCGGCGACGATCACCTGTTGAACACGCGCCAGCAACCGCTTCGCTTCGGACAGGCTCAGACCCAGATCAGCGATGTCGCTGAGGTCATCGGGCCGGTGGACCTCCATGATGTCCGTGCACGGCCCCTCGCCCTCAACCCCGATCTTTACCAGCCTCAACATCCAAGCCACGCATCCACCCTCGGCCAGAGAACAAACGCGAAAATAGTCAACTAGCCGACGCACCCCCAAACTTGTGACAGTCCCGTGGACCAGGCGCTGGCGGTGGTCAGCGCCGTGCTGCGGATCGGCGAGATCGAGCATGGGCGGCGTCGCGCGGCTTTCGGACCGGTGGAGCTGGCCGGGGTGCTGCAGGACGCAGTTGAGCTGTACGAGCCGGTGGCGGAGGAGAAGGGCATCACCCTCCAGCTGCGCCTTGCCCCATGCGGCCCGGTGCCGGGCGACCAGGACCTGCTGCTTGAAGCGGTTGGCAACCTTCTGGACAATGCGATCAAGTTCTCGCCCGCCGGCACAGAGGTCACCATATCCTTGTACGAAGGGCCAAGCGGCACACAGCTCCGCGTGGCCGACCAAGGCCCGGGCATCCCGCCTGCCGAGCGGGCCCAGGTGCTGCAGCGCTTCTACCGCACGGAGAAGAGCCGCACCGTTGAGGGAAACGGTCTCGGGCTGAGCCTGGTCTCGGCGGTGGCGGCTCTACACGGGTTCCGTCTCCTGATCGAGGGCGGAGAGAAAGGCTGTGTCGTCGAGATTGCCTGCCCCGCTGTCAACGCGCGAAGCCCCTGGGGAGGGAACCACCATGTTCCATGACAATCCGGTTTCAGCAGGTGGCGTTGTCGCCCTTGTCAGAGCTGAAGGCCAAACCGGCGGCCACACGCTTCCGGCGCGTAATCAGGCGGAGCAGCGTCCCGTAGGCGTGTTCAGCTGGGGGAACGACCCAGCGCCGGACCGGCGGCACCGATGCGCGGGCGAGGCCGGCGGCGAGCAGCCTGGCCGGCATGGACGCCAGCACGTCCGCCGGGAAATGGACGCCAAGGTAGACCCGCGCCCATCCTGCCGCCATGCCAGTCAGACAAGCCGCAGTGCCCCAGCGGCGTGAGGTGCCCGTCAATGTGACCGAGGCCAAGGCTCCAGGCCAGCGTGGCATGGTCGCTGGAAAAACCGTTGTCCGTCACGTGATCCAACCAGGTATGACCGATCGCTACCATGAAAGGCGGGGGATCGAACTACAGGAGGCCGAGCAGCAGGTTGATGCCTTGCTCGGCAAACACGCCGGCCCGCCCCGCAGGCACTCCCCAAACTCACAAGTAGCCCAGGAGCAGTGGCGCCACCAACACCGGGGCACCTGCCGCCCCCTGGGCGAGAGCCTGCAATGCGGCGCCGGGCCTGGTTGCGGCATTGCAGGACGAGAACAGGACCGTGTTCCAGGACAGCATCGCGGAGCCTCCGCCACGACGGCAGGGCCGCATAGCTGTCATTGCCGCTACATCGGACCAGCCCCCGCGTCACTGGCCCGTTGCAGACATTGGCAATCCGTAAAGCCGCGGCAACACCGCTCCAATGCGGCAGCAGAAGCGGTCCGTCCAACATTATCATTCCCCAATCTGCGGTCCAACGCGCCTCAACCTGGCGCCCTCTTGGTGGTGCCCGCACCACCC
>CAXTOB010000443.1:0-5647 GCA_964245505.1 uncultured Acetobacteraceae bacterium | reverse complement strand
GTGCAGGGCGTCGCCCGTGCCACCCGGCGCAAGTCGGCGGAAACCGCGCTGGACCTGGTGGGCCTGGCGGGCTGGGAGGGCAAGCGGCTGGGCCAGCTTTCCGGCGGCATGAAGCAGCGCGCGGGCCTGGCGCGTGCCTTGGCGGCGGACGCCAGCATCCTGCTAATGGACGAGGCGTTCAGCGCGCTGGACCCGCTGATCCGCCGCGATATGCAGGAGGAGTTGGTCGCGCTGCAGCGGCGCCTGAAGAAGACCATCGTCTTCGTCAGCCACGACCTGGACGAGGCCATCGCCCTCGGCGGCCGCATCACGCTGATGATGGACGGCGCCATCGTGCAGGACGGCACGGCCGAAAGCATCCTGGCCTCGCCTGCCACGCCCTATGTCGAGCGGTTCGTCCAGCACATAGACGTTTCCGGCGTGCTGCGCGTCGGCACCCTGGCCGACCGCACCGCCGGGCCACCGCCGGGCCATCGCGCCACCCTGAACGCGGACATGACGCTGCGGGAGGCGCTGCCGTTGCTGGCCTCGGAACCCGACGGATTGCCGGTCGTGGACGCCGCCGGCCGGCACGCCGGCGTGCTGTGGCGCACCACCGCCCTTGCTGCCCTGGCCCGGCGGCACCAGCCCAAGGAGCAGCCTGCATGGACATCTCCATCCCCCGCTTCCCGCTCGACGACCTTTGCGACGGCGCCCTCGACTGGCTGACCACGCACTGCGCCGGCTTCACCCGGGTTCTGAGCCATACCGTGTCCGCCTGGGTCAGCGGGCTGACGGAGGCGCTGCAATCCGTGCCGCCGACGCTGTTCATCGTGGTGGCCGGGCTGCTGGCCTGGCGCGCGGCGGGATGGCGGCTGGGACTGCTGACGGTGGCCGGGCTGCTGTTCCTGTGGAACCTGGGGCTTTGGCTGCCGATGGTGGCGACGCTGGTGCTGGTGGTGTTCTCGACCCTTGCCGCCATCCTGATCGGGCTGCCGCTTGGCATCATCGCGGCGCTGAACGCGCGGACGTGGAAGGTGGTGTCGCCCTGCATGGACGTGATGCAAACCATGCCGAGCTTCGTTTACCTGATCCCGGCCATCCCGTTCTTCGGCCTGGGCGCGGTGTCCGCGTGCTTTGCCACGATCATCTTCGCGGCGCCCCCGACGATACGCCTGACGGCGCTCGGCATCCTGCAGGTGCCGCACGAGCTGACCGAGGCCGCCGACGCCTTCGGCTGCACGCCCTGGCAGAAGCTGGTGAAGGTGCAGTTGCCGCAGGCGCTGCCGACCATCATGGCGGGCATCAACCAGACCATCATGCTGGCGCTGTCCATGGTGGTGATTGCCGCCATGATCGGCGCCGGCGGGTTGGGCCGCGAGGTGTGGAGCGCCATCCAGCGGCTTGAGGCTGGGCGGGGCTTCCAGGCCGGGATCGCCATTGCCGTGCTGGCGGTGATCCTGGACCGCGTGACCCAGGCGATGTCCCGGCGCAGCCGTACCGCCTGACGTACCGGCGACTTTGCCTGCTCTTCCCCCGCCTGCGCTTCCCATGCCCGCTCTTCCCTCACATCGTCCATCGCAACAGAAGGCTGTTATTATGAACCGCAGAACCGTGATCCTGGGCGCTGCCGCCCTTGCTGCCGCTCCGCTGACCGCCGCGCGCAACGCTGCCCGGGCTGCCGGCGCTGGTCCCGTGCGCATCGCCTACGTCGAGTGGTCGGACGCCGTGGTGGCCACCAACATCCTGGCCGCGGTGCTGAAGGGCATGGGGCATGAGGTCACGCTGACCCCGGTGTCGGGCGCCGCGATGTGGCAGGCCGTCGCGTCCGGGGACGCCGACTGCATGGTGGCGGCCTGGCTGCCCGGCACCCATGCCGCCTACTATTCCAAGCTGAAGGACCAGGTTGACCTGATCGGCCCCAACGTGACCGGCGCCCGGCTGGGGTGGGCGACACCAGACTATTCGCCGATCAACTCCATCGCCGACCTAAAGACCGAGGGCGGGCTGGTGGACAACAAGGTGATCGGCATTGACCCCGGCGCCGGGCTGATGCGCGCGTCGGAGAAGGCGATCAAGGACTATGGCCTGAGCAACATCACCCTGGTCGAGGGCAGTGACGCCACGATGGTCGGCGCCCTGAAGGATGCGATCACCCGCAAGCAGCCCATCGTGGTGACGGCCTGGACCCCGCACTGGATGTTCGCGGCCTACAAGCTGAAGTATCTCGCGGATCCCAAGGGGGCGCTGGGCGGCGAGGAGACCGTGAACACCGTTGCCCGCAAGGGCCTGAAGACGGACATGCCGGACGTTTACGCCGTGCTCACCCGGTTCAAGCTGTCGCTTGACGACGAGCAGGCCCTGATGATGCAGAACCAGGCCGCCGGCACCGACCCGGCAAAGACCGCCAGCGCCTGGGTGCAGGCGAACCCGGGTGTCGTGAAGACCTGGGTCGGCTGATACCATCGGCAGCCGCACTGACCGTTTCCGTCATTGGGAGAAGGGCGGCGACGCGGCAATCCCCGGCGGCAAGGATCGCGTTGGCGGCCCTAGGTGCGGCCGGGGCGGAGCGGCCGCCTTCTCCCCTGCCCTATTCGCGACGCCCGATGTTCTGGACCTGCTGACCGCCGAGGCGACAAGGCTTCAGCCGCTCACCTCTGCGGGCAGGCGGTGCGTTCCCAATGGCGGCGGCTTCGTCCTGCTCCTCGGGCAGGCCGTGCGCCGGCGCCGCTCTATTATGGCCCCCCGACGTTCAACCCGTAGGCCTCCAGCTTCCGATAGAGCGTGCTGCGTGAAATCCGCAGCAGCCGTGAAGCGTTCGAAATGTTGCCGTGTGCCTCGCGCATTGCGCGGGTGATCATGTCCTGCTCGGCATCTCGCAGGGTGGCGAGCGGCGCCGGCGCCATTGCCTCGTGGCGCACGCCCTCCAAGCCCTGCCGCGGCACGGCCGGGTCGCTGCCGGTCAGCAGGGAGTCCTCGATGACGTTGCGCAGCTCGCGCACGTTCCCGGGCCAGGGCGCCGCCCGCATCGCATCCAGGCCAGCCGCGGAAAGGTCGAGGGGCGCGACCCCATGATGCGCCGCAAGCTGGGCGTTGAAGTGGCACGCCAGCAGGTCGATGTCGCAGGAACGGTCACGCAGCGGCGGCACCGTCAGCGTGGTCACGCCGATGCGGTGGAACAGGTCGCGCCGGAACCGCCCGGCCGCCACGTCGTCGCGCAGGTTACGGTTGGTGATGGCAATCAGCCGCACGTCAACCCGGCGCGGCTGGGTGTCGCCCAGGCGATGCACGACGCCCTCCTCCAGCACCCGCAGCAGCACCGGCTGCAAGTCGAGCGGCATCTCCCCGATCTCGTCCAGGCAGAGCGTCCCGCCATGCGCCAGCTCGAACCGTCCGGGCCGGCCCTCATTCGTGGCGCCGGTGAAGGCGCCGCGCACGTGCCCGAACAGGTCCCCGGCCACCAGCTCCTTCGAGGCCGCGCCGCAGTTGTAGGTGATGAAGGGGCGGGGACCGCCGCCCTCGCCGTGCATGGCCCGGGCCACCAGCTCCTTGCCGACGCCGGTCTCGCCCTCGATCAGCACGGGAATGCGGTGCCGCGCCAGTTGGAGGGCACGCCCGATCATCGCGGTCATCGGCGCACTGCGGCCGATCACGGCGGAGAAGCCGTTGCGGCTCGGGTCGTCCTCCGACGCCTGCATCCCGGCCCGCGACGCGGCGGTGCGCGGCCGGTCCGGCACGACCAGCACGGCGCCGATCATCCGGCCGCCGAATGGTACCGGGGTGAACCATTCGGGCCGCCATCCATCCGGCAGCCGGCTCGCCCAATCCTCCACGGCCAGGTTGGCATTCAGCCCCGGCACACGCTGGCCCAGGCCGACCGGGACAGGAAGCCGTCCAGTCGTGTGCACCAGGCGTCCATTGCGGTCTATCGCCAGCAGCCCGGCGGTGTCGGACTGCGACATGCGCTGCAGGCAGACTTCCAGCAATTGCGCCCGGTCGCGCGCCGCACGCTCGGCGATCGCGGCCTCGATCTGCCGGGCGATGGTGACGGCCAGCGCCAGGTTGCTGCGCTGATAGGTCGCGGGCGGGCCGGAGATGTCCACGACGCCGAGCACAGCGCCGGTGCCGGGGTCATAAACCGGGGCGGCAGCGCAGGTCCAACGCTTGATCCCCTCGCAGAAATGCTCCGACGCATGCACCTGCGCTGGCCGGCCAGTCGCCAGCGCGGTGCCGATGCCGTTGGTGCCCACCACCCCTTCGCTCCAGTCGCCTCCCTGCATCAGATGGACATCCTGGCCCTGGCCAAGCGTGTAAAGGTCGCCCACCGCCTCCAGCACCACGCCCTCGTTGCTGGTCAGCAGCATGATGGAGCGCGAGCCCGACAGCAGCTCCGTCAGCTCCGCCACGACGCTGGATGCGGCATCCAGCAGTTCCTGGTGCCGCTGGCGTAGGTCATGCAGGGCATCGCCACGCGCGAGCAGGGGCGCGGCGCTGCGGCTGGGGTTGACGCCCAGCGCCAGGCTGCGCTGCCAGGAGGATACGACGAAGTTGCAGGCCGGCGCCGCTGCCCTGGGATGGCCGGTCAGGAACCGCTCCCACGCCAGCATCGTGTCGCCCACGTCGGCGTGGCGCGACATCTGCTCGGCACGCGGCAGCTCCGGGCCTGGCAAATCTGGGCCTGGCAAATCCGGGCGTGACTGCCCAAGCGGACCCGCGGCATCCGGCGTGCCTGGCCTGCTCGCACGGACATACGGCATGTCCCACCTCCCTGCCTGGCTTACCCCGGCTACAGCGGCAGGCTGCCCCCGGATTGCCCTTGTTGGCACACCATGCACGCTATGCCGCGGGATTTCACGCGCTATTGTAGCATTAGTATGGTCTGCGTGTGGATTCAGAGGTGGACCACCCTAGCTTTTTTTGTTCCTGAACAAATTTACTTGGGTTCAAATTTGGACGCTTAGTGCCCGAACCCTGCGGCGACCCGTTTTATGCCCGCCCAAGACGCTCCGCTCCGCCGCCAAGCGCCGGTCCGGCCGTCGGGTCGTAGCGGTCGGGCTTGTCGGCGATCAGCGTTTGCGTGGTCAGGATCAGGGCCGCGACCGAGGCCGCGTTGCGCAGTGCGGTGGCGCTCACCTTCACCGGGTCGATGATCCCGGCGGCCAGCATGTCAACGCACTCGCCGCTCCTGGCGTCCAGCCCATGCCCAGGCGGCGCCTTCGCAACCCGCGCCACCACCGCCGCCGCGTCCATGCCGCAGTTGCCGGCGATGCAGGCCAGCGGCTGCGATAGGGCGCGCTGCAGCAGCATCGCCCCCTCCCGTACGCTGCCATGGAGACCCTCGATCACCTGGCACAAGCCCGGCGCCAGTTGCAGCAGTGCCGTTCCGCCGCCTGCGACCACCCCCTCCTGCATGGCGGCACGGACGGCGTGGATGGCGTCCTCGATCAGTTGCGCCCGGCGCTTCTGCTCGACCGGGGTTGCCCCGCCGGCATGGATGACGGCGTTGCCACCGGATAGCCGGGCCAGCCGCTCCTGCAGCTTGTCGCGCTCGATGTTGGGCGGGGCCGCCGCAAGCTGCCGGGCCACCTGCTCGCGCCGGGCCGCCAGCGCCGTGGGGCAGCCGCCGCCGCCGCTGAGCACAGTCTGGTTCGCGGTGATGCGGGCCTCG
>CAXTOB010000442.1:0-5649 GCA_964245505.1 uncultured Acetobacteraceae bacterium | reverse complement strand
CGCGAGGACCATTGATGCTCCCCACCCCCGATGACGTCGCCCAGGCTGCCCGCCGCTTGAACGGCCACGTCGTCCGCACGCCGGCCATCCGCAACCCGCTGCTGGACCAGATGACGGGAGGCACCATCCTGCTCAAGGCCGAGTGCCTGCAGCGCACCGGCAGCTTCAAGCTGCGCGGCGCCACCAACGCATCGCTGCAGCTGGACGACGCGCAGCGCCGGGCCGGGGTGCTGACCTACAGCAGCGGCAACCACGGCCAGGCCCTAGCCTGCGCCGCGGCCTCCCTGGGCATCGCGGCCACCGTGTTCATGCCGGACGACGCCCCGGAGGTGAAGGTCGCCAGCACCCGCCGCTGGGGCGCCGAGATCATCCGCTTCAACCGCCGCACCGACGACCGCGAGGCCCTGGCCCGCGCCCATGCCGCCCGCACCGGCGCCACCGTGATCCCGCCCTTCGAGCACCCGCACGTCATCGCCGGCCAGGGCACCCTGGCGCTTGAACTGGCCGAGGATGCCCCCGCCCCGCTGGACGCCCTACTTGTCTGCACCGGCGGCGGCGGCATGGTGGCCGGCTGCGCCCTGGCGATGGAGGGCGCCTCCCCAGCCACCCGCATCTGGGCCGTGGAGCCGGAAGGATCGGACGACACCCTACGCTCCCTGCAATCCGGCACGCGGCAGGGCAACGCGCCCGGCGGCTCCGCCCTATGCGACGCGCTCCTCTCGCCGATGCCCGGCGAGATGACCTTCGCCCTCAACCAGCCCCGCCTGGCTGGCGGGCTGGTTGTGTCGGACGCGGAGGTGCTGGCGGCGATCGCCTTCGCCTTCACTCACCTCAAGCTGGTGGTGGAGCCCGGCGGCGCCGTAGCTCTGGCAGCGCTGCTGGCGGGGAAGCTGGACGTCCGCGGGAAGGTGGTCGGCGCGGTGCTGAGCGGCGGCAACGTGGACGCGGCGGTGTTCGCGCGGGCGCTGGCGGCGTGATGCCTTGAACCACCCCAAGTATCGCTCATTGCGAAGCGCCCATCACCGCGGCGATCCAGGTACGCCCAGAAGCACCTCCGGGTGCGGCCCCTGGGACGGCCCTCAGCGCAGCAAATTCCCGCGTTGCCGGCGCCTAGATCGCCGCGCCCCCAATGTGGCCTGCAATGACAACCTCGGCCCGCGATGAAGGCACCAGAAACCACTCCACCGGATCAACCAGCCATATCCGTCACCGTCCTGCCCGCATCCCCATCTCAGCGCCCCCTAGTGGAGCGCCTGCTCCAGCTCTACCTACACGACTTCTCCGAGTTCGCCCCCCGCCATACCCTCTACGGCGAGGTTGATCCCAACGGCCTATTTCCCTACCCGCCCGGCCTGGACAGCTACTGGCAGGAGCCGGACCGCGAGCCTCTGCTGATCCGGGCCGACAGCGCAGTAGCAGGGTTCGTGCTGATAAACCGCTGGTCGGCGCTGGACCATCCGCTCGACCGGGCGGTAGCCGAGTTCTTCGTCCTCCGCAAATACCGCCGCGCCGGCGTCGGCACCCGCGCCGCGCACGCCACCTTCCTCCGCCATCCCGGGCGATGGGAGGTTCCGGTCGCCGCCTACAACCCCGCCGCGCTGCAGTTCTGGCGCCGCGCCGCCGGGTCGATGCCGGGCGGGGCGCAGGAGCACCCCGGCGATGGCCGCCGCTGGAACGGCACCGTGCTGACCCTCACGGCTTAGCCCTTCCTTAAACTCTCGCCCCTATCATCCCGGGTGCTTCGGCGCTGACCCCGCCTACTTCCGCCATTCCGCAAATCCAACGGCAACACATATTGCCCGGCAGGCATACCTGCCAAATAACCAAGACAACGAAGTGCAGACCAATGCCGCGTAGGCCTGTCACTGCGCGCCCATCAACCAAGCCTGCCGCACCGCAGAAAACCGGTAGGACAGGGTTGTATAGCCATTAAGCAGACCAGCCGGCTGCCCGTTGATCGGATAAGGAGGACCGGACGGCGACGGCGCAACCCTCAGGCCAGTCATGTTCTGCGGACTGATAAGGGTTGCAACTTGGCCATCCGTCGGGTGCGCCGGCAACCGCCAGATATTGCCCTGCAGCGTTACGGGACTGTCAGCATACAGCGTAAGGCCGCGGGTATAACCCGGAGTTTCATAGGCGGTTTTGCTGACGACGTGCTGAACATCCAACTGGCTGCTGGCGAAGCCAGGCCAGTTAAAACGGGCAGGCGTCGTGTTCGTGATGATCTGGGACGGGTAGGACGGCGCCAGGACCGGCGGCTGTGCCAGGGCGATGTCGTTGAAGTGCGAGGGATCGCTGGTCGGCAGCAAGCTGATCGCCGGGCTGCCATCATTCAAAACATTATAATAACGAGCATTGAAGGCCCCAAACCGCAACGTCGAGTAGGCCAGCGTTGAAGCCACCTTGACCGGGCTGCCCTCAAAGTACGCCGCGTCGAACTGGTCCACAATCAGGTCGGCCCGGCTATTGGCGTCAATCAGGATCGCCGCCCCGCCAGGTATGCCGCGGGCCGGCGTGGCATTCGGGCCAAGCTGCTCACCGTCGGCCCATAGGCTGCCGATATGGAACGCGGCATGAAGGCCATACTTGTCGTTGCCGCCCTCAACCCAGATCGGCCACTTGGTCGCGTCCGAGTAAAGCACTCCGACGTCAATCTTGCTGGCGCTGCCGGAAGCCGTTGCCTGGAAATGCAGTGTGCTGCGGTAGCCATAGGCGAAAATATCCGGCGCGGTCATCCCGTCCACCCGTCCCAGCAGAAAAGCGTCCGCATTCTGCTGCTGCCAAGCCATGACATTCGGATCGGCAGCCCAAAACGGCCATAGATGAACCCGGCCAACGTGAGTCGTATCATAGGCCGTGTCGATGACGACTCCCCGGTGCAGCGGTTGGCCATAAATGCCGTCCAGCACCAGCCGCCCCGCTCCTTGCGCACAAATGCCGTCATAGACTGGGGCCATCAATAAATCATGAAATTCAACCCGGCCCGCCGTGCCGTCAACATTGAACGCGCATGGGTATTGCGTCGGTGCCCAACCCGCGCCCGGCACCGGCTGCGGCTGCACGATGGCGAAGTCATGAAACTCGCTGCCGATGGCAGACCCCGTGACAGTAATGGCGTAACGAGCGTTCTGCCCAACCAAAAGACGGGTGCTGCCTTGATCGTTGCTGCCAGTCCGGCCAAGCAGGTCGCTCCAGCCAGCCCCGGTCATCTTCACCGGCCTTAGCGACCAGTTGATCGGGGACCCCAGACGATACGGCTTGCCGGACGCCCCTATGTTGCCAAAGACATCTCCACAACGCTGAAACGCCGGAGCGTCATCCGCAACCCCATCGCCCTTGGCGCCGCACGCCTCGACGGGAACGGGCATAGCGGCGAGGTAGGCCGACAGTGTCAGGCCAACAGCGCTGCCGCCCGGAAGCTGGATCGACAACCCCGAACCGTTGTCGGACGCGCCGAGCTTGCCAGCAAGCAACGCCGTGAGTTGGTTCGTTAATGACGCACCCTGAGAAACCGCAAGCTGACCATTGGCGTCAAGCTGTGCAGCACCGTTGGGTTTGCCGAGGCGCGGCACATCGATCTTGGTCCTTAAAGCGTTTTCTATATCGCTGTCGTTGATGACTGCGGCGCCAGCGGGCGGCATTGCGCCAGTGACGCGGCCGGTGCGCGTCTGCTGAGTTGCAGTTTGCGCAAATGCGGGAGTTGCGAGCAGCGATACCGCCAGAAATACACGCTTGATCATGATTGCTCCAAAAAATCGCTGGCACAAGCTGTCGCATTTCAATCCGTAGGACCGGAACCGCCATCGGGCGGAACGGCCGGCAGGACGTAACGCTCAAGCGGGCAGTCTCGGAACCCCAGATCCCAGCGCGTCCCAAGCCCGGCTCGGAGCGGGAACGGACTGGCCAAGCATATCAACGAACACCATGGCTCCAATCGCGCCAAGGTAGGTGCCGCGGACCATGCACGCCTGATTGCGGGCCAGATGCCCATCAAGATAGTCCCACCAGACCTGGCCACGTCCATACAGAGCAGCCGGATTCGGGCATCCACCCCCAGTAATACCAACCGCCAGAAGTTTTGACCTGCCGATCCCAACTGGCTCCGGTCATTGCGAGCCGGCTTCGGCGCGGCAATCCAGAGCGGCAAGGTCTGTGCGTGCAGTCCTGGATTGCCACGCCGCAAGCGCGGCTTGCAATGACGATACCCTTGTCAGCGGTCAGAACTTTCGGCGGTTGGTATAAGCTCGGCGTCCATACACGGTCAAGGTGGCGTCCAGGGTTCCCGCCGGGCAAACCTCTGGAGGTTCGCGCACAAATAAAAACTAGATAGAAAATACTTCAAAAATCATGATTCCTCTCTCAGGGCAGGGCATCTTTCATCCATGGCGGGTCGATAGTTCGATAACGAACCAATACCGATGGCCCTTCGCCCTGGCCGCTTCCGTTATTGCAAGGAGGGCAGCGACGCGGCAATCCCCGGCAGCAAGGACTGCGCTGCCCACCCCGGATTGCCGCACCGCAAGCGGCTTGCAGTGACGGCTCGGCAACGTAAAGATCAGTGCGAAGGGCCGTTGGTACAAGCAGGCTTACGTGGCTTGGCACGGACGCAGGCCATCTGTGCAACAGCCTGTATAAGCCTGGTCAGGGTCCGCGGCATCTGCGCCGGGAACGGTCAGAAGGGGAACGATTTACAATATTTACAGTAGGCGGAGCCTCGGGCCACGCGGGCATCGGCATCCAGGATCGGCAGGAGCCGCACCGCCAGCCCTCGCTGACCCCGGCGAACCGCGCGATGGCCAAGCTTTTTGCGTTACGTAACCATAACCGCGCGGGCGCCGCGCACGCAACCGTGCTCCGCCATCCCGCAAGGTGGGAGGTTGCCGCCTGCAACCCCGCCGCGCTGCAGTTCTGGCGCAACACCGCCAGCCTGCCGCCGCACGGGCCGCAGGAGCACCCCGGCGATGGCCGCCGCTGGAACGGCGCCGTGCTCTCCCTCACGGTTTAGCTCTTCATTAAGCATCCGCCCCTATCCTTCCCTCATCCCAGGAGGGGAGAAGATTATGGCGGTCAAAAAGCCCGGAGACAGACCCATCATCATCATCCGAAAGGAGGAGGTGGTGGAAGGTGGCCACCACGGCGGCGCCTGGAAGGTCGCCTATGCCGACTTCGTCACGGCCATGATGGCGTTCTTCCTGCTGATGTGGCTGCTGAACGCCACGACCGAGGAGCAGAAGCGCGGCTTGGCCGACTACTTTAGCCCTAACAACGAGATGGCCCGCACCACGTCCGGCTTCGGCATGCCGTTCGGTGGGACGACGCCCAACATTGACGGGTCCCTCGCCTCCAACAAAGGCGCGGTGCAGACGGTCATGGCGCCGCCGCACCCCGTGATCGACAGCGACGAGGACGAGGGCGACGTCCCCGCCCATAATGCCCCCCAGCGCGAAACCGGCCCGGCACTGGTGCCGACGGCACGGGAAGGTGGCACCGCCGCCGCCCTGCGCCCACCCGCAGGAGAAGCCGATCCGGACGCCGACCCCGCCCGCCTGGGCCGCCCCGACCTGCAGGGCCGCACGGATGGGCAGAATGGCCCGGCGCAGGCCGCCGCTCCTTCAGACATGCCCCCCGACGCCCTGGCCCAGGCCC
>CAXTOB010000441.1:3865-5652 GCA_964245505.1 uncultured Acetobacteraceae bacterium | reverse complement strand
TGGCGGATGGGCCGCAAGCTTGTGCTGGACCGCACTGGCGACGACAATGTGGAACTGGTGCCGTTCTTGCAGCGGGCTACGGAAAGCGGGCTGGCGCGGGTGCCGGGCACGGCGATCTACCTGACGTCACGCCGCGACCAAGTGCCCTCCGCCTTGGCCGAGAACCTGAAGCACAACCATGTCCTGCACGAGCATGTGGTGATCCTGACGGTCGTCAGCGCCCGCCGGCCGCGCGTGAACGAGGATCGCCGGGTGCTGCGGGACGAGATTTGCCCTGGGGCGTCACGGATTCAATTGACCTTTGGCTACGCCGAGCAGCCCGACCTGCCGGAGACGCTGCGGGCGCATAGGGACACGCTGGGCGTTGATCCCGACACCGCGTCGTTCTTCACCGGGCGCGAGCTGCCGATCCCGGCGTTCGAGCCGGCGATTCCGCTGTGGCGGGAGCGGCTGTTCTCCGCCATGACGAGCAATGCCGTCAGCGCCGCCCGTTACTTCCTGATCCCGTCCGAGCGCGTGATCGAGCTGGGCACCCAAGTCGAGCTTTGAACAGGATCTTCTACATGAACCAGCCCTTTGTTCCGCCTGATCATTTTGACCGGCTTTATGCGTCGAACCCTGATCCGTGGAGCTTCGCGACCAGCGAGTATGAGCGGGACAAGTATGCCGCTACCCTGGCCGCGTTGCCGCGTCCGCGATTTGCCCGGTGCTTCGAGGTCGGATGCAGCATCGGCGTGCTGACGCGGGACTTGGCTGCGCGTTGTGACGAGATCCTGGGCGTGGACGTGGCGGATGCGGCGCTGGACCAGGCGCGGGAGCGGTGCGCCGGGCTGCCGGGCGTCACGTTTGCCAACATGGTGCTACCGGGGGCTTGGCCGGACGGCCGGTTCGACCTCGTGATCTTCTCGGAAGTGCTTTACTACCTTGGTATCCCCGGATTGCAGCAGGCGGCGCGGCAAACCGTGGACTGCCTGATGCCGGGCGGCGCCGTGGTGCTGGTGAATTGGCGCGGGCCGACAGATGGGGCGTGCACAGGGGAGGAGGCGGCGGACCTGTTCACCGCTGCCGCTGCGCCGGCGTTGCGGACGACGCATCTGGCCCGGGCGGAGAAGTATCGGTTGGACGTGCTGCAAGCAGGCTGAGTCTCTGCATCCGTCGTTACCCGGGGCGGAGCGGCGCGGCAACCCTGCAACCCACGCGTTCCGATCCTGGGTTGCTATGCCGCGGAAGTGGGCTGGAACGATGAGGTCCGGGTGCGTCAGTAAGGTGTTTGGCGGCTTAGGGCGCCAGACGATAGATCGTCAGTACTACCCGCCGCCCGCGCGAGTAGTTGAAGCCTGGCACCTCCGCAATCTCCTGCAACCGCACCCCGTCCCGCTCCGCTCCGGCTAGCACCGCCGCCCGGTCCCGGTCGCCGACCAGCAGAGTGCGGACACGGCCCGACGCCAGCGCCGCCGGGGCATCGGCTGCTGGAAGCCACTGCGTTTCGGTGCCGGCGAGGAACATCAGGCTAGGCTCGGAAAAGCCGACCGTGCCCAGGCCGCCGCGCTCCGGCAGAGCTGCCACGACTCTCGGCGCGATCCAGAGCGGGGTGAGGCGCGGCAGTTCGAATCCCAATATTGCTGCATACAGCACAATGCTAGCCGCAAGGGTCGCAACGGCCCCCTCTCCCTCCGGGAGAGGGTTGGGGTGAGGGAGGCCGCCCGCACTGCGTGTGGCCGAACAAGGACCGGTCTGCGCCGGGCTGAGGGGCGGTGCGGTTGGGCGTGCCTGGCCGCAACCCTCAC
>CAXTOB010000441.1:0-3855 GCA_964245505.1 uncultured Acetobacteraceae bacterium | reverse complement strand
GGGGTGAGGCGCGGCAGTTCTAATCCCAATAGTCCTGCTTACAGCAAATTGCTAGCCGCAAGGCCCTCACCCCGCCCCTCTCCCGGAGGGAGAGGGGGCAGGGCAGCTTTTGAGGCGGCTCGCATCGCCAACCACCCGGCCAGTCCAGCGGCTGCCGCTGCTGGCAAACCCAGCCAGACCGGCATTCCCAACATCACCGGTCCGCCTAGCGCACCCACGGCCAGCACCAAGGCTCCCAGGCACGGCAGCGCCATAGCCAGCAGCCGTCCCCAACGCGGCAGCACCGGCCGCCCTGGCTGCACTACCCAGCAGGCGGCGAGCAGGCACAGCGCGGGATACAGTGGCAGCGTGTAATGCGGCAGCTTCGTAGGCACCGCCTCAAACACGATCCAAGACGGAGCCACCCAAGCCGTCAGGAAGCGTGCCGGCGCCGTCCGCCGTCCCCGCCACGCCGCCAGCACGGCTCCGGGCAGCAGGCCAGACAGCGGGAACAGCAGCACCGGCAGCAGCAGCAGGTGCAGCCCCGGCGGACCCCAATGCGAGTCGTCGCCCGACGCGAGCTTCCGCCCGAGGTCTCCGCCGACCGCGTCGGTGAAGAACCGCCCGCCAGTGGCCACCCCGATGGCCAGGAACCACGGCAGCACGACCGCCAGCATCAGCGGCACGCCCCACCCTGGACGCAGCGCACGCAACCAGGCCGCCCGCCGGTCCGCAACGATGAGCACCAGCACCGTCAGGCCGGCCACCATCGGCGTGATCGGCCCCTTCAGCAGCACCCCGGCGCCGATTGCCAGCCAGAACAGGGCTGCGACGCCTGGCCGTATTCCACCCGGGTCAAGGTAGGCCCGTGCCAATATCGCCATTGCCGCCGTCGTCGCTCCCAGCAGCGCGGCATCGGTCTTGGCGATGTGGACCTCCACTACCAGGAGCACGCTCGCCGCCAGCATGCCGGCTGCCAGCAGCGCCGCCCGCTGCCCGACCAGGCGCTGGCCCGCCCAGAATGTCGCGAGGACAGCGCACAGCCCGCCCAAGGCGGAGGGGATGCGGTAGGGCCAGACCGGGTTCTCCGTCGCCAATCCCAGTCCCTGCGCTGCCGCGGCGAAGGGGACCTGCAGCCAATGGATGCCAATGGGCTTGCGGTTGCGCGCTTCCGCGCCGTTCTGGATGCGGACGTAGTCGCCGGTCTCGATCATCTGCTTGCTGGCCTGCACGAAGCGGCTTTCGTCCCGGTCGCCCGGCGGGAGGGTAAAGAACCCCGGCGTCCACAGCAGCAGGCAGAACAAGGTCAGCAGCAGCCGCGGGCGGCGCGTATCCAGCAGGTGACGCATGGACCGGCCCTAGCATGGCGCCCCGATCCGCGCCATGAACCTGGTCCATGACCGTTAAGCCCGACGCCCGCCCCAATGCGCCTTCCAGTGCGCCTCCCACAAGGCCCCTCAAGGACCCGACACGGGAGATCGCCTTCGACCTGCTGTCCGCCGTGCTGGACCGCCGCCGTCCGCTGGAGGAGGCGCTGGACGCCGCCCATCCTGCCGATCCCCGCGACCGTGCTGCCGCGCACCGCCTGGCTGCCGCCGTGCTGCGCCGGATGGGGTCGCTGGATGCGGTGCTGGAGCCATGGCTGCAACGCGCGCCGCCGGATGGGGTGCGGCACATCCTGCGGCTGGGCGCGGCCGGGCTGCTGCTGCTGGACACGCCGGCGCATGCCGCCGTCGCTACCGCCGTTGCTCTGGCGCGTGCCCGGCGGTTGACGCCGTTCACCGGGCTGGTCAACGCCGTGCTTCGCAAGGTTGCCGCGGCTGGCCCGGCGGCGCTGGACGGGCTGGACACCCCGCGGCTGGATACGCCGGCTTGGCTGTGGACAAGCTGGGGCGCCAATGCCCGCGCCATTGCCGAGGCGCATACTAGGGAGGCGCTGCTGGACCTGTCGCTGCGCCCAGGTGCCGGGGTGCCGGACAGCGCGACTCTCCTGTCGACAGGAACGGCACGCTTGGCGGCTGGCACGCGGGTGCAGGACCTGCCGGGGTTTGCCGAGGGCGCGTTCTGGGTGCAGGACGCCGCGGCCGCCCTACCGGCCCGGCTGCTGCGCGTGCAGCGCGGCGAGCGCGTTGCCGACCTGTGCGCCGCCCCTGGCGGCAAGACGGCGCAGCTTGCGGCCGCCGGGGCCACGGTCATGGCGATCGAGCGCGATGCCGGCCGGCTGCGCCGCCTGCATGAGAACCTGGCCCGGCTGGCCCTACCGGTGGAGGTCGTGCAGGCCGATGCCCTGGCCTGGACACCTCCTGGTCTCCTGGACGCCGTGCTGCTGGACGCCCCGTGCAGCGCAACCGGCACCATACGCAGGCATCCCGACGTGATGCGCCTGAAGCGTCCGCGCGATGTGGCGGATCTCGCTGCTGGGCAGGACCGCCTGCTGGCTGCTGCGGCCGGGATGCTGCGGCCAGGCGGCCGGCTGGTTTATGCCGTTTGTTCCCTTCAGGCGGAGGAGGGAGCGGCCCGCGCCGCCGCCGCGCCGCCGACGTTGCGTCCGGACCCGGTGCGCCCGGAGGAGCTGCCGGACCTCCTCGGGGCGCTTACGCCGGAGGGCTGGGTCCGTACCCATCCCGGATTATGGGCGGAGCGTGGGGGGATGGATGGGTTCTTCATCGCGCGGTTCGTGCGCGTTGGGGACTGATCCTGCAGGTCCGCCCCTGGGCCGGACCGTGGACGCCCCAGCCGATACTATCAGGTCCTGGGTCAGAGCGGGAATGCAACCAGATCCCGTCGGTGCCGTTTGTGACGGCGCTGCCAATATACCATCCCGGGACGCCGGAAGGTTAGCGCAGCGCCGTGCAATCAAGCGCTCCCCTCGGTGCGGCAGCGCTTTTCCTGAGTGGAGCAAAACCAAGATGAATCGCAGAACGGCGTTGCTGGCGTGCCTGGCCCCGGTGGGATTGAGCCTGGGCCTGCTCCCATTGCAGCCTGCGCAGGCTGCTACCATGGCGGGCGTGACCTTTCCCGACACCTACCCAGCGGGCGGCCAAACGCTGGTGCTGAATGGTTTGGGCGTCCGCACCCTGACGGTGTTTAACGTCAAGGTTTATGCCGTGGGGCTGTATTTGCCGCAAAAGAGTGGAGATGCCCAAGCCATCATGGCTTCGCCGGGGGCGAAGGTCATCCTGATGCAATTCCTGCACACGGCGACCAAGGCGCAGATCGAGAGCCACTATCGCGAAGGGGAGACCAAGAATTGCAGCCACGGCGAATGCGCGCCGGCGGACGCGGGCGACTTCGAGAAGCTGATCGCAGCCACGCCGGCCGCGGCGGTTGGCGATACGCTGACCTATGTCCTGTCGTCGCGCGGCGTGCGAGTGCTGTTCAACAACCGGGTGATCGGGGATTTTGCCAATCCGGACCTTGGGCTGCGCCTGCTGGCGGGGTTCATCGGCAACGCACCGCCATCGGAGGACCTGAAGCGGCACCTGCTGGGGCAACCGGGATAGTGTCACCGCAGCTATACGGGGCTTGCCGGGGCTGACCGAGACGCGCAGGGGACACGTTGCCGTTTTGTGCGGCCCCACTGTTCAATGCGACGCTGTGGAGACCGTCCCATTCCGGGACGAGTTGCTGCACGGCTCGCGGAGGTAGAGCCGTGGGGCAGCCTACGCTGAACCTTCGCTTGGGATAGCAGGCTTGGAGGGCGGATTGCTGTCCACTCGTCCAGGCGAGCCTTATCGGGCTTGCTTGGTCAACCCGGCCCGGCTGCGGCCGCTGCTGCTTCTGGTGCTGTCTCCATTTTAAAGCATTCGGCAGCCAAGCTGGCCTTTGCATAAACGGTAACCCCCCCTAGAACCCCTGCCATGATCAACCCAGCCC
>CAXTOB010000440.1:0-5662 GCA_964245505.1 uncultured Acetobacteraceae bacterium | reverse complement strand
CTAAGCAGGCTTTTCCAGCCTGTCGCACGGATGGTAATGTAGGGTTATCGTTGGCGTTTGCTGGGTAGGGGTCATGGCGGGTCGGTCTTCTTTGGTTGCGACGGCTGAACAGGAAGCTGAGCTGCGGTCGCTGTCGCGGTCTGACGTGCGGGGCGAAGCGGACCGGGCACGGGCGATCTTGCTGACCTTGCGGGGCTGGACGAGCTTGGAGGTGGCCGAGGCGTTCGGCGTCACGCCGGAGGCGGTTCGGCACTGGCGCGGGTGGTTCAGCGAGCGCGGCGTGGATGCCTTGCGTTCGAGCCTGGCGCCTGGCCCGTCCCCGGCTAAGGGCGAGCGGGCGGTTGCGGTGGCGCGCGTCTTGCTGTGCCAGCCCGTCGAGGACCGCATCAACTGGACCTTGCCGCGCCTGCGGGCCGAGATCGAGCGGCAGACCGGGGCCAGCATCTCGGCGGGGCGCTTGAGCGTGCTGTTGAAAAAGGGGGGTTCAACTGGCGCCGCCCCCGGCACGTTCTGAGTGGGCGACAAGACGCGCAGGCGGTGGACCGCATGGGCGTGCGCCTGCGGCTGCGCCAGGCCCAGGCTGACGCAGGCGACATCACGCTGCTGTATGCCGACGAGAGCGAGGCGCTAACCCACCCCTACCTGGCCCATGCCTGGGCGGAACGCGGCACCGAATTGCGAGTGAATGCGCCGGGCCAGTCGAAGAAGGTCGCCATGATGGGGGCGCTGGACGCGGCCACGCGCGAGCTGGTTGTCAGCACGTCGCCCACCAAGGTCAGCGCCGACTTCATCGGCCTGCTGCGCCGGCTGGACTGGCGCTATGGCCCGAAGCCCGGCTGCGACCGCCTGCCCGTCGTGCTGGTGTTGGACAACGGACCCGTCCACACCAGCAAGGCCAGCCGGGCGGCGCTGGCCGAGCGGCCCTGGATCACGGTGGAGTGGCTGCCACGGTATGCGCCGGAGTTGAACGATATCGAGCGCACCTGGCGTGACCTCAAGCGGCACCACCTGGCCCACCACACGTTCAAGGACACCACCGACCTGAACAGTGCCATTCACGCCGCCGTCAAGAAGCTCAACACGGAACGCATGGTGCCCCATCCGTGTGACAACCTGAAAAAGGCTGCTTAGGCGTGCTCGCCTCGACTCTGTATTGGAAACTGTCGCATCTGAGACGGCATACGCCCTCGGCTAGCGGTGCTGGCGGATCAGCGCGAAGCACTTGAAGTTGTCTATCAGCCTGAAAAGGTTGACTCGGTCGGATGCATGCATGATGGAGAGCCCCGTCGCGCAAGCCGATTGGTTGCCCGCAAGCCAGCCATCACACCAGATATGCGTCAGCGGCAACACCCGGATCACCACCCTGGTACCCGGACAAGGACCCCCAAGGTTAGTCAGGCCATCCGGCTTTCGCGCATTCCGGGTATCTGGCGACGATGTCGAAGGAAGATCGCCTGCCAAGGCAGTCCCTGACACTGTCGCCGTCAGCAGTGCCGCCCTTGTCCCTGTAATTTGTCAGGAGACAAGATTTGCCCATGCCACAGAAGTTGTTTCTGACCGGGCCCCTGTGGTTAGGGAGGTCGGCTGGGTAAGACTGCCTGCCAACAGCCTTGGAATTGTCTCCTACCCGAAGTTTGCCAGGTTGAAGCCGGGCATACTCCAATAGCACGGCACAACGTCATACGTCCCGCCAAGCACCATCAATTTGGTAGGAGGGTGATCCGGTTCTGATAATTTCTTGTTTGTGACGGTTGCCGTTGTTGACGTGCGTTGATTTGGGCCGCGCGTTCCACGGGGTGGATGGCGTGTCGTGTCGGATGTGAAGGAGGGTGACGGCGGCAGCCTGTGGTCTCCGCTGTGGCATGTGTAACACCAACCGGCAAAAATATTGACCTATGCCCAAACGCTTGCATCCTGCGGAACGGCACGGTCTGACAGGTCGGAACTTTCGGCGGTTGGTATAAGTCACGACGCTGATCAGCGCCATAATACTCTGAACATTCACAGTTCCTTCGGCTCCGATATTTGCGCTGATTAGCACCCATGAGATCGGTCCCGGCAGGCTGCCTACTGGGACCGATCTGCCCCTATCCGCGCTGTGCCGCCCGGCCAGCCTCTGCTGTTACGAAGTTATGCGCCAGGGCGTGATGACGTTCTGGACAATGTTGCGAAACTCTCGTCTGCGCTGGTGCTGATCCTCTCATGTGAGGGCCTGCGTGCAACGGTTCGGCGGACGCTTGCAGCGGTGGACGCATCCGTGTCTCGATCCCAGAAGGCAGGCACGCCGGACAGGGATGGAGGCGGACATGGCCCGGCACAGGGCGAACCCGTGGCTCAGCCTGGAGGTGGGTTTCGAGCCGCAGCGGGGCGGATACGAGGCGCTGTCGCACGCCTACCAGCGCCTGCTGCCGATGCGGTCGCGTCCAGTCCAGCTATCGCCCGCAGCACGTGCAAGAAAGGAGGCAGGGGATGCAGCGACACGCAGCGGCCTCGGCGCAGATGAAGCTAGTAACCTCGGTCCGGGCGGCGCTCTACGCCCGGGTCTCGTCCGATCAGCAAGCTGAGCGCCAGACCATCGATAGCCAGGTCGCAGCGCTGCTGGCGCGCGCGGCCGCGGATGGCCACAAGATCGCGCCCGAGCTGCGCTTCCTCGACGACGGCCAGAGTGGCGCAAGCCTGGTCCGGCCAGCCCTGGAGCGACTGCGCGACCTCGTGGCCATGGCGGCCATCGACGTCGTCTACGTGCACGCGCCCGACCGCCTGGCCCGCTCGTATGCGCACCAGGCGGTGCTGGTCGAGGAGTTCGCGCGCGCCGGCGCCGAGATGGTGTTCCTCAATCGCCCAATCGGGCACACACCGGAAGACACTCTCTTGTTGCAGCTGCAAGGAATGTTTGCGGAGTATGAAAGGGCGCGCATCGTCGAGCGCAGCCGGCGCGGCAAGCGCCACCTCGCCCAGGCTGGCGTGGTCAGCGTGCTCACCCGAGCACCGTATGGCTACCGCTTCGTCGGCCGCCGCGAGGCCGAGGACGGCGTGGCACGCTTCGAGGTGGTCGAGGACAAGGCCGCGGTGGTGCGCCGCGTCTTCGTCTGGATCGGGGAGGAGCGCGTCAGCCTGGCTACGGCTTCTCAGCGGCTGTTCGAGGCCGGCGTGCCCAGTCCGACCGGCAACGCCCGCTGGAGCCGCAGCATGCTCGGCTTCCTGCTCGCCAACTCTGCCTATGCCGGCCAGGCGCGCTTTGGCAAGAATGCCTCCATTCCTTGGCAGCCGCCGTTGCGCCCGGCACGCGGCCGCGCCCCGGTCCCCACGCGCCCGGTCCGCCAGGTCCCGGCTCCACCCGAGCAGTGGATCACCATCCCGGTCCCGGCGTTGATCGACGCCGCCCTGTTCGCGAGCGTGCAGGAGCAACTCGACGAGAACCGGCGACGTAACCGCCGACGTGCGGACAGCATGCGCTACCTGCTCCAAGGTTTGCTGGTCTGCCAAGCCTGCGGCTACGCATTCTGCGGTTATGGTCAGCCACGCCGTGGGCGTGCGCCAGGATCTGGGCAGCACTACTATCGCTGCACGGGGACGGAGCCGAGCCGCTACGGCGGCCAACGCCGGTGCGATGCTCGGCCGCTGCTGGGCGAGCCGCTGGACGCGGCGGTCTGGACGGAAGTCTGCCGATTGCTCCAGGATCCAGCCCGCGTCGCTGCGGAATACCAGCGCCGCCTGGGGGCTCTGCGCACCGGGCCGCGCCGGCCTGAGATGGAGATGGTTGAGCGCCAACTCACCAAGTTGCGCGCCGGCATTGGCCGGCTGATCGACAGTTACGCCGAGGGCGTGATCAACAAACGCGAGTTCGAGCCGCGTTTGGCGGGCCTGCGCCGGCGTGTTGCCAAGCTTGAAGCCGAGGCCACCACGTTTCAGGACGCCGCCGAGCAGGCGCGCTCGCTGCAACTCGTCATCGGCAAGCTGGAAATGTTCGCTGCCCTGGTCCGGGATCGATTGGACGAGGCGGACCAAGACACGAAGCGCGACATCGTCCGGACCCTAGTGCGACGGGTCGAGATCAGCGAGCACCACGTCCGGGTCATCTTTCGCGTCGATCCCGGACCACAGGGCGGCTCAAGCGCGCGCCGGATTTCGCAACATTGTCCAGAACGTCATCTCGCCGCTTCTGGCGCCCTTGATCGCGTCTACGTCCATTCGCCCGATCGCCTGGCGCGCCGCTACGCCTATCAGGTGCTGCTTGTCGATGAACTCCGCCGCGCCGGCGTCGAGATCGTCTTCCTCAACCGCCAGATCGGCGTGTCACCCGAGGACGACCTGTTGCTGCAGGTGCAGGGCATGGTGGCGGAATACGAGCGTGCGAAGATCCTGGAGCGCAGCCGCCGCGGCAAGCGGCACGCAGCCCGGCGGGGGTCGGTCAACGTGCTCGGCGGCGCGCCCTATGGCTACCGCTACTTGGGCAAGCACAAGGGCGGCGGGGCCGCGCGTTACGAGATCGTCGAGGAGCAGGCGCGCGTGGTCCGGCAGGTCTTCGAGTGGGTCGGCCGCGACCGCGCCAGCATCGGCGAGGTGTGCCGGCGCCTGCGCCAGCAGGGCTGTCCAACCAGCAGCGGCAAGCCGGCCTGGGATCGATCAACCGTGTGGGCCATGCTCAGGAACCCCGCCTACAAGGGCGAGGCCGCCTTCGGCAAAACGCGCGTGGCACCCCGGCCGGCCCGCCCGCGGCCGGTGCGCGGCGGCAGCGAGCAGCCCCGTCGCGCCTACGGGCTGTATGACACGCCTGCGGAGGACTGGATCACCGTGCCCGTGCCGAGGCTGGTCGATCCGGCGCTGTTCGATGCTGTTTGCGAGCAGCTTGCCGAGAACCGCCGCCGGAGCCGGCAAAGCGCCCGAGGTGCACGTTACCTCCTGCAAGGTCTGCTCGTCTGCCGCTTATGCGGTTACGCCTACTACGGCAAGGCGATCAGCCTGCGTGCCGCGAAGGGGCGCCGGCGCGACTACGCCTACTACCGGTGCTGCGGCAGCGACGCTTACCGCTTCGGCGGCCAGCGTGTGTGCTCGAATGCCCAGATCCGCACCGACCGACTGGATGAGGCGGTCTGGCGCGAGGTGGAGCGGCTGCTGCACGACCCGGCCTGGATCGCCACGGAGTATGAACGCCGCCTCGATCAGGCACGGCGGCGGGGAACGGATGGCCCTGACCTGGCCGCGGCCGAGACGCAGCTTGCCAAGCTGCGCCGGGGCATGGGCCGGCTGATCGACAGCTATGCCGAGGGACTGATCGAGCGCGCGGAGTTCGAACCGCGCATCGCCGGGTTCCGGCGGCGCGTTGCGGGGTGGGAAGGGCAGGTCAAGGCCATGCGGGACGACGCGGCGCTGCAATCGACGCTGTCGCTGGTCATCGGGCGGCTCGAGGACTTCGCCAAACGGGTGCACGACCGCATGTCCGAGATCGACTGGTCCATGCAGCGCGAGCTGATCCGCACCTTGGTCAAGCGGGTCGAGGTCGACCAGGACGACATCAATGTCGTGTTCCGTATCGACGGCACACTCCCCACACCCGATCCGGCCAGCCCGGGCCAGAACAGCTTTTTGCAAGATTGTGGGAGGGGTGCTTTCACCTCTGCTTTCGAACCTCGTGCTGGACGAGTTGGATTGCGAGCTTGAA
>CAXTOB010000439.1:252-5663 GCA_964245505.1 uncultured Acetobacteraceae bacterium | reverse complement strand
GGTAGTCGTAGCGTAGCGCGATGTTCAGCTCGTCCAGCAGCAGCAGCGACAGGCCGGGCTGGTGCATCAGCTCGGTCGCCTTAACCCAGGCCCGGCGGCAGGCCGCCACGTCGCGCGCCCGGTCCTGGGTGTCCCAGGTGAAGCCCTCGCCCATGGTGTGCCACTCCACCAGGTCTGTGAAGCGGTCCAGCGCCCCGCGCTCGCCGGTGGACCAGGCGCCCTTGATGAACTGCACCACCCCGACCCGGCGTCCCCGCCCGACCATGCGCAGCAGCAGGCCGAAGGCAGCGGTGCTCTTGCCCTTGCCCGGCCCGGTGTGGCCCATCAGCAGGCCCTTCTCGATCGTCTTGGACGCGACCTCCGCATCCTGGACGGCCTTGCGCTTGGCCATCTTGACGGCGTGCCGTACCGCTTCGTCGTCGCTCATGGTGGTGCTTCCTTCACGATCCCGGGGGTCCCTTCACGATCAATGGCAACCCGGCGACCACCAGGACCACCCGGGCCGCCCGGGCCGCAACCTGCTGGTGCAGCCGCCCGGCCTCATCGCGGAAGGCGCGGGCCAGAGCGTTGTCGGGCACGATGCCCAGCCCGACCTCGTTGGACACCAGCACGGTGGGCGCCGTCCGCCCGTCCAGCGCCGCCATCAGTGCCGCGACGGCCGCCGGGAGGTCCAGGCCGCCCAGTAGGAGGTTGCTCAACCAGAGCGTCAGGCAGTCCACCAGCACAGGCGCGGCGCCGGCCTGGCCCAAGGCGGCCGGCATCTCCACAGGCGCCTCCATTGTATGCCAGCCCGGTGCCCTGTCGTGCCGGTGCTGCTCGATGCGCGCCCGCATCTCGGCGTCGAAGGCTTGGGCAGTGGCGATGTAGGTCCAGGGGCCGGGCATGGCGGTCACCAATCCTTCGGCATACCGGCTCTTGCCGGACCTGGCGCCGCCGAGCACGAAGGTTAGCACCGGAACACGGCGTCCGTCTCCCTCTCCTTCCGGGAGAGGGAGAAGGAAGCAGCTACCCGCTTCAGCACATCGGATTCCATTGACAGGCCAAGCCCCGCGACATACTGCACCCTTGATGGTTCCGCCACCCAAGTCCCAGCCGGGGCAACAGGCGGCGGATTAAAAGGGAACGCGGTAGGGACTCCACCCCCGACGCCGCGGCTGCCCCCGCAACTGTGAGCGGTGAGCCGTCCGTCACATGCCACTGGGATCTCCCGGGAAGGCTGGCGGACGTCGTGGAGGCGCATCAGCCTCCGTAACCGTGAGCCAGGAGACCTGCCATCAGGCGAAAGGCTGCGTTGCCGGGCGGGGTGCCTCGGCGGCGGCGATGCGGTTCAGCATCGTCCCAGGGAGATGATCCGCTCCAGGGGCGCCCGGCATCCGTGTGTAACCCGCGCGGCCGGAGGCTTGACGACGTTGACCCACCCTATCCTGCACATCTGCACGACCTGCCGCGCCGGCCTGCCGCTGGAACCGGGCCAGACCGCGCCGGGCCAGCACATGCATGACGCCGTGGCGGCGCTGCTGGCCGTGGCTCCCACTGGCCTGGAGCTTCGCCCCGTGACCTGCCTGTCGTCATGCGACAGCGGCTGCGCTGCGGCGATCAGCCAGCCCGGCAAGTGGAGCTACCTGCTCGGCCGCCTCGACACGTCGCTTGCGGCGGACCTGCTGACCTATGCCGCCGCCTACGCCGCGCACCGGACCGGCACCGTGCTGCCCTCCAAGCGTCCGCCAACCCTCGCCCGCATGGTGCTGGGCCGCCTGCCTGACCTGTCGCCCCCGGTTGCCGCCGAGGAACTCGCGGCACCCGCCGCCAAGAAGGTTGCAGCATCCGCCGCCGGGATCGCGGCAAGTGCTGCCGCCGAGAGCGCGGCAAGTGCCGTTGCTGGGAGCGCGGCAACTGCCGCTGCTGGGATCGCGGCATGACCGGCAAGATCCCTGCGACCGTCATCACCGGCTTCCTCGGCGCCGGCAAGACCACCTTGCTGCGCCACGTCATCGAGAACGCCGGCGGCCGCCGCCTCGCGCTCATCATCAATGAATTCGGCTCAGTTGGCATAGACACCGAGCTGCTGCGCGGCTGCGGCATCCCCGCCTGCGAGGACGCCGACATCGTCGAGTTGGCCAATGGCTGCCTGTGCTGCACCGTCGCCGATGAGTTCCTGCCCGCCATGCAGGCGTTGCTGGCCCGAGAGGTGCCGCCCGAGCACATCGTCATAGAAACCAGCGGCCTCGCTTTGCCCAAGCCGCTGCTCAAGGCATTCGGCTGGCCAGACATACGCAGCCGCATCACGGTGGACGGCGTCATCACCGTCGTGGACGGCCCGGCGGTGCTGGACGGCCGCTTCGCCGACGACCCCGCCGCCGTCGCCGCCCAGCGCGCCGCCGACCCTGGCCTGGACCACGACAACCCCCTGGCCGAAGTCTATGAGGACCAGCTCGGCAGCGCCGACCTGATCGTGCTGAACAAGGCGGACCTGCTGAACGATGCCGGGCTTGAGCGCCTGCGTGCGATGGTCGCCGGCGCCCTGACGCGCGCCGTGCCGATGGAGGCGGCGCCGGAGGGCCGGGTGGACCGCGGGGTGGTGCTGGGCTTGGGCGCCGGGGCAGAGTCCGATCTGGCGGCACGCCCATCCCACCACGATGCCGTGGACGGGGAGCACGAGCATGACGACTTCGACAGCTTCGTGGTGCCCCTGGCAGAAACGGCCGCGCCCGATGTGCTGGTGGCCCGGCTGCGCGACGTGGCCGAGCGTTATGGCGTGCTGCGGATCAAGGGTTTTACGGCCGTCGCGGGCAAGCCGATGCGGCTGGCGATCCAGGGCGTTGGTCCGCGCTTCCGCCAGGGTTTCGACCGCGCCTGGGCGCCCGGCGAGGCCCGGGCCGGGCAGCTTGTGGTGATCGGGCAAGCCGGCATGGACCGGGACGCCATTGCCGCAGGGATCGCCGGGTAGCGCCATGCACCTGCTGGTCCGCGATGCCCGCACGCTGGACGAGGACGGGACGCCCGACGACCTTGGGCAGACGCCGGCCGACCTGGTGGTGCTCAGCTTTTCCGACGCGGACCTGGGGGCGCTGGCCGGAGCATGGCAGGCAGAGGCGTGGCAGGCGGGGGCGCGGCAGGCGATGCCGGGTGCGCCGTCGCTGCGGTTGGCGAGCCTGGGGCGGCTGCGGCACCCCATGTCGGTGGACCTGTATCTGGACCAGGTGGTGTCAGGCGCGCGCTGTTTGGTGGTGCGGCTGCTGGGCGGGCTGGACTACTGGCGTTATGGCATCGAGGAAGCGGCGGCGCTCTGCCGGGACCGCGGCATCGCGCTGGCGCTGCTGCCCGGCGACGGGTACGACGACCCAAGGCTGGCGGAGCTGTCCACCGTGCCTGCGCCGGCGTTGGCGCGGCTGGACGCCTGTTTCCGCCATGGTGGCCCGGCCAACATGCAGCGGGCAATCCGGCTGGCGGCGCACCTGGCCGGGCTGTCGCCGGACGACGCCGGGGACGCCGTGCCGCTGCCGCAGCAGGGCGTGCATTCGCTGGACCTGACGGAGGACCGGCCCTTGGTGGCACTGGTGTTCTACCGGTCGCACCTGTTGTCTGCCGACATCGCGCCGGTGGAGGCGCTGACGGCGGCGCTGCATGAGCGCGGGCTGGCGGTCGGCGCGGTCTATGCCGCGAGCCTGAAGGCGCCGGAGTGTGCTGGTTGGGTCGCGGCGACGCTGCGCGCCTGGCGTCCCGCCGTGGTGCTGAACCTGACGGCGTTCTCCGCGCGGGCGGACGATGGGCCTTCGCCGCTGGATGCGCCAGGGGTGCCGGTGCTGCAGGCGGTGCTGGCGGGATCGTCCCGGGACGCCTGGGAAGGATCGTCGCGTGGGCTGACCCAGGCGGACCTGGCGATGAACGTGGCTTTGCCGGAATCGGATGGCCGGCTGTTGACTGGTGCGGTGTCGTTCAAGGCGGAAGGGCAGGCGGTGCCGGGCCTGCAATATGCCCGCACGGTGCACCAGCCCGACCCGGATGGCGTGGCGCTTGCGGCGGACCGTGCTGCCGGCTGGGCGCGGCTGGCTGGAACGCCGTGCGGGGAGCGCCGGGTGGCGGTAGTGCTGTCCGATTACCCCGGCGTTGGTGGTCAGCGCGGGCACGCGGTGGGCCTGGATAGCTTCGCCAGCCTGGCGGCGATCCTTGGAGACCTGCGGGACGCGGGCTATGCCATTCCAAAAAGAAACGTTCCTGCCTGCTCCCTCTCCCTCCGGGAGAGGGAGCAGGCAGCGGGATCATCGCCTCGGGCCCGGCGTTTGTGCCATAACGCCTCCCAACCGTATGTCCCGCTCGCGGATTACCACCGCCTTTTCGCCACCTTGCCGTGCTCTATCCAAGCCGCCGTCACCGCTGCCTGGGGCGCCCCGGACATGGACCCCGACGTCCAGGCAGGCGCGTTCACCCTCCGGCATTTGCAGCTCGGCAGCCTCACCCTCGCGATCCAGCCCGACCGTGGCCGTCCCGATGACCGCAGGACGGACCACCACGACCCCGACCGTGCCCCGCGACATGGCTACCTCGCGTTCTACCTGTGGCTCCGGTCGGTGCGGGATGTCCATGCGATGGTGCACCTTGGTACTCACGGCTCCCTCGAATGGCTGCCGGGCAAGGCGGTCGCGCTGTCTGCCGACTGCTTGCCGCGTGCCTTGCTGGGCGGGTTGCCGGTCATCTACCCCTTTATCGTCAACAACCCTGGCGAGGCTGCTGCGGCGAAGCGCCGGCTGGGCGCAGTCACCATTGGCCACCTGACGCCGCCGCTCGGGATGGGCGGCGCGCATGGCGAAGTCCTGGTCCTGGAGCGGCTGATCGACGAGTACGCTGCCGCCGATGGCCTTGACCGCCGCCGCACCGCCCTGCTGCGGCGCGAAATCCTGGACCGTGCGGAAACTGCCGGGCTGCTGGCCGAAAGCGGCGCGGCGCTGGGCGATCCGGATGATGAAACCCTGGCACGGCTGGACGCCTACCTGTGCGACGTGAAGGATCTGCAGGTTCGCGACGGCCTGCACGTCTATGGCCGTCCGCCGCCCTACCGCGCCCGTATGCTGGACGCTTTGCGCCTCGGCAGTCCGGGTATTGGCTCCGCGGCGCTGGACGCCTGTGCTGAGGCCGAGCGCACTGCGCTGCTGGCTGCGCTGGACGGACGTTTCGTTCCTCCCGGCCCGGCGGGAGCGCCGACGCGGGGCCGGGCGGACGTGCTGCCGACCGGGCGCAACCTGACCACGATAGATCCCCGCGCCGTGCCTACCCGGAGTGCCGTCGCCTTGGCGGAGCGTGCGGCGGCGGAACTGCTGCGCCGGCACTTGCAGGAGCATGGTGAGCATCCCCGCGCCCTCATGCTCAACCTATGGGGCAGTGCCACCATCCGTACTGGCGGTGAGGACTTGGCC
>CAXTOB010000439.1:0-242 GCA_964245505.1 uncultured Acetobacteraceae bacterium | reverse complement strand
GGGGGTATGCCCGGTGTGGGACGCCGGCTCGGCCCGCGTGTCGGGGTTCGAGGTGCTGCCGTTGGCGGTGCTGGACCGTCCGCGGGTGGACGTGACGCTGCGCATCTCCGGCCTGTTCCGGAACGCCTTTGCTGCGCAGGTCGCCCTGTTCGACGCCGCCGTGCGCGCCGTGGCGGAGCGGGACGAGGCCGCGGACTTCAACCCGCTGGCCGGACACGTGCAGGGATTGCAGGGCGATGCGC
>CAXTOB010000438.1:0-5665 GCA_964245505.1 uncultured Acetobacteraceae bacterium | reverse complement strand
TGCACAGTCATGGATAGCCGCAGAGCCACAGTCAGCTACCGCTGACCATGGATTGTGTGTATAACGTTGACAGCCGGACTGGCCGGCTTTAGCGCGAGCGCGCGACTTTGGAGGAAGGCTTGGAAGAGCGAATCTACCAGGACCTTGCGGCGCGGGTTCGCGATCGCCGCGCTGAGTTGAACATGAGCCAGCAGCAGGCTGCTGCCCTGGCGGGATTGACCCGAAGCGCGCTAGCGAGCATCGAGACTGCCCGGCAATCCGTGATGCTGCACCAACTCTACGGCATTGCCCGCGCCTTGGGCACTTCTCCCGAAGCACTGCTGCCGACATTCGAAGCGACTGCCGAAGCAGGCCCTGGCACTATGCCGAGAGAGGTCAATCTGTTTGTCGCGTCGCTGGGGACAGGCGGTCGTCACTCGCGTCTGAAGAAGGTATGAAGCCGGTCCGCCCACGCTACCAGGTTGTAGAGCGCACCGTTTCAGGCCTCCTCCAACGTGCTGGCATCATCGCGCCTGCTGTGCCGATCGAAAAACTTATCCAGGCCGAGGGCATTAAGCTGCTCTACCCAGACCTCGGCAAGGATGCCTCAGGCGTTCTGGTCCGCAAGGACGGAGCTATGGTCATCGGCGTGAACCGGACTCATTCAAAGACCCGGCAGAGGTTTACCGCCGCCCATGAGTTGGCGCATGCGCTCCTGCATGAGGGCACCGACGTCCATCATGATGCTAACTTCCGGGTGAACCTGCGCTCCGAGTTTTCGACGCAGGGCATCGACCCGGAAGAGGTGGAGGCAAACTACTTTGCCGCATGCCTGCTTATGCCGCGTGAGTTCCTGGAGGCTGACCCAAAGGCTTTTCTGGTGGACGCGGAGGACGCAACGGCCGTGGCCGCGCTTGCTCGTTCTTACGGGGTGAGCGCTCACGCCATGAGCCTGCGGCTGGCAATCCTGGCATCGCGCAGAAGGTAAGAGGCTTGCTCTGAACGTTCCCAACCAGCAGCGCATGATTATGACAAATGGCGTGTTTATAGATACTGGCCACTCTGTACAGTCTTGCGATCACTGGGCCAATACGTTGCATATCTGGCCATAAACTACAGTACTCCTCCGGAGGCAATGAATGCGGCCCCACTTGCCTCAGCCGTTTCTACTACTAGGCTGCGGTCCAGCAAGTCATTGCGCTGCTCGCAACTGGTTTCTGCGACGAACACGCAGCCATGGCAGGCCGCGCCGTGAAGAGGACGGTCTGCGTTTGCGTCATCAGGCGCGTGGTGGGCGCACACCGGGTCGTTGGAACATAGGCTTGCAGCCTCGACCGCCTGATTGACCAATGCCCCTATCCGCCAAGCACTGGCGGCAAGCCCGCCAAGAGTTCCGTCCGTTCCGGAGGTGGATGTGTACAGCAGCACCCCGAAGGAGTCCGGCGGCAGCGCATAAATCCGTTCGCGCAGTGCGCTGGCCGGGTAGCCGCATTCCTGTGCAATGGCGGTCAGCAGAAGGTGCGCGAAGGTGTGGACCATGACATAGGCGGCACCGGGGAAGACCCATGCCATGTCGCCCCTTGCTGCCTTCCACGCATTGAACCCCGCCTCAAGCTGTCGTGCTCGGGCGACGACCTCCGGGCGGGCTTGCCAGGCTGTGACCGCTGCCGGGTCGAGCTGGACGAAGATGCCCTCGCCTCGGTTCTCAAAAGCCGGCAGCCAATCCTGATCGAGATCGAGCGCAGCCCGCCCGATCTCTGAGGCAAGCTCCCCGTCCGTCTCTGCCGCCGGCGGCTCGATGCGGGTGAAGCCGACCTGCGCCGTCACCTCGCGCAGGCGATGAACGGCGACGACGCGCTTGATGCCGGCCGGCCCAGCCGGGCCTCGCCCCCAAGGCGCGGGTTGCAGGGTTTCGGCATGAAACAGGCTCTCCGGCCCGTCCGTGCCCATGACGGCACCACCCGACGCCAGTACATCAAACTCGGCCGCCTTGACGCTGACCTCGATGGCGGGTGCTTCGCCCGCACGATGATCCGTGATCGCGCCCCAGACGGCATCGTCGCCATAGCCGGCAAACCCGGCCAATTGCGCCGCCAACATGCGCCGAAGGGCGGCCAGGTCCTCAACCGAGCTGACCCCTCCAAGCAGGGGCCAAGCCTGAGCGACCGCCGCCTTGAGCTTGTCGTCTCCCTCCGGCAGAGAGATCACAGTCATACGCAGCGGGAAATACGTGTTGCTTCCCGTCCGGACCAGCAACCTGTTCGGCTGGTTGCAGGCCTCCGACGCGTAGGGGCCGATCCAGGGGCGTTTGCCGCGACAGGGTCCAAGCGCGACAGATGGAGGCTGCGCCTCGTACATTCGCCGTTCCCTCCCACAGTCACAGCCCACGACTACGTCCGCCACATCGCCGGCCGTCCCGCGCTCCTCGATCCACAGCGGGCGCGAGCAGTCCGCTTTCCCACGGTGAATGTAGTACTTCCAATCGATGTCCTCGATGTGCCCGCGCTTGCAGCCGCAGACGAAGCGCACCGGCACGAGCGACTTCTTGGCCTCCTTCTTGTTCGGCTCCTGGGGGTCGAGGTAGTGGCGACCCTTCTCCGTCGCGGCCCAGCCGACTAGGCGACGGCGGCGATGCACCCCGCCGCCGCCTGCCACCGGCGCCTGCGTCTCGAACCAGGTCGGGAACACCCGGCCCGCGATGGCATCGCGCCGGGCCTCGTCCGCCTCGTCGTACGGCGGCGGCGCATACAGGCGGACCAGCTTCCCGAGCACGCCGGCCAGCTTCGCCTCCAGGCGGGCCTCCACTACCGGATACTTGCGATAGCCTTCCCAGGCCGACAGGCCCGCCACGATGATGCTCCGCTCTGGCAAGTCCACCAATGCGCCCGGTCCAAAGCTGGTCACGACCTGGCTTTGGCGCAGGAAATTGTCATTAGCCATCAGGTCAGCTCCGTCCCATCCTGCGGGTTCAGCACCTTCACCAGCACGCTCGCCTCCACGTCGCGCAACGACCGGGGCGCACGGATATGACCGATTGTCGCACCTGGTGTCGCCTCCCGCAGGAGGCGCTTGCCCTGCCTGGCATACACCAGCGATCCTCCGGCATCCTCGACCTCCTTGGCGAACGCGCACCAGTCGTCCAGCACGCCGATGGTGCGGCGGGCAACACCTGCTGCCAGCGCTGCCGCTTCCGCCGGCAGCAGGCCACCGTCGCTGCGTCCCGCCCGCGCGCCGAACACTGCGGCAAGCGCATCCACCGCCGGCCGCACTCCCCGAATCAGCCCGGCGCAGGGGTCGCCCGTCATGCTCGCCTCGCCTAGCCGGCCCAGCCCCACCACCACGGCAGCCAGCGCGCGGTCCAGCGCGCGCGGGGAGTACGGCGTCACGCTGACCGCCTCTACCCCGCGATAGAACGCCTCATGCCACGCCCGAAACCGCTCGTAGTGCGAGCGGTCCCGCGGCTTGTTGGTGTTCAACAGCACGACGACCAGACCAGGCCGCGCATCGTCCCGCCCCACTCGGCTGGTCGCCTGGATGTACTCGGAGACGGTCTTCGGCTGCCCCGACACCAGCATCAGCCCCAGCCGGGTGATGTCCAGCCCAACCGAGATCATGTTCGTCGCCAGCGCCACGTCCACCCGGTTCTTCGTCCCGAACGGCACCGCCAGACGTTCCTTGGTTTCCGACACCTCGGCAGTAGGCACGCGGGACGTCAGCTCCGGCGTCCCCAGCTCAATCTGCCGGTTGCGCAGCCCCGGCTCCACCTCGCCCACCCGGCGGTGCCCGCCATAGCGCGCCAGCGTGGATTGGATCTCGCCCTCGATCATGTTGCGGGCCGAGCCAAGCTCACGCAGAGCGTTGAAGTAGCACAGCATCGTCATATACGGGTCGGCCGCATTCCTGCCGCCCGCCTCCCAGGCCCGCTGCGCCGCAGCGAGCAAGGTGATCGCGCCGCGCTTGAAGTTCACCTTAGGGCTGCCGCCCGGCGCCGCGATGCCGATGTACACTCGTCCGGAGGGGTCCGCCGCCGGGCGCATCAGGGCGAAAAAGCTGTCCCGCCGGTCCGGCCCGGGCGGCGGGAATACGGTGGACCCGGCACGGTCGAACAACGCCTTGATCTGCCCTTCCGCCCGCCGCACCGTCGCGGTGGAGGCCACGATCTTCGGCCGCACCGTCCCGCGCAGGCACAGCCGGTCCAGCGCCGCTTCATACAGCCCGGCCATGGTGCCGAGCGGGCCGCTGATCAGGTGCAGCTCGTCCTGGATCACCAGGTCCGGCGGCGGAAGCGCTTTAGGCAGCGGCGTCCCACGGCCGGGATCACCCGCGCCATAGAAGCCCGCGGCGTCATGCCGGTCGGCGCCGCCGAAGAAGCCGCCGATCTCCCCATGCCACGGCATTCCCGCGAACTTGTCCACGGTGGCTATCATGAATGCCGGCAAGCGGCGGTAGATCGGCTCGTCCACCGCCTGCACCGGTAGCGGGCGGGACTTGCCGGCGTGGAAGTCGCACTGCCGGGTCGGGTCCACGCACAGCAGCCGCAGCTCCCGCGGCACATCGTAATCCGGCTTCAATTCGAACGATGCCGGGCCGAACGGGGTGCCGCACCAGGGGCAGGCTTTGATCGGCAGGGGATCGCGCTTCTTGCCCCCCTTGAAGTCCAGCACCTTCGTCCGCACTGTGCGCCGCTGCGGATCGGCCTGGCCTTTCCTGCCCATGTGGTTCGGCGTCGCGGCCTGCCCCACCCACAGCGCGATCTCGATCGGCCAGTCGCCCCACTGCGCCGTATCCGCCAGCCGTTCCAGCTCCATCGCGCACACCACGGCGGCGGCGCGGCCGAGCTGGTCCAGCGTCAGCAGCCGCAGCGTGTAGCGCATCAGCACCGCCAACCCGGCGCCGGTCAGACCGGGGTTGCGCAGCCGGCGCAGCGCGATGGTGAAGGCGGCCAGGCCCAAGTACGCCTCAGTCTTGCCGCCGCCAGTAGGGAAGAACAGCAGGTCCACCACCTCCCGGTCCGGATGCAGCGGCTCTGCCAATCCCGGCAGGCCCATCAGGATGAACGCAAGCTGGAACGGATACCACTCGGGTACGCGCGAGGCGTCCGGGTCGAACGCGCCGCCACGCCGCCGGCGGTCCTGCGCGTCGCGCCGCCGCGACGCCAGCGCCACCGCCCGGTTGGACAGTCGGAACGCCGCCAGCACATGCGGGTCCCCCAGGGCGAGGATACCGGCCTCGATCCGGGTGGCCACCGTCTCCGCCTGCAGTAGCAGCCTCCGCGCCACCGCCGCCCGGCGCGGCGTCAGCTTACCCAACAGGCCGCTCACCGGGTCGCCCTGGGCCGCGATCCAGTTCCGGTAGGCTGCCGGCAGCGGCCCCAGCGCCGTCTGCGCTGCAGCCAGGCCCGACAGCGCGCCCAGCTCAGCCATCCGCCGCTCGCCGGGGATGGCGCGGTTCGGTTCCACCCGTGGCACCATCGCCAGCGGCCTCCAGGCCGTGGCGGCCCGGGTGGCATCGCCAGTGCCGCCGCCGCCCCACTCCGCGGCCACGTTGTGGCCCACCGCCAGCTCGCCGACGTCGGCATAGTGCAGATCGTTCAGTTCCGCATCCGGGTCGTCGTCCCGGGCGAGCCGCGGGTCCGGGCGGCTGACCAGGCCGTCCGGGTGGCGTAGCTCCAGCACGGCCTGGAACA
>CAXTOB010000437.1:0-5669 GCA_964245505.1 uncultured Acetobacteraceae bacterium | reverse complement strand
CGCCAAGCCAGCTCGAACGGGTGCGCGAGGCAGGTTGCCAGTTTGCCCAGGGTTACCTCCTTGGCAGGCCAATGCCGGCTGAGCAATTCCAGCGCGACCATCTGCCCAGGGTATCTGCAGCCGCTGTGCAGCTTGAGGCATTCGCGTTAATCGTGTCGCCGCCTTCAGTGCGGCCGCGTTGCACAAATCAGCAATTAAGCCTGAAGAGGCTATTGAGCGATTTTAGCAAAACACTTTCGGCGTAGTGCCTGATACCGTTTGCGAATTCACAAGCTTCGCGTTGGCCCTAATCTTCTACAAGACTAGCCAAGGGAGGAGCCACCGTGTCGTTACGTCCTGCCGAGATCGCACCTGTTCCCGCCGCCACCGTGCAGGTCGCGAAGGCCGCGTTCCCAAAGGGCTGCCCAGCCATGCGGATGCGCGACGAGTTGGGCGCGATCTACGACGACCAGATGTTCGCAGCGGCCTACCCGGTCCGGGGCCAACCGGCGCACCCACCGTGGCGTCTGGCGCTTATCACCGTGCTGCAGTTCGCCGAGGGCTTGCCGGACAGGCAGGCGGCCAACGCCGTCCGGGGTCGGATCGACTGGAAGTATGCGCTGGGCCTGGAGCTTGCCGATCCCGGGTTCGACTACTCCATCCTGTGCGAGTTTCGCGCCCGCCTGATCGCGGGCGGCGTTGAGCAGACCCTGCTCAACGCCATGCTGGCGCGGTTTCGCGAGCTTGGGCTGTTGAAGGCCCGGGGGCGCCAGCGCACGGACAGCACCCACGTGCTGGCCACGGTGCGGGCGGTGAACCGGCTGGAAAGCGTGGGCGAGACGCTGCGCGCGGCCTTGAACGCCCTCGCTGTGGCCGCGCCCGACTGGCTGATGCAGCACGCCGACGCCGAGTGGCCGGACCGCTACGGCCGGGCGTTCGAGGAGTGGCACCTGCCGAAAGGCGAGGGTCCGCGCAGGGTGTTAGGCGAGGTGATCGGCACTGACGGCCACCGCCTGCTGGCGGCCGCCTATGGCCCATCCGCCCCACCGTGGCTGCGTGACCTGCCGGCAGTGCAGGTCCTGCGCCGGGCCTGGGTGAGCCAGTTCTACCTTGAAGCGGACCGGGTCACCTGGCGCGACCGCGCCGACCTGCCGCCGGCCAGTCTACGCTTTGACAGCCCGTATGACCCCGACGCCCGCTTCGGCAACAAGCACAGCACCACCTGGAGCGGCTACAAAGCCCATCTCACCGAAACTTGCGACGAGGACCGCCCGCACCTGGTGGTCCATGTCGAGACGACGCCGGCGCCGGTGTCGGACGTGGCCATGACCGCGCCGGTGCACGATGCGCTGCGGGCCAAGGACCTGTTGCCGGAGGTCCACCTGGTCGATGCCGGCTATGTCGATGCGGACCTGCTGGTCGATGCCAAGGCCGAGCACGGGATCGAGCTGATCGGCCCAGTCCGCCCGGACACGAGTTGGCAGGCCAAGGCCGGCGAGGGTTACGACATCTCGGCATTCCAGATCGACTGGGACGCTCAAGCCGTCACCTGCCCGCAGGGGCACAAGAGCGTGGACTGGATACCGGGCCAGGACCGGTGGGGCACCGGCGTTGTCCATATCGGTTTTGCCAGGCGGACCTGCCTTGCTTGCCCCACGCGATCTCTATGCACGCGGGCCAAAACCGCCCCGCGCGAGATGACGTTCCGCCAGCCGGGCCGGCACGAGGCCATCCAGGCCGCGCGAGGGCGGCAGGGCACGCCGGAATGGCGGGCGCTCTACGGCGTGCGCGCCGGGATCGAGGGCTGCCTGTCGCAGGGCGTGCGCGTCTGCGGGCTGCGCCGCTCGCGCTATGTCGGCTTGGCGAAAACCCACCTGCAGCACGTCGCAACCGCGGCAGCCCTGAACGTCGTGCGGCTCAGCGCCTGGATGCGGGGCGAAGCACGGGCAGCAACACGGACCTCGCGCCTGGTTCACCTCATGGCCGCCTAAACCAGGCCGCTCGCGAATTCGCCAACGGTATCAGTGCCTGCAGCAACCACCGCAAGGGCCTCTCGGCGGCCTTGCTCGTCCAGCCATCCCGCGCGCCACCTGTCCACCTCCTGCGTCCTTACATAGGGGCAGACGGACAGGGGCAGGCCATCCGAGAAGGCGCAGTGGCCCTCGCCAGTGATGGCGGATAAGCGCGCTGGCTGCGTGCCGCCTCCTTGACATAAACGCCGCACCGCATCCAGCGCGGCAGCAAGGAACGACGGGGCGGGTGAGGGAGTGCTGGGGTGGTTGCTCATACCCGCCATTGCACTGCTACCGCAATGAAAGGTCAAGGTAAGGCGTAGGTGACGCAGTAGGAGCGCACAACGCTCAGCTTCCAAACCAGACATTTCCTGCCGTGCCTGCTCTGGGTGCCGCTGCGATGGTCCGTGTCGGCCCGAATGCGCTCCTCTCGTTGCGGGTCATGTCATCCTGGCGTCTAACCTCTGGGAAGTGGCGCCAGGACTACCCCCGCCCCTATCTCAGTTGCTGGTAGGGGCGGGACTACCCGGATGCTGGCACCAGCCCCAACGCCCAATCCGCCCCAGGGCCGCGCGCATACATAAGGTGGAACCCTGCCACCAGATAGACCGCCCCCGGCTTGCCACGGCATTGCGAGCAGCACCCTGGACGACCCGGGGCTGTTCATAATTCATGACATATTTACAACATTCCGATCTAGTATATGATCTGCTGTTTCGCGGATGCTACTAACGTCGCTTTGCGTCCAAGGTCGCCAATGTGGCGAAACCAAACCGGTGCGACGGAGTGTGTGTTCGATGATCCAGCCCGAAACATCACTCGCGGTGCCAGAACTTCAGGTTACCGAAAACAGCCCTGAAAGCGTGACTGACGACCGCCGACGTCCTGATGTCGTTTGACACTGGACGCCCATCTCACGTCAACCTGACCTTGGTTACGCTGCTACGAGGCAATCTGCCTTCCGGCCTACCGCCGAGCGACGAGACAGAGCTGGTGGAAAATCGGGGAGCATTGGCACCTGCGACCGCGGTTGCTGTCGCGCTGGTTATGAGCGTGCCCCTCTGGGCCGCCATCGGCTTCGCTGCATGGGCGCTGTTCCGCTGACCACCTTGTTGCATAGTGGCACTGTCTCCCGCGGAGGCACGTTATCCCTCACTACATTGTTCTGCTGATTGACGAACTGAACGAGGTGGTCGGATCCAGGGCCTGCAACGTCGCCACAGACGAGGCTGCCCTAGCGACAGCCCGTTCTTGGCTGGGCGCCGTGCAGGCCGTCGAGGTTTGGCAGGGGTCGAGGCTAGTGGGCCGGCTTCCGCCTGATGACACTCCAGCCCTGTCGGCCCAGCTTACGGACGAACTCTGATCTCAGCCTTTCGGCAGCCGTCCGATCACCTTTCCATCAGACCAGATTTCAACAAAGCGGTATGCTGCCGAGAACGTCGTGCCAATGCCGATTGCTTCCTGCAGCGTCGCGCACTTGCACTCCCTGGCTGCAATAACCTTGCCATCTGCATCCAATAGCCGAAATTCGTAAAGAGCCATCAGCGCCTCCAAGCCGGTTAACTCCAGCACAACTACGGGCCGAACGTCTATCCAGATGCACGTAACAAGACGGATATCCTACAGAATTGCGCGCACTGCGGGTAGCGGGTGCGTGTGGGACTGTGAGTAGGCCATCTGGGGGCGGAAGGCCCGTCCGCGTAAAACTGCACGGTAGCGGTATTGATCGGGATAGGGGGACGCCTCACGGCGTCGCCCCTCCCACACCACCGGGCATACGGGTCACGTATCACGGCGGTTCGACTAGGTTAAGCTGATGTCGGAACATAGAGTCGGGGGAGACCAAGTGAATCGAAGTGGTGGTTTCGTAGGGCCAATTGGACCGCTGGGTGTCCTGACATGCGCCAGAAGGCCGTCGGTGAACCGGCGGCGACCGCTGCTCTGAACTGTGATACGCCTCGACGGCGCAGTTCTTTGAAGCGGTTGCGCCCGTTTGCCCACTGCCGCCAAAGATATGAGCGCAATCTTCGGCGGGTCCACGCCTCCAAGTTTGTGAGCACGCGAGGGGTCTGGCAGAACCCGAAGTAGCCGCGCCAACCGGTGAGGTATGGCGTTAGCTCCTCAATAATCTGCGTCAGGCTGAGCCCTCGTGTCCGGCAAGTCTGTTCCCGGATCCGCGTCTTGAATGTGTCGAGGGCCTTTGGCGCGATACGCCGCTCGCCGCCGTCGTTCGAGATGCTGAGTCCCAGGGACTTACGCTCCTCTGGTCGCGCCACCGCACTCTTCGTCTCGTTGACCGTCAGCCGCAGCTTCGTGGTCAGGAACCGGCTCACCGAGGCCATGACCCGTTCGCCGGCGCGGTGACTGCGAACATAGATGTTGCAATCGTCTGCGTAGCGGCAGAAGCGGTGACCACGGCGGGTCAGCTCCTTGTCGAGATCGTCGAGGACGAGGTTGCTTAAGAGGGGCGAAAGTGGGCCACCTTGCGGGGTTCCCTCATCCATCGGAAGCACCAAGCCGTCTTCCATCACCCCGGCAGTGAGAAACGCCCGGATGAGTTTGAGCACGCGTTTGTCGGATGTCCGTATGGCGACGCGCGACATCAGGATGTCGTGGTTAACTCGGTCGAAGAATTTTTCGAGGTCGATATTAACGACGACGTTGTAGCCCTCGGCAACGTATTGTTGCGCTTGGGCCACCGCCTGATGGGCCGAGCGCCCCGGGCGGAATCCGTAGCTACGCTCGGAAAACGTCGGGTCCCACCGCTCTTGCTGTACCTGCAGCACGGCTTGCTGGATCAGTCTGTCGACGACGCAAGGCACGCCGAGCTTTCTGATCCCACCGCCCGGCTTGGGTATTTCGACCCGCTTAACCGGCTGTGGCTGGTAGGTTCCGTCGAGCAGTCGAGACCGTATGCTTGGCCAGTGCTCACGCAGGTAGTCCTTGGCGTCGTCGATGGTCATCCCATCCACGCCCGGACTGCCCTGGTTCCTTCGAACGCGTTTCCACGCACTCTGGAAATTTTCTCCGTCGCACACCTCGTCCATAAGCTGTTCCGTTACAGCCGGGCTTTCGGGTGCTGGCTTCGCCGCAAGTGGTTCGGCCCTTGGGTGGCCGCTGACCAGGGTTTCACCCCGACCCTGCGGTTCCAAGGCCAGTGAGTACTGGGTTTTCTGTCGCTTTCCACTCATGAGATGCCAGTCCTATTTGCCACTTCCAATCGTTCGGGCCTTCACCCATCGTTTCCGGCTCGGCCTATCCGTTGCTCCACCTTTCGGTTTGGAGTGCCTCAATCAGCCTTGCCGACAGCATGACCTACTATGCCCTCTGCTGACTCCTGCGCCCCGGTCAGGTCCCCTTGCGGTTCCCTCAGTTCCGAAGTCGGAACGTGGCGCAGGCCTCCCTGGGTAAGTTCGATCGCCTTCCCCGCATCCCTGCTGGATCTACAACCTTGGTCGTTGATGGATTTGGACTTCGCGGTTAGTCGCCCGCTCGTCCGGCCAAGGCTGCCTCATATCCGGTTTCTGTTCGTCAGGTCGCGGTTTTGCTCCACACTGCCTTCAGACACCGCCTCGCGGTGATGCCCTTGTGCTTCGCTAGGCCTTCACCTCCATCAGGTTGGCCAGGTCGGCCAGCAACGGCGCCGTGTCGTCGCGCGCAGGCGTTGGGGCGGTCACC
>CAXTOB010000436.1:0-5675 GCA_964245505.1 uncultured Acetobacteraceae bacterium | reverse complement strand
TCCCAAGTCATGGCGCCTCCTCGCGTCGCGCCACTATGCGGCGTAGCGGCGGGTTGGGCCAGACCCCGAGGGGAGTAGCGCTGCGCCATCCCGCACGCCATCTATGGCCCATAGCAACCGAGGACTCCGCCATGCCGACACCCGAGATGGACGCCGCCACCCGTACCGAGCTGGAGGCGGCTGCCTTCCGCCGCCTAGTCCAGCACCTGCAGGAGCGGACCGATGTGCAGAATATTGATTTGATGAACCTGTCGGGGTTCTGCCGCAATTGCTTGTCCCGCTGGTATCGTGAAGCCGCCGAGGCGCGTGGCCTGCCGTTGACTGATCCCGACGCCCGCGAGGTGGTCTATGGGATGCCCTACAAGCAGTGGCAGGCGCTGCACCAGCGGGATGCCACGCCGGATCAGAAGGCTGCGTTCGCGGCGTCAAATCCGGGGCATTGAATGCCTGTCCCGTCGTGGTCGGGCGTATCGCAGCGCGGTCTAGTAGGTCGTCATTGCTGATGTGATAGGCGCAGGCTGCCTGCCCTGATCCACACTCGGCAGGACCTGGACGCCTCACAACAGTGCTGACAGCGCACTAGGGGCGGCAGGCACTGCCTTGCTGGCCCCTGGACCGCAACGGGGTGTAGTTTGATGCCAGCGGCGCACTGACGCCGTGGTGCCGAAGCTGACAGCACTCACTTGCGGTTGCGCAGGGACCGGACCTTAAAGCGAGAGTTCGCCAGAAAATGTTGGACCGGCTTGCGTCCGGGTTGGACAGAAATCGGTCTAGACAGGTTTGTACGCCTTCACGTGAATGACCTACGAGCATCCCGGGCCGTGCAAGCCTGGGCAGCTTTTCATTTGTATGCAGAGTTTCGAAGGTCTGCTTAGTTTCTCTTACTGCGTGGCCAGATACATCGTGGCCGCACCGAACCAGCGCGTCTGGAACTCGATCCGCACCGGGAGCTTCGGTCCTCCTGGGACAGCGGAGGCGAACCACGCGGTCCCCCGTTGCGTCCGGCGCAGCGTTGCCGGATCTGCATCGTGGACAAATCCGCCGGTTTGCCGCCCCTCGAAATCGCAGCGCAGGGCTGGGCCAGCGTAGCTGGAGCGGCTGGTCGGCTCCAACTCCTGCACCGGCCCGGTGTGGGCAGCCAACTCGCCCAGGCGGCGGCCGTCAAAAGTGCGGACCTGGCCGTCGCAGCGGTCGGTCAGGTTCACGTTGTGGATCAGCAGGGCCAATGCGCTCAACGTATCGGCCGTGCCGGCCTGCTCGGCGGGAGGCACCGGATCACGCTCCTCGTCATTGGGCGGCACGAGCTGGCGTATCTGCGGTTTGTTTGCCGGATAATCTATCTGCGTCACGCGCTGCACGCCGCGCTGGGTTCCTGCGCTGAAGAACCGGCGGGGCAGGACGCGCCCGGCCTCAAATCGCCCCTCCGCCACGCTGTCACTGCGGTTGCTGAAGGCGAGCGAGAGCGCACCCACGGTATGGAACGCCAGATGGACGCGATACGTCGCAGGCTGCACGTCCCAGTCCGCATCCATCACCACCACCTGCAGCCCGGCAGCATAGGTCTGGTAGTGGGCACTGACCGGCTCGGCGCCGGCAGGGGCGATAGATATGAGCAGGAGCGCTGCCGGCATTATCGAGCGTCGCATGCCCGGAGGTTACGTGGCGTCCGCAGAGGGCACAACGGCGTCGATGTGCCGGTATGAACACGCCCGCGTCATCCATCTGCTGGCGTCTCCCGTGCTGGAACAGCGCCGCATGGGGCGGGCGCAGCCGACGGATGCCGCCGGATGCATGGTGCTGCTCGACCGGGCCAACTCGGGGCGGGGACAGCACGTGGGCATCGCGCTATATGGCTGCATGATCTCGATCCAAAACTACGCCGTGCAGCCCTACCTGCTCAGCGGCGGCATCAACCCGCTCTTTCGATGTTCGGACTTTGGCCCCTCCGCGCACCGCTTGGCGCCGGTGCTGGACCAGCACAACCGGGACGCGGCTGCCGGGCTGGGCTATCCGGAGACAGAATTTGATGCCCTGGCGTGCGACGGCGTGCTGCATGCGAAGGAGACGGCGCGATGACCGACCGTTATGCGGTGATCGGCAACCCGATCGGGCACAGCAAGTCGCCTGCCATCCACATGGGCTTTGCCGCCGTCACGGGCCAGGACATCAGCTACGAGGCGCTGCTGGCGCCGGTGGGGGGGTTCGCCGATGCCGTGGATGCCTTCCGCGCCGTGGGCGGCCGAGGGCTGAACATCACCACGCCGTTCAAGCTGGATGCCGCCGCCTATGCGACGCAGCGGCTGGAGCGGGCGGAGCAGGCCGGCGCCGTCAATGCGCTGTCGTTCGACGGCCGGGCGGCGGTGGCCGACAACTTCGACGGCATCGGCCTGCTGCGGGACATCGAGGCGAACCTCCAGTGTCCCCTGCGGGGCCGGCGCGTGCTGCTGCTGGGCGCGGGCGGCGCGGCCCGCGGCACGCTGCCGCCGTTCCTGGAGCAGCGCCCAGCCGAACTCGTGGTCGCCAACCGCGAGGCGGAGAAGGCGGCGGAGTTGGCAGAGCGGTTTGCCTCATACGGCCCCGTCCATGCTACGGGGCTGGAGGGGCTGCGGCGCTTGGGCGGCTTCGACGTGGTGGTCAACGCCACCTCGGCCAGCCTGCATGGCGAGCTGCCGGACATTGGCCCGGCGGTGTTCGGGCCGGGGTGCCTGGCGTACGAGATGGTTTATGGCCGCGGCCTGACCCCGTTCCTGCGCCTGGCGCGCGACGCGGGCGTGACCCGGCTGGCGGACGGGGTGGGGATGCTGGTCGAGCAGGCAGCCGAAGCCTTCGCCTGGTGGCGCGGCGTGCGGCCGGACACCAGGGCGGTGATCGAACGGATGACGGTGCCGCTGGTTTGAGGCTGCCCTTCCCCCTCTCCCTCCGGGAGAGGGTTGGGGTGAGGGGGTCTTGCTGTGGCGCGGGCACGAAAGGTGCGGCGGCACTGCGACCGCTGCTTGGGGCAGTGTGGCGCTTGACGACCCTTTCACCCCGGTCCTTTTCCGGAGGGAGCGGGAGAAGGCCGCAGTTAGACGCACAATTAAGGAGACCTTGCATGACCCGCCTCGTTTACGTCCTGAACGGACCCAACCTGAACCTGCTGGGCAAACGCCAGCCGGAGATCTATGGCCGCGAAACCCTGGCCGACGTGGAGCGCGACTGCCGGGCGCTGGCGGCCGAGCTGAGCCTCGACCTGCGGTTTCATCAGAGCAACCGCGAATACGAGATCATAGACTGGGTGCATGAGGCGCGGGAGGCCGCGGGCGGCATCGTCATCAACCCGGCGGCGTTCACCCATACCTCCGTCGCGATCCTGGACGCGCTCAATGCGTTCGAGGGGCTGGTGATGGAGGTGCATATCAGCAACGTTCATAAGCGGGAGGAATTCCGGCATCATTCTTATGTGTCGCTGCGGGCGGATGGGGTGATCGCCGGGCTTGGGACGCAGGGGTATCTGCTGGCGTTGCGGCGGGTGGCGCACTTGCTGGATGGGGTGACGTAGAGGTGGCCTGTCTGACGGGCGGTGATCGAAACGTTAGCGGCAGGCACTGCAACTAGGATGGGTTACGGGATGGTATCTTAGTGCGGTTTACCGTCCCGGCAATTGAGGTGCGCCTAGCAGCTTGACAGCCGGATTTTACCCTAGAGGGCAAGCGCCTGATGCCCTTTAGGCAATGGGAAGCTACCCCACTACCGGCCAGCCTCGAAAAGTTGCCTAGCGGCTCCCTGTGTGCGACGTGATACGGCATCTCAGTGTTAGCTCAAACACATATAAGCAAAAGTGCAAATCATTCTGAAATTTTATCAGTGTTGGCCAACTGCTTTTTATGCTCGTCTATGTCACCGCTAATCTTATTACAAGCTCGTATAAGGACTTGCAAGATTTGCGCGTCATCGGGCAAAGGGCCAACTATTGAGATTAAGTAGTCTTTGAGCTTTTTGTCCTGCAATCTAACCCTATCTGCCGTGTGGGCGAACTCCACGCGTATTTTGTTCAACGCCCGTAAATCGGCGTAAGTCTTATCAGAGATAATGTCAAACGCTAAGCATAGATCAATCTTAGCTGCAAAATTTGCTAGTGGGCCGTAGCTTTTGAAGATGCGTTTCCGCATTTCATTGCTCAGCTGTTTCATCTTCGCAATAAGCTCGTCTTCCAAGCCGTTATCGAATGTCGCAGCAGCCCACATAACAAAACCTGCTTGCGAATGATCTAAGAATATCGAGTCGAAACTTTGCTTGTTTGGTATCGACGAAGCATTCATCTGTGCAACTCAATAAAGAGGTTAGAACCTGGAACAACGCCAGCGAAACAGGTGATTATCAATCTACGCCTGCAACCGCCTTCATCCAGACTATGTTCCTGAACGACAACCAAGCTTGATCGAGGGCGGCGGGATAATGAACGTCATCAACAGTGCCTTCATGCTGCGAATCGGTGGTCGGGATTATACCACTACTGGTATCACGCAGAGTAGTCTCACTTAGAGGCATCGCCGTGTCGCAGCATGCTTCGCCAAACTGCCCCCTGTGGGCAGCAAGTGGCATTAGCAAGCCGTTTGCAAGCCGCAGCCAACAAAGCGAGACTTCCGGCATGTCCGCTAAGTCCCAGCGTCAGCTTGCTGCCAATGACCTCGCATCAATGGTTGCGGCATATCCAGAGTGGCAGCTTGTCGTGACATGCCGCAGTTGCTGCGGTTGCCGCCGCCGTGTGTTTGACTGCAGCAGGTGCCCGGCGCGAACGGTGCCGTTGACGGCCATGCCGGGCAGCCTTATGATAGCGGACCTGTTGGGACGGCTGCGTTGCCGGGACTGCCGCGCAAGGCAGGAAAGAGTATGGCGGCATCCGACGGGCCCGGAACAGTGGCAGCGGACCTTGCTCTTTCGAGGGCACGGCAACCTAACATGATGCGGCGCTGGACAGCTTTCCGCATCCGGCCCGGCCTACATCGGCTGCATCGCACCTGTGGACACGTCGATATAGTGTTGCAACTTGCCCGGCTGAACGCGGTCCTTCGCAACTATTCATATGATCGGCGCAGCAATGTGTAGGATGGAACGTTAGTTGAGTTCCACCTGTCCATCTCTTGATGGCAAACGTCACAGCTTGCAGCGTCGTTGTCGCGCAACGGAAACCTCGTGATCTGCTTCTGATAGGTGGCTTCGCAGTGAGGACAGGTGAACTCTCCTGCCTCTCCCGTGTTCCATGTCTGAACCATTGTTCTTGCCCTTTATCGTCTTTGTTAGGCTTCGCGCAAATCACGCTAAAACGTGATGGCTGATGCGGCACCTGTGAGGCAATGGTCTGACGGCAACAAGACATTCCTCCCGCAATCGCCGACACTTGGATGTGGAGTAGAATAGGCTGCGCATTTCAGACATCGCCTGTAGGCATCGGCGCGGTGACTGCGTCACCCATAGTCGGGAAGCAGTCGGGCCACGACGGGATCGTCGCCCCCATCTCCGCCCAACTTGCCGCTATCATCCAGGGCTGTCCGCACACCCTATACTCCCTACCTATCTTCCCACTTGGCCGATTTTAGGGCTACATCGGACCTTGTTTGCAATCTAACCAATTGAAATTGCTTGGTGCCCCGTACGGGATTCGAACCCGTGTTACAGCCTTGAAAGGGCCGTGTCCT
>CAXTOB010000435.1:0-5679 GCA_964245505.1 uncultured Acetobacteraceae bacterium | reverse complement strand
GGCGTGGGCCGGTTCGACCGCAAGGCGCTGCCGATGATCATGGTGCCGACGACGGCAGGCTCCGGGTCCGAGGTGTCGCAGTGGACCATCGTCAAAGACGAGGAGCGGCACCTCAAGCTGCTTGGCGGCGGTCCGCTCAGCTTCCCCGACGCCGCGATTCTGGATCCCGTGACGCTGGGTTCGTTGCCGATGCGGGTTGCGGCGCTGCCGGCCGTGGACGCCCTGACCCATGGCGTCGAGGCCTACCTGAGCGGGATCGCGTCCCCGCTGACGGACGCCATCGCGCTCGGGGCCATACGGGCGCAGTACGGGTCGCTGCGTTCGTCGATCAACTCAGATGACCCGGCAGCGCGGGAGACGAACCTCGTCGCGTCGTGCATGGCCAACGTTGCATGCGGCAACGCGCGCCTCGGCCATGGCCACGCCTTGTCGCTGCCGCTCGAAGGCCACCTGGATCTGCCCCATCCCTACGGCGTCGGCGTGCTGCTGCCGCACGTGATCGCCTTCAACCTCGCCGTGCTGCCGCATAAGGTCGCCACCCTTGCCGAGGCGCTCGATGTCGAGGTCGCGGGCCTGACACGTGCCGCGAGGATCGAGGCCTGTGCGGCCAGCATCCGGTCCCTGTATGACGACATCGGGTTCCCCCAGCGCTTCACGGCCGACCAGTTGCCCCGCCAGCGCGTGCGGGAGATGGCCGAACGGGCGGTCCCGGGCTTGTATGCGGGGATCGCCGCCCAGGACTTCGATCCCGCATCAGCCGGTGACCACACGGTGATCGCCTGCCCGTCGGCACGCAAGATGACCGTCGCGCAAGCGCAAGCAATCCTCGAACGCTGTCTCGCATAAGCCGTCGCGACCGCGCTACGGTCGTCGGCAGCCGGGAGACCTGCCAGCCCGGCGCCATCCATGGGGGAGCAAATGTCCGAAACGGACGCGAACAAGCAGTTGGCCCGCGACTACTTCACGGCGTTCCTGGCCGCCGACGAAACCTGGTGGCGCGGACACATCGCCAGCGACTTCCGCCGGCACGATCCCGGCCTGCCGTTCGAGGTCATTGGCCCCGAGGGCGTCAAGCGGCTTGCGGACGCGCTGCTGCCGGGCATCCCCGACCTGGAGCTGCCGATCGAGGACATGGTCGCCGAGGGCGAGAAGGTCCTGGTGCGCCTGCGCGTGCGCGGCACGCATGGCGGGGACCTGATGGGCATCGCCGCAACCGGCCGCAAGATCGACATCGGCGTGCTCGACCTGTTCCAGTTCCGCGGCGGCCGGCTGATCGAGCACTGGGCGTCGCTCGACAATCTGGGCCTGCTGCGCCAGCTCGGCGTCACGACGCTGTAGGAGTGCGGCCGATGTCACAGGTTATCCTGCACCATTACGGGTTGTCGCCGTTCTCGGAGAAGGTCCGGCTTGCGCTGGGCATCAAGGGGTTGGCCTGGGGGTCAGTCGATATCGCGCCCGCGCCGCCGCGCCCGCTGCTGACGCCGCTGACCGGCGGATACCGGCGCACGCCGGTGATGCAGGTCGGCGCGGACATCTTCTGCGACACCAACATCATCCTGCCGGCGCTGGAGCGGCTGTATCCGGCGCCGGCGCTCTATCCAGCCCCGTTCGGCGCCCTGTCGCATGCATTGTCGTTCAACTGGGAGCGCGCGGCCTGGATACCGGTGATCGGGGTGCTCGTCCATTTCACCGGCAACCTGCCGCCGGACTTCATCAAGGACCGCCGGGACGGTTACCTATACATCGACATCTCCAAGGACGCGATGGAGCCGGAGTTCGGGCTGAACGTGCAGCGGGTGCGGGCGCAGCTGGCCTGGTTGAAGGCGGCGCTGGCGGACGGCCGCAAGTTCCTGTTCGGGGACGCGCCCAGCGCGCTCGACCTCGGCTACTACCATCCGGTCTCGCTGATCCGGAAGAATGCCCCGCCGGCCGAGGTCGATGCGCTGCTCGGCCTTGCGCCGGTCGTTCCCTGGTACGAGCGGATAGCCGCCCTGGGCCACGGCACCCCGTCCGAGATGGGTGCCGAGGCGGCGCTGGCGATTGCACGGGACGCGGCGCCAGCCCCGGTGAATCACATCGCCGGGGATGCCGACCCATCGGGCCTGCGGCCAGGTTCGGCCGTGACCGTCACGCCGGACGACAATGCCAGGGTTCCCGTGACCGGGACGCTCGTCGCGGTCGACGCCATGGAGATCATCATCCACCGCCATACCCCGGAGGCCGGCGACCTCCATCTCCACTTTCCCAGGGCGGGGTTCGAGATGACGGCGGCGTAGCTACGGCTGAAGCTGCGTGCAGCCGCTCTGTTCGGCTGTCGGGAACAGCTTGTCCGACGGGACGGTATCCAGGACCTTGTAGGTGTCGTTCGGGTTCTTGGACTCCGCCGGCGTCTTCACCTGGACGAGCATGAGGTCCACCGCAACGGTGCCGTTGGCCTGGATGCGCGGGTTCCTGAGCATCCCGTCCGTGAACGGCATCTCGCGCATGGCCTTGTTGACGGCAACCGGGTCGTCGCTGCCAACCTTCTGCACGGCCTGCAGGTAGTGCAGCGTCCCGATGTAGGACATCCCATGACTCATGCCCGGCGCCGTGCCGCCGTTGCGCGCCATGAAGCGGCGGGCGAAGGCCCGGCTGGGCTCGTTGGAGTCCCAGTAGAAGCTGACCGGGAAGCGCAGGCCTTGCGCGGTGTCCAGCCCCATCGCAACCACGTTGTTGTCGAACACCAGGAGGGCGGCGGTGTTCTTGATGCCGAACTCCTTGGACTGCTTGACCGAGTTGACCAGGTCAGGACCCGCATTGGCGAAGGCGATGATGTCGGCGCGGGAGGATTGCGCCTGCAGCAGCGGCGCGGACAGGTCGGTCGTCGCCAGCGGGTGCAGCGTGCGCCCGACCACCTTGCCGCCGCCGGCCTCCACGGTCTGCTGCACGTCGTTGGCCAGGTCGTGCCCGAAGGCGTAGTCGGCCTGGATCAGGTACCAAGTCTTGGCCCCGGCACGCAGCAGCCCATCGGCCGCCGACCGCGCCAGCGCCGTCGTCGAGACCGCCCATTGCGTACCGTAGGGCGAGCAGGCCTTGCCGGTGATCGAGGCGGCGTAGTTGCCGCTTTGGATGGAGGTGACCTTGCGTTCCCTGGCGAGGTTCTGCACCGCAAGCCCCACGCCGCTCGACCCGCCGATGTTGAGCATCGACACCCGGCTCTGGTCGATCAACTGGCGGGCGAGCGCAACCCCGACGTCGGGCTTGGTCTGGTGATCGACCGGGATGACCTCGATGGCCCGGCCCAGCACGGTCCCGCCGAAATCCTCGACCGCCATCCGGGTGGCGAGCACCGAGTTGGGACCGCCATTGCCGGAATAGGTGCCGTTCAGGTCCTCGACGACGCCGATCCGGAATGCTTCCTGCGCCTGCGCGGCGCCTGCTGCGCCGATGACGGCGACGACGGCCAACGCGATAGCCGAATGCCGGATGTGGCCCGTTCCCATGGTGTCCCCCGCCGTTGCGCGAAGCTTGTGACGCCGCTTCGTTTCGGTTGGAACATCGCCGCCCACCAGGCCAGCGTCAACTAGGATGATGCGGAGTCGTCCAAGGTGCGCAACGCAGCCCGCACCTCGACAGCCGTCGCCGGTTCACGCCCGGCTCGCCGGACCAGGCGGACGACCTGCTCGACCCAGTTAGCGTTGCTGACCTCGCTGCCCAACGGCTCGTCCTCCAGGCCGACGCGGACGTGCCCGCCCCGCTCGGCAGCCGCCTGCACCAGCGGCCGGATATCGACGCCAAGCCCGGCCACCATCCAAGGCGCCCCCGGGGCCGCCTCATCGAGCAACTGGAGGTAGGCATCGAGATACTGCGGCTTTGCCGGGTAGCCCCAGGCGAACTCGTCGGAGAACATCAGCCGGTAGATCGGCGTCGGCGTCGGCAGGGCGCGGGCCAATGCGACGCCGAGCCGCATGAAGCCAGGTTCATAGATCGCGAAGCTTGGGTGCAGCTTGTGCTGCCGGGCCAGCGCCATGCCGTCTCGCAAGTCGGCCAGCGGGTTGGCGTAGATGAACCCGGCTGCCGACCCAGCCAGCTCGTCGAAGCGGACGAACCCGACCGAGCCGGGATCGACCACCATCCATTCCAGCAGGCCGCGCCGGGCCAGCTCGGCGGCATGGCCGAACCGCGGTGCATCGGACCCCGCGTAGCTGGAGCCGGCGAGCGGGAGGGTCGGATAGACGATCACGTCCGCCTTCGCCCGGATGCCCTCGATGATCCGGGCATAGAGCGGCCACTCGTCGCGTTGCCGCCCGGTCGCCTCGTCGTAGGCGTGCAGGTGGACGATGGCCGCGCCCGCCTGCGCGGCCGCGATCCCGTCGGCGACGATCTCATCAACCGTGACCGGGATGCCCGGCTGCCGGTCCCGCCCCCACGGGCCGTTGAGCGCGGCCTCGATCCAGACCATGCGCGGCCTATCCCCCACTTACCCCAGCGTGAACGGGTCCCGCGTGGCCCCACTCAGCTCGATCCAGACGGTTTTCGTCTCGAGGTATTCCTCCACTGCGGCGCGCCCGTTCTCGCGGCCCAGCCCGCTTTGCCCATATCCGCCGAACGGCGCGTTGTACGACACCACGCGGTAGGCGTTGATCCAGACTGTGCCGGCGCGCAGGCCATTCGCCATCCGGTGCGCGCGGCGCACGTCGTTGGTCCAAACGCCGGCCGCCAGGCCGAACCGGGTGTCGTTCGCAAGGCGCAACGCCTCTTCCTCGGTGTCGAACGGCAGCACGCACAGCACGGGCCCGAAGACCTCCTCCCGCGCGATCTCCATGTCGGGGCGGACGTCCAGCACCACCGTCGGCGGCACGAACAGGCCCGCGGGCGTGCCCGGGGCGTCCAGGCCGCCGCAGGCGAAGCGCGCGCCGTCCGCAAGGGCCTGGCGTAACATGGCCTTTACCTTTGCATGTTGGCCCGGGGTGGCCATCGGCCCCATCTCGGTGGTTGGGTCGGCTGGGTCGCCCATGCGGATGGAGTGGGCGCGGGCGGCGATGCGGCCGACGATGTCGTCCATCGCCTCACGCTGCACCAGCAACCGGGACCCAGCCATGCACGTCTGGCCCGAGGCGGCGAACACCCCCGCGACTACGCCGTTCGCCGCCGCCTCCCGGTCGGCGTCGGCGAAGACGATGTTGGGCGCCTTGCCGCCCAGCGCCAGCCACACGCCGGGCAGGTTGTCGGCGCAGGACCCGGCGATAGCACGGCCGACCTCGGTGCTGCCGGTGAACGCCACCTTGTCCACGCCGGGGTGCCCGACCAGCGCCCGCCCGGCCTCCGGCCCACCGGTGACGACGTTGAACACGCCGGGCGGGAAGCCGGCCTCCTCGACCAGTCGCGCCAGCTCCAGCGCCGAGGCCGGCGTGTGCTCGCTCGGCTTGGCGACGACGGTGCAGCCGGCGGCGAAGGCCGGCGCGAGCTTCCAGCACAGCAGCAGTCCCGGCGAGTTCCAAGGCGCGATGGCAGCCACGACGCCCACCGGCTCCTTGCGGGTGAAGGCAACGAAGTTGGGCCGGTCGCTCGGCAGCACCGCGCCCTCGACCAGTTCGGCAACCCCGGCGTAATACTCGAACCAGGCCGGGATATACTGCCACTGGGTATCTGCTCAACGCCCCTCTGTGAGCTGTCGTGTGTGAGGTTGTGCAAGGCGGC
>CAXTOB010000434.1:0-5697 GCA_964245505.1 uncultured Acetobacteraceae bacterium | reverse complement strand
TGTGGATGAAGGACGAGGGCTTCAACATCGCGCAGAATATGCTGCAGCGCGACCCCACCATCAACATCTTCTTCGGCCGGGCTGACGCCCTGGCGCTCGGGGCCGCGCAGGCCGCCAAGGCGTCGGGCGGCGACCATAAGATCTACGTGTTCGGCTTCGACGGCGACCTTGCGGGCCTCAAGGCGGTCAAGGACGGCACGCTCGACGCCACCATGACCCAACGCACCCAATTCATGGGCAAGCTCGCCCTGCAGTCGGCGCTCGACCTGATCGCCGGCAAGAAGGTCGTGGCCGAGCAGCTGCAGGACGCGGCGCTGACCACGAAGGAGAACGTGGACGGCTACATCGCCAACCACCCCTGACCGGCTGGGCGGCGGTGCACAGGTCGCGCACCGCCGCCCGGACTCGGCCAGGGCGCCGCGACGAGGCTGACAAGCCAGGGGACGCCATGTCACACGATGACCAACGCATTTTGAGCGAAGGGCTGTCCGTCCGCGGGATGATCAAGCGGTATGGGCCGAACACGGTCCTGCGCAACGTGGACCTCGACGTGCATCCCGGCGAAGTCGTGGCGCTGCTCGGTGAAAACGGCGCCGGCAAGTCCACCGTGTCTTCGGTGATCGCCGGTCTCGTGCCGCCCACGGCAGGCGCGATGTTCTGGAATGGCCAGCCATATACCCCGTCCAGCCCCGCCGACGCCCTCCACAGGGGCATCGGCCTGATCCATCAGGAGATGCGGCTGCTGCCGGACCTGTCCATCGCGGAGAATGTCTTTGTCGGCCGGCTACCAACGAAGAACGGCCGGGTGGATCGGGCCGACATGGCGCGCCGTGCCGCGGGGAACCTACGCAGCCTCGGGCTCGAGGTGTCGCCGGCAACCCTGGTGCGAGACCTCCGGGTTGCGGCCCAGCAGCAGGTCGAGATCGCCAAGGCCCTGACCCTCAACGCCCGGCTGCTGATCTTCGACGAGCCAACGGCGGCGTTGGGCGGGGAGGAAACCGATCACCTGTTCGCGCAGATCGAACGGCTGAAGCGCACCGGGATGGGTTTCGTTTACATCAGCCACCGGCTCGACGAGATTGCCCGCATCGCCGACCGCGTCCTGGTGCTGCGCGACGGCCAGATGGTCGCCGGCTTCGAGACCGCCCAGGTCCCGGTGAAGACGCTGGTCGAGGCCATGGTCGGCCGTCCGCTGGACCGCATGTTCCCGGCGATCGAGCCGATGGGAGGCAAGGAGGTCCTGCGCGTCGAGGGCCTGACCTCACCCACGGGGACCTTCAGCAACGTGTCCTTCTCGGTCAGCGCCGGCGAGGTGTTCGGCGTGGCCGGCATTGTCGGCGCCGGGCGGACAGAGCTGATGCGCGCCATCGCCGGCGCCGATCCCATCGCATCCGGCACGATCACCGTCGCGGGCAAGCCGCTCGCGCCGAAAAGCCCGGCCGACAGCCTGGCGGCCGGGATCGTCCTGGTGCCGGAGGACCGCAAGGCGCAGGGCCTCGTGCTGGAGCATACCATCGGCGACAACATCGCGTTGGGCAATTATCCCCGGGTGGCGTCGGGCGGCTTCGTGACGCCAGGCGCGGTCCGGCGGTTCGCCGACGAGAACATCCGGCGCTTCGGCATAAAGGGACGGGCGGGGCAGGCGGCCAACCACCTGTCGGGTGGCAACCAGCAGAAAGTCGTGCTGGCGAAGTGCATCGCCCGAAAGCCGGGGATCGTCATCCTGGACGAGCCGACCCGCGGCATTGACGTCGGCGCCCGGGCGCAGATCTACTACGTGATCGCGGCGCTTGCTCGGGATGGACTCGCCGTTATCGTAGTGAGTTCGGACCTGGACGAGGTGCTGGGCCTGTCTCACCGGGTGATGGTGCTGAGCCGCGGCAGGAACCGGGGCATCCTCGATCACACGCAGGCCAACCGGATCTCCGTGATGGAACGGGCAACGCACTGACGGCTAGTAGGAGCAAGAACGGGATGGAGCTGTTCAGTCTGGGCAAGCAGGTGGCCCTGGTCACCGGGGCGGGCAGCGGCATCGGCCAGCGGTTGGCCATCGGCCTCGCCGAGGCCGGGGCCGACGTCGCCTGCTTCGACCTGCCGGGCTCGCCCGGCATCGCGGCCACCGTCGAGGCGGTTCAGGGACACGGCCGGCGCGCCGCCGCGCTGGCTGGCGACGTGACCCAGGCCGACGATCTCGCGAAGGCGGTGATGGATGCCGAAGCGGCGCTGGGGCCGCTCGACCTAGCCGTCAACTGTGCCGGCATCGCCAATGCCGCGCCTGCCGAGGCGATGCCGCTGGCGCAGTGGCAGCGCATGCTCGACATCAACTTGACCGGCGTGTTCCTGTCCTGCCAGGCCGAAGCCAGGGTGATGCTGCCGCGCCGGCGCGGGGCCATCGTGAACATCGCCTCGATGTCTGGCTCGATCGTCAACCGTGGGCTTATGCAGGCACACTACAACACCTCGAAGGCTGGCGTCGTCCACCTGAGCAGGTCGCTGGCGATGGAGTGGGTGGGGCAGGGACTCCGCGTCAATTCGGTGAGCCCCGGCTACACCTCGACGCCGATGAACCTCCGGCCGGAGGTGGCGGAGCAGGTCAAGCGCTTCGAGAGCGAAACGCCGATGGGCCGCATGGCGGGCGTCGATGAGATGGTCGGTCCGGTCGTGTTCCTGCTCAGCCGCGCGGCGTCCTTCGTGACGGGCGTTGACCTTCTGGTTGACGGCGGTTTCGAGTGCTGGTGACGCCCGTGCCGCTGATTGGTCCAGACCCGTACGCCGGCATGTTGCCGCCGGCCCGGACATTGCCTGAGGCGCGGCGCCGATGGCTTAGCGCTCGTGATGCTTCCCAGATCCGGTGAGGTGCGCCATAGCGAGCGAGCAATCATACGATGTCCAGGGCCGACGACCTGCGCCTGATCACCCGCATCGCCCAGATGTACTATGTCGAGGAGCGCAAGCAGGCCGAGATCTCCGAAGCGCTGCACATCCCCCAGGCACGTATCTCTCGGCTGTTGAAGCGCGCGGTGGACGAGAACATCGTGCGCATCTCGATCACGCCGCCGCCTGGTGTGTTCATGGAGCTGGAAGCCGAGCTGCGTGACCGCTACGGGCTGGATCAAGCGATCATTGCGGAAAGCGTGAGCGACAAGGAAGAGTCCGTCATCGCCGCCATCGGCGACGCTGCGGCCCACTTCGTCGAGACGACGGTCGCCGACGACGAAGTGATCGGAATGTCGTCATGGAGTTCCTCGTTGCTCCGCATGGTCGATTCCATCACCCCGCTCAAGCGGGTCCGGGCCTCGAAGGTGGTGCAGATCCTGGGCGGCATCGGCAGCCCCGCCGTTCAGTCGCATGCCCAGCACCTGGTGATGCGGATGGCGCAGTTGACGGGGGCGACGGCTCAGTTCCTGCCGGCGCCGGGCGTCGCCGGGTCGGCCGAGAGCCGCAGGATACTTCTCAAGGACCCGTTCGTCGCGGAAACGCTGGGCTGCTTCTCACGGCTGACTCTGGCGCTGGTGGGCATCGGCGCGATGACCCCGTCCAAGATGCTGGTCAATTCCGGCAACGCCTTCACCCGGCAGGAACTCGACGACCTTGCGGCGCAGGGCGCGGTGGGCGACATGGGGCTGCGCTTCTTCGACGCCGCGGGCGCCCCCGTCGTCACGCCTTTGAACGACCGCGTCATCGGCATCACGCTCGCCGAGGTAAAGGCGGCCAAGCGCGTCGTGGCCGTGGCAGGCGGCGCACGCAAGGCGGCGGCAATCCGGGCGGCGCTGGCCGGCGGCTACGTTGACGTCCTTATCACCGACTATGCCACGGCCGAGCGCCTCGTCATGCCCGATGGCGGCCCGACGCAATGAACCCCCACGAAAGGAGCAGCACCGTGCCAACCCCCGCCTCGGCCCGCTTCGCAGGCAAGACCGTCGTGATCACCGGTGCAAGCCGCGGCATCGGCGCGGCCATCGCCCGGCGCTTCGCGCGTGAGGGCGCCGCCGTGCTGGTGAGCGCGAACGAGCCGCGCGTGGAGGAGGTCGCGGCGGCAATCATGGCCGATGGCGGCCAGGCTGTGAGCTTCGTCGGCGACGTGACCGATAAGGCGAGCGTCGTGGCGCTGTATGACGCGGCCGAGGCGGCGTTCGGCCGGGTTGATATCTCCGTTCAGAACGCCGGTGTGATTACCATTGCCAAGATCGAGGCGATGTCGGAAAGCGAGTGGGATTTGGTCATGGACGTGAACACCAAGGGGGTGTTCCTGTGCTGCCAGGAGGCGATACGCCGCATCCGCAGGCACGGCGGCGGCGGCCGGTTGATCAACACGGCGTCAGGCCAGGCCCGGCAAGGCTTCATCTACACGCCGCATTATGCCGCCTCGAAGTTCGGCGTCATCGGCATCACCCAGAGCCTGGCCAAGGAACTCGCTAAGGAAGGCATCACCGTGAACGCCTTTTGCCCCGGCATCATCGAGACGGACATGTGGGCCTATAACGACGCGGCCTGGGGCAAGCTGCTCGGCACCTACGAGCCGGGGGAGCTGATGGCCGAATGGGTCCGCAACATACCGATGGCTCGCGCGGGAACCGGTGACGATGTGGCGGGCCTGGTGGCATTCCTGGCGAGCGACGACGCCGCATACATCACCGGACAGACCGTCAATGTTGACGGCGGGCTGATCATGTCCTGATCGGGGTGCTGCGGTCTTGCGTCGCCGGCATGGGGTGAGCCGCAGCGTGACATGAATCAGCCCCGGCGCCGGGCCTGGGAAGACCGCGGTCCATTAATGCCGTATTGTGCTGATCAGCGCCGAGCTGACCGCTGACCCACACCGGACCAAGTCTTTCCAATTAGCCGCCGAAGGCCCGGTGGCGCCGCACGCCTCATCGCTGTTTGCGTGGGCGGAGCTTGCCTGGCTTGGATTTCATTCCGGTGCTCTGCTCCGTCGAGGGCGCCGCGGGCCTGCCGGGCCGGCGCACCGGCTTGCCCCGGCCCAGGGCCTGCTTTCGCAGCACATCCTCGATGAAGCCGTTCAGCCGGCGCCGCTCGGCTTGTGCCGTAGCCGTGTCCGGGTAGGCCTCCGGAAAGCGCTGAGACAGCCAACGCCAGGTCACCAACCGTTTCGCGACCTTTTCCGCATGCTCCAGGGAGGGCTGCGTCGCGCGGTCCGGCGGGGGCAGGTGCCCGGCGGCGGGAGGGGGAACTGGGGTGCCTGCCGCGTGGTCCAACCCCCAGCGCAGCAGCCGCTCGATGCCGTCGTCGCGCTGATCCACCGGGCACAGGGCATAGGTCCACCGGTCCAGCAACGGCAGGCCGGTGCCGTCCATCGCGGTGGCGATGTCAATCTGGGTTGCCAGGTCGGCCAGGCGATAGTTCGGGTCGCCCGGGCGCAGCACGGCCCGGCGGATGCGCCGCAGGGTTTCGGACAGGCTGGTGGTTCCCAACTCCTCCGCGACGGCGGCCACGATGTCCCGGTCCGGCGACACCAGGGGGCGGCGGTCGTCCGGCGCCGAAGGCTCCGTTGCCAGTAGCTTGCGGAGCCGCGCCGGGTCGCCGCCGCCGGCCGGGTTGAAGAAGCTGGTGCCGAAGTTCCTGTCCGTCAGCAGCATGGTGATGGCGCCGGCCAACACGGGCAGAGACAGCAGCAGCAGGAACACGGTCACCAGCACCGTCCACACGAACAGCGGCATGCGATGCAGGGTCATGCCC
>CAXTOB010000433.1:0-5727 GCA_964245505.1 uncultured Acetobacteraceae bacterium | reverse complement strand
AGCCGTTCGGCGGCCGGCGGCCCTTTGTGGGCGGCGAACCTCAACGCTGCCGGTCCGGGGTCAAGGCGGCGTCCGGCACTGCGGTGGTTCGCGGCGCCGCGCGCGCCTCAAGCTCTGCCCGGATCAGCTATTTAGTGACCTTGCCGTAGGCAGACTTCGGCAGCGTGTCCCAGAACACCACCTGCTTGGGCAGCTTGTAGCGCGTCACTTGCGGCTCCAGCCAGACGAGCAACTCCGCACCTGTCAACGCTGCCCCGCCGCGCAGGACGCAGACCGCCACGCCGGCCTCCCCCCAGACTGGATCCGGCATTCCCAGGACTGCGACTTCGGCGACGGCCGGGTGCTGCAGCACCTTCTCCTCGATCTCCCGCGGGTAAACGTTCGAGCCGCCGGAGATGTACATGTCCGATGCGCGGCCAGTGATGAACACGAACCCCTCGGTGTCCATGTGGCCCAGGTCCCCGGTGCGGAACCAGCCGTCGCGGAACGCTTTCACGTTCGCTTCCGGGTTGTCATAGTAGCCGGCGAATACCGCCGGGCCGCACACGCAGATCTCGCCCGTCTCGAACGGCGCCACCTCCCGGCCGCCCTCGTCCTGGACGGACACCTGCATGCCGGTCCGCTCGTAACCGCAAGTGCCGGCGCGGGCTTGAGGACCGTCCTCGGCGTCGTGCAGCCCGGGCGGGAAGACGGTGATGGCGCCCGTCACCTCGCCCAGCCCGAAGTACTGCACCAGCACCGGGCCGAGCTTCCGCAGCGCAAACTTCTGGTCTTCCCGGTACATCGGCGCCCCGGCGTAGATCACGTGGCGCAGCGATGAATGATCGTGCCGGCCCACCGCCGGGTGCTCGGTCAGCATCTTCACGATGGTCGGCACGGTGAACATGTTCGTCACCCGCCACTCCGCCACGAGCGACCAGGCCTGCTCGGCATCAAGGCGCTCGCCTTCGGGCAGGATGCTCTTGACGCCCCGTGCCACCTGCGCGAGCAGATGGACGCCGGCGCCGTGCGACAACGGCGCCAGCACCAGCGACACATCTTCGGGCGTCATGCCGGGCATGAGGTCGGCCAGGTGGTTGTTCACCACGAAAGCCATCTGCCCGTGGGTCAGCACGGACGCCTTCGGCCGCCCTGTCGTGCCGGAGGTGAAGAAGAACCAGCAGGGGTCGTCGTGCTCCACCGCGGCGTCGGGCAGCGCTTCCCCGTCGTGCCGGGCCAGGAGGCGGTCCCAGGACTCGCCGAAGCCGGCCGTGCCAATTGCCAGCGGCAACAGCCCCGGCGCCGCGGCCCGCACCGCGTCCGCGTGTTCGGGGAAGTCAGCCCCGCACACCAGCACCGACGCACCGCTCGTGCGGCACAGCTCAGCAACCTCGGCGGGCATTTGGCGGAAGTTTGCCGGCACATAGACCGCGCCAAGCCGGAAGCAGGCGAACATCGCCTCCACCATCTCCTTGCAGTTGCGGGACTGGACCAGAACGCGGTCCCCCTTGCCGACGCCGAGCGCGGCCAGTCCCGCCACGGCTGCGTCAACGCGGCAGTCGAGCTGCGCCCAGGTCCAGCGCGCGCTGCCGTATACAAGGCCGACCTCTGCGCCGTGGCGGCGGGCGCACTGCCGCAGGAAGTGGGACAAGTTCATTACCCGACAGGACATTGGAACAAGGCCGCCTTTTGGCGCATGGGAAGGCGAAGACATGGAGGCACTCCTTGTGGTCGGCTCCGGACCATGCCCGACATCGCGTCGGGAACTCAAACGAAAGCCAAGCGAACCTCTGGAGGTGGCTCTCATTGGATTCCGGGGTGATGAGACCAGGACTGGGCAGTTGGGCCGCGAACATCTGGTGTGCGAGCAAAGGTGGGAGTAGCTGACCGGCTCGCGCAAGGAACTTTCATCATAGCGATATCCGAACTGATCAACTTTTCGGCGCTGTTGGATAACGCCAAATGCCTCACAATGGTGCGCCAGTACCGCTGGTCAGAAGGTGCGCGTTGTTCCATGTGCGGCAGCGGCGCCATCATCTGGGACGGCCATGACGATGCCCAACCTTGCCGGCAGCGCTACCGATGCAAGGCATATCCGGGCATTTCGTCGACCTGACCGGCCTTGATGCCGCAAAGCGGCATCTCCATCCGGGGGATCGCTGCGAGATGGTGCTGGCCGGGCACCACGTAGACCTCGTCGATCCCGCTGGATGCCCTTGCATCCGGCTCGACTTCGCCCGTCAGCTCCACCTCCGGCGCCTTGGCGACCAGGCCGCGGCGCAGCTGCTCCGTCATGGCCTGCACGTCCGAGGCGGCCAGGCCCAACTCGCCTGCGATTTGCCGGTTCCTAAGAAACTACCGCCACGGGTGGGATCGGGTCCGTGGCCTGCAGCACGTAGCCGAGCGACTTCGCCCGGCGTCGGAGGTTGGTCAGCACGCGCTGCTTGTATCGCTCCTCGTAATAGGAGGCCCCGGGATCAGTGTAGGCTGTGCCGTGTCGCAGGGTGTTGTAGAACAGCACGGCAATCTTGCGCGCGGTGGCGGTCACCGCCTTGGCCTTGCCCACGCGCCCGGACAGGCGGCGGTAGAAGGCGCCGAGCGCCGTCTCGGTGCGGCCCACCGCGCCGGCGGCCAGCCGCAGCAGGGCGGCAGCTCGGTTGTTCGAGCGCCGGGTCTTGCTCGAGAGCACCTTGCCGCCGGAGATCTTGTTGCTGGGTGCCAAACACAGCCACGAGGTGAAGTGCTTGGCGCTGGGCCAGACCGTGAGGTTGGTGCCGCACTCGCCCACCAGCTTGAGCGCGAGATACGGCCCGAGACCGTGGATCTGGGTCAGGTCCACGCCCAGGATCCGGTGCAAGGCCTCGCGTGCTGGGAAGGCGAGCGCATTGTGCGTCTGCGCCTGGTGGCGAGGCGCGGGTAGCGGCGTGGCGGGCACCGGGCAAGTGGCCTGCAAGTGGTTCAGCACTGCCTCAATGCGCGCGTCACACGCGGCCACCTTGGCCTGGTAGGTGTCATAAAGTTCCAGGGCCTGCGCCAGCGCGAAGACGTGCTCCTCGCGGTCGTTGCCGACCAGCGCCTGGCGAACTGTCTCCTCGGAGGCCTTGCAGCGATAGTCGCGCAGGGCGGCGAGCGCGGCGGGGTCACGTTCGCCGGCCACGATGGCGCGGATGATGCGCAAGCCGGTCGCGCCGGTGATGTCTGTGACCACGTGCTGCAGCTGCAGGTTCATCTGCGTCAGCGCCTTCTGCATGTGTTGGATGTGCGAGGCGGCATAGTCGAGCAGGCGCTCGCGCTGGCGCAGGTAGTCGCGCAGCGCCGCGATCTCGGCGTCCGGGCGAAAGCTGGCGCGCAGCAGCCCATACTCATGCAGCCGCTGCAGCCATTGGGCGTCGCTGACGTCGGTCTTGCGCCCCGGCACGTGCTTGGCGTCGCGGGCGTTGACCAGCACCACCGCAAAGCCACGCTGCTCCAGCACCTCGTAGGCCGGGATCCAGTAGACCCCGGTGCTCTCCATCGCCACGGTCCGCACGCCGCAGCGCTCGAACCAATCGGCCATGCGGTGTAGGTCGGCAGTGAAGGTGCCGAAGCTGCGCACCGGCTCGGGGTCGCGGTCCGGGCCAACAGCGGCCACGTTCAGTGTGGCGCCGATGTCGACAGCGGCGGCGTGGGCGTGAACGGGCGACATCTCCCGCTTCCGGCTGGGCCGTTTGGCTTTGCTCATCAAGTCCTCCTCTGCTGCGCAAGGGCGGAGGGGATGGGCTGCGCGACAGATCAGTTTCCTAACCGGGATCGCCCGGGGGGGCGTCACCACTCGTAAGTGCGCAGCAGCCCACGGGCCAAGTTCGAAACGGGGTTCTTGACCACCAAAAACGGAGCGGCCGCGCCCCTCCGGTGCTGATCATACACCTGACCGTTTCTCCCGCCACAGGAGGCGCCCCGAGCCGCGCTAGTTCGAAAGGTTCAGGCCCATGAAGTAAAGGCACAGCACCCACACTCGCAGCGGCTGGTGATGCCCGGCCAGCACCGTGCCGGTGAGATCGTCGAAGCGGGACGCGCACGCCTTGCAGCGGTAACGCTGACGATCCGGCTGCGTGTCGTCGCACCCGTCCCGGATCACCGAGGAACTTGCGCATCCGGGGCAGCATATGCCCTCCGGCCAGCGGTGCTGGCGCACAAGCGCGAAGCACTTGGCGTCGTCCATCAAGCCGGAGAGGTTGACCAAGTCAGATGCAGGCATAACGGCAAAGGCTCCTCGTGCGCTTCACCCATCGCACCAGATACCCGCCAGCGGCACCACCCGGATCACCACCCCGGAACCCGACAAGAGCCTCGCAAGCTAAGCCAGGGCGAGACGTTTGCCCGCGAGGGCAGGCGCGTCAACATGCAAGAAGACGGGAACCGCGACAGAGCGCTACTCCGGCAGCCTGGCCAGCAACCCGGCGCCACCGCTGACGATGTCCTCCACAATGGCCGCCCGCGCGGCGGCGGCGTCCTTCACTCGCAGCGCGTCCAGCACCTTGACGTGGCAGTGCGGGTCTCCATCGGGCGCCCAGCACTCCGGGCCGTTGAACAGGAAGTTCAGGAACGGCCCGCTTTGCGTCCAAAGGCTCTCCACCGCCCGGAACAGGCGCGGCATCCCGGACGCCCGCGCGAGGCCGAGGTGGAACTCCTCGTTGTGTCGGAGCGCCAGACCGAAGTCGCGAGCATTCTTGGCCCGCATCAGGCGGTCGTGCGTGACCGCCAGCTCGACCATCCCCGCGGTGCTTATGTGCAGGGCGGCGCGCGCAGCACCGAGACCCTCCACCTCCACGCGGATGTCGCGCAGCTCCGCGTACACCGCCCTCTTGGGGTGTGGGACGGTGATCGAGTAGCCCATGCGCGCCTCAAGCACGCCTTCCGTGACAAGCTGCAGCAAGGCTTCCCGGACGGGCGTGAGGCTGGTGTGCAGCTGCTCCGCGATCTGCCGCCCGCTGAGCCGCTGGCCCGGCTTCAGCTCGCCCACCATCAGAGCCTTGCGTATCTGCTGGTAGGCTTGGTCCTTCAGCGAGCTGCGCTCGGCAGTCTCGAACCTGTCACGCGCGTGCTCATCCATCATCTGACCGCACCTCACGCCACCCTTGTCCGATGCAGGACGGCGGTTGACAAGAGATCCCTATCTCGGCCATCAACAATATAAAATATATCATAACCGGAATTGCAAGATGCCGAGCAAGCTGATGTCCTTGACCGCCGCGGAAGCGGCTGCCCCGGAAGCGCCTGCCCCAGAGACGGCCGGCAACCGCTCCGTGGCTGTGGCGGTCTCGGCCAGCCTGCACCGCCACGGCGTGACCGTGACGTTCGGGCAAAGCCTCCCGTCCCTGGTCCAACTGGCCAACGCGCAGTTCGGCATCCGCCAGGTCGCCTACCGGACCGAGAACGCGGGTGGCACCATGGCGGACGGCTATGCCCGCGTCTCCCACAAGGTCGGCGTCGTGACGGCGCAGAACGGCCCGGCCGCCACCCTGCTGGTCCCGCCGCTGGCCGAGGCGCTGAAGGCGTCCGTCCCCATTGTGGCGCTGGTGCAGGAGGTCACGCGCAACACGTTCGACAAGAACGCCTTTCAGGAGCTTGACCATACCGCCCTGTTCGCCGGCTGCGCCAAGTGGGTCCGCCGCGTGGACCACCACTCCCGTGCCGAGGACTACGTGGACATGGCCTTCACTGCCGCCGCCACCGGCCGCCCGGGTCCCGCCGTGCTGCTCCTGCCGT
>CAXTOB010000432.1:0-5737 GCA_964245505.1 uncultured Acetobacteraceae bacterium | reverse complement strand
TGCAGTTCGCGGCCACGCCGAGCAGCGGCCGCGGGAAATCGCCGGGTGGCAGCCCAGCCTGGGCGCAGGCGCCGCGCTTGCGCGTCACGCGCGGGATCAGCAATTGTCGAAGATGCTTGACGGCAACGGCGGGCATTACGGCGCCCGTGCCCGCGTCTCGCTCGCGTGGCCCGGATAGAAGCGGACCTGCCTGCACAAGATTTGGTCGCTCCGTTGCGTTCGGGAACGGCCGCAGGTCGCCAGCTCTGCCGCGCATCCGCAGCGCTGTCGCAATGGCCGGCACATCCGCCGGTGTGAGCGTCGTCAGCACCGTCCCGTTGATCAGGGCAGCAGCCTCCTGATCGGCGATGCCGATGTCGCTCGTCCACTCGAGGGTGACCATCCCATCCGGCGACGTCTCGCCGATCGGAAGGCCAAGCGTCCACTCGAAGGCTTCTGCAGCTGCTTTTGTAGCCTTCGTGAAAGAGATCGGCATCCTGGAAAGGCGGATGCGAAAGCGCCCACGCTTGTCGCGGTCAAGGAAGGAAAGACACCACATCCTCAACTTCGACGGGGTGAATGAAGTCCGCTCGCGATCTCCGCCCCGGCATCGCTGCTGAGATATCCGGACCGCTGCTAAACCCGCTCAACGACGTCATGCAGCCGGGTACGATCGGCGCCAACTGCCCGGACCTCGTCATCTATCGCGTTTCGTGTCGCCATGCAGGTCACGATCAAGTCTCCAGGCTATGGCAGCGACGGCCGGCACGTGCAGTGAAATTGGACGCTAGCGGGCGAACTCCCGATGCGGACAGGGCCGGAAACTACTTAAACCCCGTTCGCAGAGTCAGAGTGCGGTCAGCCGCTTGCCGTTCGGATGGACGACACGGCGAGCATGAGGTGGAGCATGGCGGGGGTGACCATGGCCTCAGATACCACGGGCAGGAGCTCGTAGTCCCCGGACAGGCAGCGCCAGCGGCCGAGCCCGCTGGCTTGCGTCCCATGTCTTCTTGGCCGCGTCAAAGCCGCGCGGACCGCCGGCTTTCGTTGTTTTCACGCTCTGGCTTTCGATTATGGCGGCCGTGGAGCTTGGTTCCCGCCCTGCTCCCTCGCGCAGCAGGACCACGAGGTGATGGCGCATGCTCTCCCACCCGCTCGCGCTAAGGCATGCACGGAAGTAGCCATGCGTGGTCGGCCAGGGCAGGAACGCCGGCGGTGGTGGCTGGTGCCGCCCATGGCAACCCATCCGCAGCAGGTAGAACAAGCTGTCCAGCCGGCGTCGCATGTCGGTCGTCTGCGGACGGCCACCGGGCTTGGCAGGCGGGGTTGAGCCGCGAAGCGGATCAACCGGCTGCAACAGCCGCCACTGATGTTCCGTCAGCGCCTGACCCGACCCGTAATCACCAACCAACGCACGATCCTCAGGCGTCCACATCGCAGGCTCCACGACAGCCAAACCGTCTGCAATGCAACCAGGACGCCCTCAGTCATGCGGTTTCCGGATGATCGGTTCGGCTGCGTTGTCTCGGGCCACCAGTGGAATTTGGTTTGGGACTTGATCCGCTCCGGGTCGCCGGCGAGGTCCACGCATCGCTTGGCGATGATGTGCTCAAGTTCGGCGAGGCCGGCGATGTGCTGGTTGGCGATCGGCTCGTCAACCAGCGTCCAAGGCGTCTCGGCAGGTTGCAGCCCGGGCGTGTAAGGCGGCAGGTAGAAGGCGGAGACCTTCGGGAACCGTCAGGCCTAGCTCGCCGTGCCAGCCTGCGTTGTCGAGGCCGAGCACAATGGTGCGCTCACGCCCGGCGCCGGCTTCCCGGGCGAACAGCGCGAGCAGGGCTTCGAAGAACGGCTTGGACACGCCGTCGGACAGATACCAGAACGTCTCTCCCGTGGCAGGCGCGACGAAAACGGTCACGTAGAGCCACTCGAACTGATGATGCCCCAATGCGGTCGGGTGCTCGCCAACCGGCGCCCAAACGCGGCGCAGAACCGGCTTCAAGCCGATCCGGTGCTCGTCGGTGGCGAACGGCTCGATGGGCCGCTCCGGATGACGTGCGGCCTCTTCGACACCAGCTGCGGCGAGCTTTTTTCAAAAGCCTCCGCCTCCTCCGGCGAGGCCGATTTCGGGTTCTTCGGGCGGGGCGTCTGGATCGACCAACCGACCGCCTTCAGCGCCTCCCAGCCGCGCTGGGTCGCCCGGGCCAAGCCCAGCTCGCCTGCCATCCACACCGCGACCTTACGGCTCGACCACACGCCGCCGTCGTCAGGTGGTGTCCGCAACCGCTCGCACAGCTTTGCCAGCACCGTCTCGGTCAGGATCGTGGCCGTCGTGCCGTTCCCCCGGCGCTGGTCACCCAGCGCCGCAACGCCATCCGCGTTGCAGCGGGTGCGCAACTGCTCGATCCAGCGCTCGCCGTAGGCGGTGATGGTGGACACCTCGGCGACACTGTGACCCTTGGCCAGCAGCCGGATCGCCTGCAATGACGGCTCCGGCGCGCGTCGCTGCACGCGACGTATTCGGCTTCGAGTTCCGCCTCGCTCAGATGCGCGACGGTCTGCACCCTGGATCCTGTAAACCCAGAAAAGCCAACCCTACTCAAGCCAAACCCGCTTGAGACACCCAACACGCGCGACTTAATCATACGGAAACCGTATCACTCCGAACGTCTTGCCATTGCGAGCAGCGCCACGACGCGGCAAACAAACGACTGCAAGCATCATCCCAACGAGTTGGGGAGCACCGTGCCTTACGCAGCCTGAACTGAATGCGCACCTCCGGATAAGTCGGAGCAGCGTGCCACAAAAACTGAGCATGCATTTGCAACAAAATGCTGCACTGCACAAAATACCTTGCATCCTGACATTGCCGCTCCCATAAGAGCGATGTTGCAATGCAACATAGCCGGAGGGACTGACCCCCGGCCCCTCTGGAGGATCATTCAATGTCCAATACCACCTTCCCCGCCGCAGATGCATTCTCGTTCGGCCGCACCATCGCCGACGTGAAACAGGGCGTCGATGCCGCCACCAGCGCCCAGTCCGACATGACCCACAAGGCCGCGCAGATCGGCAAAGACTTCGTCGCATTCAGCCAGGGCAATATGGAAGCCTTCGCCCAGGCCAGCCAGGTGTTCACTGCTGGCTCGCAGGACCTGTTGCGCGAGATGATGTCGGCTGGTCAGGCAATCATGCAGGAGGCGGTGACCAACATGCACGCTGCCACCTCCGCCAAAACGCCCAAGGCTGCGATTGAACTGCACGCCAACTTCGTCCGCTCCTCGACGGTCCAGATCATCAACGAGAGCACCCGCATCGCCCACTCCGGCGCTGAACTGGCCGAGCGCATGTCCGCTCCGCTGGTGGCCCGCATGGTCGCCGGCGCCGAGATGGTGACCGCCCAGCGCGCCTGACACGCTCCGGCCGGGCTGCGTGGCCCGGCCGGCGCCTGCTTGCTAAGCCGGCTTGTCCGGCTTGGCTTTGCCCGGCGCGTCATCGTCCGGCGCTGCGCCAGGCTGCGGCGCCCATTCGTCGGCGATCATGCCCTGTTCGTTGCTGACTTCCTCGACGTCCTGCTTGGACGGCGGGGGTGAGATATACGGCTTGCGCTCCGGCGGGGCCGATGGCGTCGTGGTCATGGTTCAGCTCCAATGCTATCTGCATTCACAACGCCCGGTGGCACGTCCGGCTGCATGCACGCCACAGCCCACACCGCAAATGCCTGAACCAGCGCCGGCTCCTTCAGGTAGTCGAAGCGGCCCGACGCGCCGCCATGCCCGGCCTCCATATTGATCCGCAGCAGGATCGGCGCGTCGCCGGTCGTGTGGTCCCGCAGCCGCGCCACCCACTTCGCCGGCTCCCAATACGTCACCCGCGGGTCGGACAGGCCGCCCAGCGCCAGCACTGCCGGATACGGACGTGGTCCGACCTGGTCGTAGGGCGAGTAGGACGCGATCAGGTCGTAGGCCGCCGGGTCCTGCAGCGGATTGCCCCACTCCGGCCATTCCGGCGGGGTCAGCGGCAGGGAGGCGTCGGACATGGTGTTCAGCACGTCCACGAACGGCACCGCCGCCGCGACCCCGGCCCATAGGTCCGGCCGCATATTCAGCACCGCGCCCATCAGCAGCCCGCCCGCGGATCCGCCATGCGCCACCATCCGCCCGGGACGTGCATAGCCCAAGGCGGCCAGATGCTCGGCCACCGCGATGAAGTCGGTGAAGGTGTTGGGCTTCGTCGGCCCGCGCCCGTCCAGGAACCAGCCCCACCCCTTCTCCGATCCTCCCCGCACGTGCGCCGTAGCCCAGATCCAGCCGCGGTCCACCAGGCTGAACCGTTGAGTGGAAAACCCCGGCTGCATCGGAATGCCATACGCGCCATAGCCATACAGCAGCAGGGGCGCAGACCCGTCCAGCGGCGTATCGCGGAGCATCAGCGCCGTCACCGGCACCTGCGCGCCGTCTGACGCCGCGGCAAACAGGCGGCGGGCGACATAGCGCGACGGGTCGTGGCCGGATGGGATCACCTGCGTCTTGCGCAGCGTGCGCGCGCCGGTCGCCAGGTCCAGGTCCCAGCGCTGCCGCGGCTGCGTCGGGCTTTCGTAAATGTAGGGCAGGGTGGTGGTGTCCCACTCCAGCCGCGGGCCTAGGCCAAGCAGGTAAGCCTCTTCCTCCACGGCGAGGACGCTTTCGGCGCCGTCCCGCGCGGTGATAACCAGGCGGTTGTTGGCGTCCACCCGTTCGATGCGGACCAGGTGCCGGGCTGTGGCCGCAGTCCTCACGATGTAACGGCCGGGCCGGTGCGGCACCCAGTCGGTCCAGTTGGCCCGGCCGGGGTCGCCGAGCGGCGCGCGCACCAGCTTGAAGTCGGTCGCGCCGTCCGCGTTGGTACGTATAACGAGCGCGCCGTCCCAGTGCTCGACGTCATACTTCACGCCGGGATCGCGCTGGGCAACGACGCGGGGCTGGGACTCCGGCTCGGACGCCGGCACCAGCCAGGCCTCGCTGGTTTCCTGGTTGCCGCAGCCGACCACGATCCACTCGCGCGATTGGGTGGCGCCGACGCTCACGAAGAAGCCCTCGTCAGGCTCCTCATAAACCACCACGTCGTCCGCCTCGCCGACCCGGCGGCGCAGCACCCGGCGGGGGCGGCCGTTGTCGTCGCGGAACACCCAGAACAGGAACCGCGAACAGGGCGACAGGGTAAAAGACCCGGTGCAGCTTTCGACCGCCGGGCCTGCCTCGGCGCCGGTAGCGATGTCGCGCACGCGGATGCGGTAAACCTCCGACCCCTGGGTGTCCTCCGCCCAGGCATACAGGCGGTGATCGTTGCTGTGCTCCGCCGCGCCGACGCGGAAGTAGGCGTGGCCCTGCGCCATCGCCTCTACGTCCAGCAGCACCTGCTCACCGTCTGGGGCGCCGCGGGGACGCCGGGCATAGACGGGATGCTGCGCTCCCTCGGCAATACGGTCGTAGTACTCCCAGGGTCCGTCCGGCATGGGGACCGAGCTGTCTTTCTCTTGGATGCGTCCGCGCATCTCGGCGAGGATGGTGACCTGCAGCTCGGTGGTCGGGGCGAGGGTGGCGGCCGTGTAGGCGTTCTCGGCCTCCAGGTGCGCGCGTATGTCGGGGCGTAGGACCGTGGGGTCGCGCAGCACGCGCTGCCAGGCGTCGTCCCGCATCCAGGCGTAGTGGTCGGTGCGGACGCGGCCTAGCTGCTCTATGTCGATGGGCTGCTTGTGGGCGTGGGGCGGGGTGGGTTGCAT
>CAXTOB010000431.1:0-5742 GCA_964245505.1 uncultured Acetobacteraceae bacterium | reverse complement strand
GCACGTGCGCGCCGATCCAGTCCGGCAGCGTCTGCGTCCAGGTCGCCTCGGCATACGTCAGGCTAGACGCGCCGAGCACGGAAACGAAGATCTCCGCCGTGCTCACCATGCCCGTCACCGGGTCGGTGATCGGCACCAGCTTGCCGGGAACACCCCATCCAGTCCCCATCGAGCGGGCGGGCAAAATGTCAGGGCAGCCCGGCGGCAGATGGCGCATGTGACCAGTTGGAGCCAGGCTTGCTGGGCGGCATCGGCATGCGCGAGGGCTGCGTGGCCGACAGGCAAGAAGGTCAGCTCGCCCCCGCAGGCGATCAATGCACCAACGTCCCCCCAGGAGTTCGCGATCCCTCACGCCTTCACAAGCGGGCAGCCACCCTGGTCGAGCGGCTTTGCCGCATCCGGCCCGGATATCTCCGAAACCACGCTGCAATAGTCCCAGGCGCCCTTGCTGTCCTCGGGTGACTTCACCTTCAGGAAGAGTGCCGGCACCAGCGCGCGGCCATCCTGCCGCACCGTCACCGTGCCGAACGCGTCGTCGTCCGCCGGCATGGACTTCATGCGCGCGACCACGGCAGCCCCGCTCCCCTTGCCAGCGGCGACGCCAAGGCCGGCCAGCGCCTTCAGGTAGTGCGTCGTCCCGGCGTAGCAGCCGGCATGGACCATGCCGGGATACGCGCCTTGCATTCGCGGCAGGACGCGCTTGGTGAAGGCCCGGCTGCGCTCGTTGGCGTCCCAGTAGAAGCTGTTTGTGTGCAGCAGCCCCTGCGTTAACGGCAGGCCCAGCGCGTGGATGTCGTTCAGGAACATCACCGGCGCCGTGATCCGCATCCGGCGGCGCAGTCCGAACTCGCTGGCCTGAAAGCCATGCAACAGCACCACTGGCCAATCGCCCGGGTCGCCGCTCTCCTCGTAAGCGATGCTCAAGGCGCCGGCGCCGATGCACCTGAACACGGTGGCCCTTCCCGGCTGCCAGCCGATGGAACGCGAGGGCACCCCAGCGGATGCAGCACCGACCGCAAACGGGAAACGATCCAAACGCAGGGCGTCTGGCCTTCCCTTGGGAAGTCTGCTGAAACCGCGCTCATGACCCCGGACCAGTTCCGCCAGCATGGCCACCAAGTGATCGACTGGCTGGCTGACTACCTTGCAACCATGGCCGACCGCCCCGTCCAGGCCACCACCCGACCAGGCGCCATTGCCGCCGCCCTGCCCGTCGAGCCGCCCGGGCAGCCGGAGCCGTTCGCGGACGTGCTGGCCGACCTGGATCGCCTGATCCTGCCGGGGCTGTCGCTCTGGCAGCACCCGCGCTTCTTCGGCTACTTCCCGGCCAACGCCGAACCCGCCGGCATCCTCGGCGACCTGGTCAGCACCGGGCTTGGCGTGCTCGGCCTGTCCTGGCAGTCCTCCCCGGCGCTGACGGAGGTGGAGGAGGTCACCACCGGATGGGTGCGCCGCATGGTCGGCCTGTCCGACGCCTGGACGGGGGTGATCCAGGACACCGCCTCCACGTCCACGCTCATCGCCCTGATGACCGCCCGGGAACGCACGACCGGCTATGCGCTGGGCCGTGGCGGGTTGCAGGCGGAACGGCAGCCGCTGGCGATCTATGTCTCGGCGCAAAGCCACTCCTCGGTCGACAAGGCGGCGCTGCTCGCCGGCTTCGGACGCGACAATGTCCGCCTGGTCCCCTGCGACGACGCGCTGGCCATGCGGCCGGATGCGCTGGCGGCCATGATCGCGGCCGACCTGGCTGCCGGTATCCGCCCTTGTGCAGTCGTTGCCACCACCGGCACCACGGCCACGACTGCCATCGACCCGGTCGCGGGCATCGCCGAAGTGGCCCGGCGGCACGGTGTCTGGCTGCACGTGGACGCCGCAATGGCCGGCTCGGCGATGATCCTGCCGGAGTGCCGCCACCTGTGGCACGGCGTGGAGGACGCCGACAGCATCGTCATCAACGCCCACAAGTGGCTCGGCGCCCCCTTCGACTGCTCGCTCTACTACGTGCGCGACGCGGAGCACCTCGTACGCGTCATGTCGACCAATCCATCCTTCTTGCAATCCTCGGTGGACGGCGAGGTCCGAAACCTGCGCGACTGGGGCATCCCGCTGGGCCGGCGGTTCCGGGCCTTGAAGCTGTGGTTCGTCATCCGTGACCAGGGTGTCACGGGCTTGCAAGCCCGGCTCCGGCGGGACATGGCGAACGCGCGCTGGCTGGCCGAGCAAGTGGCAGCCACGCCGGGCTGGCGCGTGGTGTCGCCTGTGACGCTGCAAACCGTGTGCGTCGTGCATGAGCCGCCGGGTTTGTCCGGCGAGGCGCTGGACGTCCATACCCGGTCCTGGGCCGAGGCGGTGAACCGGTCCGGCGTTGCCTACCTCACCCCTGCGACGGCGCACGGGCGCTGGATGGTGCGCGTCTCCATCGGGGCGCTTCCGACGGAGCAGTCGCACGTCGGCGAAGGCTGGGCCGCGATGCAGGAGGCCGCAGAGGCTGCGACGAAGGACCGCTCGTAATCGGAACGGGACGCCCCCTGCCCTCACACAGGCCCGCAGTGGTCAGCCACCCGCTTCGATACGCCGCCCTTCTCAAACCGTCATCACCCTAGTTCGGACTTGGCTCCGCCTTCCAAGATGATTTGCACGAAGCAACGGTGCCCGATGTGTGTGCGCGATGTGTGTGTGGTGTATGCAGCGCACACATCGTCCAAGCTGAAGGATCGGAGCTCGATCACATCAAAAACTTCCTGAGAACAATGCTCTAACAGAAAACGCATTGGATAAACAGACGCATGAGGACCCGGAAACTGCCATAATCCTCACACACACCAAGTCTGAATCAGGGCGTTTCGCACGGCTGAGACGTTCATCTGGCGGGTTCTTGGCCTCCCTTGCATCATGCATCGCGGGCTCTGTGCGGTGCTGGACGACGACCCGGTTTCCTGAAGGATCAGAGACCGTGCTGTCCAGGACGCGGGCGGCATGGCGGGGCGAGAGGCTGTCCATCCGGAGTGTGGCCCAGCAACGGCGCGCAATCCCAGTTCCGCCTGGTCCCTGGTAGCCGCGCTTGACCCGCATGGGGGCTGTCCCGCTACGCGACCTGCATGACGTGCTCACGCAAGGGCTCTACTGCAGCAGAGCCGGGTCTCTCCCCTTCCCTCACCATGTGTCTACCCGCTTCCAAGCCGGAGCAGGTCCCAAGCCGGCCGGGAACACCCTATCCAGTCCCCATCGAGCGGACGGGCAAAACGTCGGGGCAGCCCGGCGGCGGGTGGCCCATGTGACTAGTTGGGCCACCAGGCTTGCTGGGCGGCATCGGCATGCGCGAGGGCTGCGTGACCGACAGGCAAGAAGGGTCAGCCCGCCCCCGCAGGCGATCGGTGCACCAACGTCCTCTCAGGAGCTCGCGATCCCTCACGCCTTCACAAGCGGGCAGCCACCCTGGTCGAGCGGCTTTGCCGCATCCGGCCCGGATATCTCCGAAACCACGCTGCAATAGTCCCAGGCGCCCTTGCTGTCCTCGGGTGACTTCACCTTCAGGAAGAGTGCCGGCACCAGCGCGCGGCCATCCTGCCGCACCGTCACCGTGCCGAACGCGTCGTCGTCCGCCGGCATGGACTTCATGCGCGCGACCACGGCAGCCCCGCTCCCCTTGCCAGCGGCGACGCCAAGGCCGGCCAGCGCCTTCAGGTAGTGCGTCGTCCCGGCGTAGCAGCCGGCATGGACCATGCCGGGATACGCGCCTTGCATTCGCGGCAGGACGCGCTTGGTGAAGGCCCGGCTGCGCTCGTTGGCGTCCCAGTAGAAGCTGTTTGTGTGCAGCAGCCCCTGCGTTAACGGCAGGCCCAGCGCGTGGATGTCGTTCAGGAACATCACCGGCGCCGTGATCCGCATCCGGCGGCGCAGTCCGAACTCGCTGGCCTGCTTGAGGCAGTTGACCATGTCCGTCCCGCCGAGTGCCAGGCAGAGCACGTCCGCGCCGCTGCTCCCGGCGGCGAGCAGATACGATGAATAATCGGTGGAGCCGATCGGATACTTCGAGTTGCCCACCACGGCGCCGCCCGCGTTCTGCACGAAGGCCGCGGTTTCGCTTTGGAGCGAGTTGCCGAATGCGTTGTCGGTCGTGATGAAATACCACCGCTTGCCGCCCGCCGCGACCGTCTCCGTCCCGGTCGCCTTGGCCAGCATATAGGCGTCGTAGGTCCAGTTGATCGTGTTGGGCGTGCACTGCGCCCCGGTGAAGTCCATCGTCGTGACGGCCGCGCCGATGCAGGCCTTGTCCCGCTCCCGCGTGACGGCCGCCACCGCGAGCGCCACGGATGAATTCGGCAGGCCGATGATCATGTCCACGCCTTCCGAATCATACCAGTTCCGCGCGATGGCGGAGCCGACGTCCGGCTTGTTCTGGTGGTCGGCATAGACGACCTCGGCATCGAGGCCGTGCTGCCCCGGTCCAAAGTCCTGGACCGCCTGCTGCACGCAGGCGACGCCGCCCGGCCCGAGCAGGTCGACGTAGATGCCGGAGAAGTCGGACAGGACGCCGATCTTGACCATCCGGCCCTGCGCCCGTGCCCTGGGCGCCGCCGATGCCGCGAGTGCGGCCGCGCCAGCCAAGGCAGCCCGTCGTGAAACCTGCATGACGCTTTCCCCCTTCCCCACGGCTTCCCGGCCGCTGTTGGTCCGGCAGCCTGCCACACGAGGGGCAGCAGGCGGCATCCTTCACGTCTTCAGGCGCGGCGCCTCGATCCCGGCGAGGTCGCAGAGCACGTCCACCATCGCCGAGAAATCCTTGTCGCCGAACCCGCGGGCGCGGGCGACGGAGAACGCTTCCCGCGCGGTTGCCAGGACCGGCATCGGCACCTTGGCCGCGTTGGCGGCCTCCAGGATCAGGGTCAGGTCCTTGTGGGCCAGGTCGATCGTGAAGCCCGGCGCGATGTCGCCCGTGAGCACCTTGGCGGGCCAGGCAATCTTGAGCTGGCCGTTGACGGCCGTCGTGCCGTAGAGCACGTCGAGCGTCCGCTCCAGGTCGAGGCCGAAGCGCTGGGACAAGGCCAGGGCCTCGGCATTCAGCTGGCAGGACGTGACGGCAAGGTAGTTGTTCACGAGCTTTGTGCGCGTGCCGGACCCGGCCGGGCCGCAATGGAATACCGTGGATCCCATGCCGTCCAGCAGGGGCCTGACCCGGCCGAAGTCCTCTGGGGAGGCTCCGACCATGAACAGCGACTCGCCCCGGTCGGCATGGCTTGCGAGCCGGCCCACAGGGGCGTCCACGAAGCCGATGCCACGCGCCTGGGCGGCGGCTGCAAGCTCGTCCGAGGTTTCCGGCGACACCGTGCTCATGTCCATGATCAGCGTGCCGGGCTTGAGGTTCGCCAAAACGCCGTCGGTGCGTCCGACGACGTCACGCACCACCGCAGAGTTCGGCAGCATCGTCACGACGATGTCCGACTGCGACGCGACCTCGGCGACGCTCGCCGCGCCGCGCGCCTGCAACGCTTCAAGCTCCTGCACGGCGGTCGGGTCGATGTCGTTCACGACGAGGCGGAAGCCCTTGCGGCACAGGTTGGACGCCATCGGCCGCCCCATGCGGCCCAGCCCAATGAACCCGACTGTTTCCATGCGCCTGCTCCCTGTTCCGCGGTTTCACGCCGGCCTGCCGCCCGTGCTGCCCCGGGCGTAGGTTCCATCGCGACCTTGTTGCCAGCCAGGTTAGGACGCGCAGCCGGCCACAGCTATCCCAAATAG
>CAXTOB010000430.1:0-5744 GCA_964245505.1 uncultured Acetobacteraceae bacterium | reverse complement strand
GGTCGGTCGCGACCCCCGCCGGGTCGCGCGGCCGGTCCGGGCTCATGCGGTAGCCGTAGGGCGCATAGGTTCAGGGCAGCAACGTGCCGGCACGCAGCTTGGCCAGCCGCCCGCGGCGCATTCGCTCGGCGATCAGAGTGCGCTCATACTCGGCCACCGCGCCGCGGATCTGCAGCAGCAGGTGGTCGTGCGGGTCGTCGCTCATGGGCCGGTCCAGGAACTCGGCGGCGCAGCCGGCGCGCGTCCACTCTTCCAGCAGCACCATCTGGTGGACGTAATTGCGTGCCAAGCGGTCAGGCGCCGTAACGAGCACCCGGTCCACCTCGCGGCCCTTGATGGCGTCACGCAGGCGGTCAAGCCCTGGGGGCGCCAGCACGGCGCCGCTGTAGCCGTCGTCTCGGAACACATGGGCCGGATCGAGCGCCCAGCCCGCGGCGGCCTGTGCGCCGGCGTAGGCGGTCAGCCGCCCGAGCTGCTGCTCAATGGTCTGGTGCTCGACCTGGTGGCTGGTCGAAACGCGGCCGTAGATCGCTATGCGCATGGGGTGCCTCCGGCGGGATTGGGGGCGCCGGCGCCTCGGCCGGCGCGGGTGGCAGCGGCGCCGCCCACTGCAGGAGGAGCTGGTAGGCCCGGTCCCAGCGCTGCTGGCCCGTTGTCGCTGGCGCGTCCGTCCGCCGAACACGCCAACTGCGCTGCCGCCGTCCCATGCTCTCCTCCCTGGTGAGTGACCTCACCAGGAGGTTGGGGACGGTCGGCACGCAGGCGGCCCCGTGCCCGACGCCAACTCAGCCGCAACCGGACCGCGCGCATCAGGCAGAACTTGTCATTTGTGATTAGGCCATTGAAACCACCCATCTCGGGGGGGTCGGAATATACCTATACGGACCGATTAGCCCCCACGCACCGGGATTTACCGGATAAGGCAGCCGGGTGAGAGGGCTGACGTGACAACAGTGCTGGTGGTGGAGGACGAGCGCAACATCGCGGAACTGCTCGATGCCGTGCTTACAGGGGAAGGCTACCAGGTGCTGGTCGCCATGAACGGCAGGGAAGGCTTGGACCTCCTGGCCCGAAGGCAGCCGCAACTGGTGTTGTGCGACCACATGATGCCGATGATGGATGGTGCCACGATGCTGGAAGCGATGGCGGCTGATCAGGCCTTGCGATGCATCCCGGTCGTGATGATGAGTGCGATGCGCGAAGCGGCCGTCGCCCTGTGGTGTTCAGGTTATGTCGCCTTCCTGCACAAGCCGTTCAAGCTTCTTGAGTTGCTGGACGTGGTTAAGCGGACGCTCGGAACAGGCAACGCCGCAGCGTCTTGATACCGTCATGGTGTGAACCGCACGCATGTGGCCCTGAACGCCCAGCACCAGCATCCGGCCATCCCCGTTCGGTCGCGCTCCGGCTATACCGCCCATCCCGTGAGACGTCTGGCAGTGCTGCCACGGCGGGAGCGGAGGCAGAACTGGTAAAGGTGGATGCCCTCTCAGCCCATCGCGACCTGGATCACGCCGTGCAGCTCGGGCAAGATGGTGGTGCCCGGCACCAGCACGCGCCGCCACACCATAAGGCTGACCCCAAGCAGCTAAATCTTGACCTGGACGATCCCAGCTGCGTCCAGGCCGGGCAGTTTGGCACCAGGGTCAGCGGCTGGTTCGGGCTGCTTCGCGGGTTGGGGCACCTGTTCAGCATACCGCGGTCGGCCCTACCCCGTCGCCGGCACCCCACACTTCCTCATGGTCCCCAGTCACGGCCATGCCTGTGTGAACGCGTGGACAAAGCCCGTATCGTCGTCCTTCTGACACAACAAAGAGGGCCAGCGAGCAGAGGGGTGGATCGCCCAGGTCGCGTTGAGTGCGGCCCACCACTACGTCGTCCTGGCCGGCTGTGACACGGATTGGCACTCTGGGGCGTTCATGCCAGGTTCCAGGTGTGACGAAGCGAGCGGCCCTGAATGTGTCCCTTACGCCCGAACTGGTGGCCTTCGTCGCGGCGCAGGTTGGGTCCGGCCGCTATGGCAGTGCCAGCGAGGTCGTCCGCACCAGCCTTCGCCTGCTGGAGGAGCAGGAGCGGCGCTCGATGGCGTCGCCGGTGCTGATCGGGGCGCCTGCGCCCGTGGTCCCCGATGCCCGCTGACGGCAGCGCGCCCGCGGCGGGTGAGCCGGAAGCGCTTCTGGCCGAGAACGCCCGGTTGCGCCGGCAGCTCGCGGAGGCCGAGCAACGGGCCGCCCAAGAGAGGCGCTCGCAGGATGACGGGTTCCTGCGCAGCGTCCTTGCCGCGTCGGACGACTGCATCAAGGTGCTGGATCTCGACGCCAAGCTCGTCTTCATGAGCGAGGGCGGGCAGCGCGTGATGGAGGTGAGCGACTTCAACGCCATCCGCGGCTGCCCCTGGACCGACTTCTGGCAGGGCCAAGGCAACGCGGACGCTAGAGCCGCGGTGGCGGCTGCCCAGGCCGGCGGCACCGGACACTTCCAGGGTGCGGCCGACACGATGGCCGGCACGCCCCGGTACTGGGACGTGCGGGTCACGCCCATCCTGGGGGCGGATGGCCGGCCGGAAAGGCTCTTGTCCGTGTCGCGCGACATCACCGCGATGCGCGATGCCGAGGGGGCAGTGCGCGCAAGCGAGGCCCGCTGGCGCGGCCTGTTCGAGTGCCTGCACGAAGGCGTGGTCCTTGGCGAGCTGGTGCGCGACGCGAACGGCAGGGCCTTGGACTGGCGCTACCTCGACGTGAACCCGGCTTGGGAGGAGATGGTCGGCATCCCGCGCGGGGCGGCCGTGGGCCGCACGGTCCGCGAGATCATCCCCGGCATCGAAGCCGAGTGGGTGGACGAGTTCGCCCGCGTGGTCGAGACGGGCGAACCCGCAACCTTCACGCGGCAGATCGGCGCCTTGGGCCGCTGGTACGAGGGGCGCACGTTCCGGCTGGAGGCGGAGCGCTTCGCCGTGTTCTTCCTGGAGGTCACCGCGCGCAAGCGGATCGAGGATCGCCGGCTGGCGCTGGTCGAACTCGGCGACCGCATCCGCAACCTCGACGACCCGGCCGACCTTTCCTTCGCCGCGGCCGAGATCCTGGGCCGCACCCTCGGCGTGAGCCGGGCCGGCTACGGGACCGTGGACACCGTCGCCGAGACCATCGCCATCGAACGGGACTGGAACGCGCCGGGCATCCAGAGCCTCGCGGGCCTGCTCCGCTTCCGCGACTACGGTTCCTACGTCGAGGACCTCAGGCGGGGCGAGACGGTGGTGTTCGCCGACGCCGAGACAGACCCGCGCACGGCCGCGACGGCGGAGGCGCTGAAAGCGATCAGCGCCCGGGCGGTCGTCAACATGCCGGTGACCGAGCAGGGCGGCCTCGTGGCGCTGCTCTACCTCAACCACGCGACCGCACGCGAGTGGCCGGCCGACGAGCTGGCCTTCGTGCGCGAAGTGGCGGAACGGACGCGAACGGCCGTCGCGCGGCTTTCCGCCGAGCGCGAACTGCGCGCGCTCACGGCCTCGCTGGAACTCAGGGTCGAGGAGCGCACCGCCGAGCGCAACCTGCTGGCCAAGATCGTCGAGACCACGGACGTCATGATCATGGTCAGCGACATCGACTACAACATCCTCGCCATCAACCAGGCGAATGCAGACGAGTTCGAGCGCATCTACGGCGTGCGGCCCAAGGTCGGCGACAACATGCTCGGCCTCCTGGCCGACCAGCCCGAGCACCAAGCCCAGGTAAGAGCCATTTGGGGCCGTGGCCTTGCCGGCGAGGAGTTTACGATCGTCGAGGACTACGGCGATCCGGATCGCGTCCGGCCCTACTACGAGATCAAGTTCCGGACCCTGCGGGACGACCAAGGAAAGCGCGTCGGCTGCTACCAGTTCGTCACCGATGTGACCGGGCGGCTGCGCGAGCAAGCTGAGCTTGCCGATGCCCAGGACAAGCTGCGCCAGTCGCAGAAGATGGAGGCGGTGGGCCAGCTCACGGGCGGGCTGGCGCACGACTTCAACAACCTGCTCGCCGGCATCTCGGGCAGCCTGGAGCTGCTGCAGGCCCGGGTGGCGCAGGGCCGGATTGGAGACCTGGACCGCTACCTTGTTGCGGCCCAGGGTGCTGCCAAGCGCGCGGCGGCACTGACGCACCGGCTGCTGGCCTTCACGCGCCGGCAGACGCTCGATCCCAAGCCCACGGACGTGAACCGCCTGGTGGCCGGGATGGAGGAACTGATCCGCCGCACGGTGGGTCCGCAGGTGGCGGTAGAGATCGTCGGGGCCGGCGGGCTGTGGCCCACGCTGGTGGACCCGAACCAGCTTGAGAACGCGCTGCTGAACCTGTGCATCAACGCTCGCGACGCCATGCCAGACGGCGGGCGGTTGACCATCGAGACCGGCAACAAGTGGCTGGACGAGCGCACCGCCAGGTCGCGCGACCTGCCGCCGGGGCAGTATGTGTCGTTGTGCGTCAGCGACACCGGGACGGGCATGACGCCGGAGGTGGTCCGCCGGGCGTTCGACCCATTCTTCACCACCAAGCCGATCGGCATGGGCACGGGCCTGGGCTTGTCCATGATCTACGGCTTCGTGCAGCAGTCCGGCGGTCAGGCGCGCATCTACTCGGAGGTCGGCGAGGGCACGATGGTGTGCCTGTACCTGCCCCGGCACCACGGCGAGGCGGACGCCGGGGACGAGCTGGCTGAGCTGGCCGGGGCACCGCGCGCCGGGCAGGGCGAGACGGTGCTGGTGGTGGATGACGAGCCGACGGTGCGGATGCTGGTCACAGAGGTGCTGGAGGACCTGGGCTACACCGCCATCGAGGCGGCGGACGGCCCGGCGGGGCTGAAGGTGCTGCGGTCCGACGTGCGGATTGACCTGTTGGTGACGGACGTGGGTCTGCCCGGCGGCATGAACGGCCGGCAGGTAGCGGATGCGGGGCGTGCGGTGCGGCCAGGGCTGAAGGTGCTGTTCATCACTGGCTATGCGGAGAACGCCGTGGTCGGCAACGGCCACCTCGATCCCGGCATGCACGTGCTGACCAAGCCGTTTGCGATGGAGACGCTAGCCAGCCGGATCAAGGAACTGATTGCTGGCGGTCAGGAAAAACGCGCCGAGTAGTTGTCCGCCAAACGAAGGATGGCGGACAGTTGGTCATCATAAAGGGCGCGACCTAGATTGCTCGCCTGGCGAATTCTTGGCCGGGTGTTGCGCTTCTATCTTACCGTTCAGGCTCTGCACACCATGCCGCTCGGCATCACTTCCGGGCGGCGGCAGTCCCCGCAGGCGCGGCGTCCAGTCTTCGCCTGGGCACGCCTCGGTTCCCCCGAGCTTCTTTTGTGCCAGCGATCGGCGCGGTAACAAATCTCGACACATGATGGAGTTGCAGCCAGGGCAGACCTGGCCCATCGGCGTCAACACCTGAGCGGAACCGAGCGATGACAGCAAACAAGGCCAGCGAAGGCGTCGGGCGCGGCGCACCAAGTCCGCGCGCCGCCCTGGTGCGCCAGACGCTTGCCGCCCTGCCCGTGCTGATCGGCGCCGTCGTGCTGATCGGGTGGGCGCTCGACGTGCTCGTGCTCAAGTCGGTGATCCCTGGGCTGACCACCATGAAGGCCAACACGGCACTGGGCCTGGCCAGCGTCGGCACCGGCTTGCTGCTGCTGCCAGGCGACACGGGACGGGCGTTGACGCCGGGCCGGGCCGGCCTGGCCGCGGCTTGCGGCGCGGCTCGGGCTGGGGCTGACCGGCGACGCCGTGGGCC
>CAXTOB010000429.1:0-5750 GCA_964245505.1 uncultured Acetobacteraceae bacterium | reverse complement strand
CCGGCGAAGACAGCCGCTACACCACGAACGCCGACGGGTTCTTCGGCGCACAGCAGGCGTGGATGACCGCTAACCTGCCGTCCAACGGAACGGTGCTGCCGCAGGACGAGCACGGCCGCCCCGAGCTACCCAAGGGCGCCGAGCGCATCTACAGCAAGCCGACCAAGCAGGACAAGATCGGTCATTACCTCGACAGCCGTTCGGGCGAGGTCCAGACCATCGCCTACCGGCTGCCCGAGCCGAAGAAGCCCGTCAAGGGTGGAAAAGGTGGCGCCGCTGGAGCCGTTGCCGACGCAGAACCGGAGGTGGTGGTCAAACTCCGGCCGGACGTCACCCAGAAGGGTCTGGCCATGGTCGGCGACTTCCGCACCGACGCGCTGCACGAGGCGCTCAACGACGCGGCGATCCCGCTCGAAACGCTCGTAGGCCTGCTGGTCCTGGCCCTCGGCGCCAAGAACGTCGCCGTGCAAAGCCCGCTCGAATACGGACGGTCAAGCCGCGAGGACATCCGCGACCAGATCAGCGAAGGTGGCGTGCTCACCGCCGATCTCGCGCTGCTGCACAACGCCGCGCGCGAGATGCTGAAGTTCGTCCTGTCCTGCCGCGCCAACATGACCGACAGCGGCGTCAGTAGCCGCATCGCCGGCGAAACACTCGGCGCGGCAACCCACATGCCCACGATGGCGACAGACGAGTTCCTGTCCTGCCTCTCCCGGCAGGCCCTGGAACGCAGCGCCGCCGAGGAGGGCGTGAAAGTCGAGATCCGCGTCAAGGACACGCGCGCCGCTCTGGTAAAGCACTGCGACGGCAAGACCTGGCACTTCCCGGGCGCGCTGTTCCCACTCTCCGAAGAGGAGCGGGAACAGGTCGCGCCCCGGACCAGCTGGGTCGGCGGAACCGGCGGCGGGCCGGACGCCGGCGACGAGGGCGGCGACGACCTCGACACCGGAGCCGATAGTGGCACCGACGACGCGGTTGGCGACTTGACCAACCTCGGGCGCGGCGATGAAGGCGAGGGCCAGCAGCCCTACGCGATCGCTGCCGAGTAGGCACCCTAGCCCGGCTCGCAACCGCGAGCCGGGCCTTCCCTGCATCCCTTCAAGCGAGGACCGCCATGACACATCTGTCGCCTGCGGCGACGATGCAGCGCGCATTGCCGCCTGCCCCCGCCGCTCTCGCCTTCAGCGCCCTGCTTGGCGACCGCAGCCGCCTGAACGCGGCACTCCTGAACAAGCGTACGACAATAGCCCAGCTCGAGGCCGAGTGGGTTGCCGCCGCCGAAGCCGATGCAGCCGCTGGACACGCCCGGACCGTCCGCATGGACGACAGGGAGACCTGGGACGCTGCCACCTGGAACCGCTACCTGACCGCGGCTTCAAAACACGAGCCGGACTACATGCCCCGTATCCGGCGGCTGCTCACGGAAATCGACAACATCGAGAAGCTCATGACCCTACCGTCAGGGCAGATCGCACGCGCCGCCTAAAGCGCCGCTGAATCGGCGGCCTTCGTGCCGCCGACCTTATGCATCCGCCACTCACAGCGTGCCGCAACCGCGGCGCGGGAGCCCCACCATGCCGACCAACATTCGCCTCACGACGATGCCAGGCAAGATCAGGAAAGGAAGGATCGGCGACGCCCTCGTGCTGGACATTCTTGGGTCATCGCTTGGCCAACAGGACATCACCATACGCAAACCCGCCGAAGTCACGCCCGCCGTGCGCGCGTTCGGAGAACGTATCCGCGCCGAACACCCGAATGCCTCGTTCATGGTCAACATCAGCATTCGGAAGGGCGAGCGGAAGCCCCCCGGTTACGACGCGGCCGAAAAGGCGGGCCTGTTCGACGACCGCTCGTTCATGCACATCGAGGCGGAAACGGACAACGCCACCAAGACAGCGTTACTACCAGGGTCAGTGTCGTGACGGACACCAACACCAAAACAGAAGGCGGGGGAACAGCGCTCCCTCCGCTGTGCTACGTGCGCCACCCAGGAACGGGTGAAACCGTCCAAATCCGCCTAGGTCAAAACGGATGGCATCCAGCGAACACGGCGTGTTCGCCTGAATGCCTTAACGCCAAGCTGCCGCGCGTGCCGACCTCAGTGGAAGTCCTGGCGATGAAACACGGCTCGATGATGGGCTGGGACACGCCCGGCGCAAACCCTGAAATGTGGAAACGGGCCGCAGAAGCGGCGGCGCGATGAGCCACACGCGCGTGCTGGACTGGGGGAACGACGTCGTTCCGTTTCAGTTGGCCGGCGACGATCCGGTTCGGCACGTTGCTGGCCATAGCGATGTCCATGACCGGCTTTGGACTTTCGCGAACGGGCATCGAGGCTTTTATGGATGGCTTCGCATGGCGAATGAACGATGCGAGGCCATTGACCACATAGCCCTGCTGAACTTACCGCCCCGCGATTGGCGCCGGGACTATTGCGGAAGCGTTCCGCCTGAGGAGGCAGCCGACATCGCACTCGACGAGCTCGCGTCCGTCGCAGGAATCCAACCCCCATGACTGGGCGCTTCGAGTTCCTGCTCGGGCTGCCGGCTCTCCGCCCGGGCGCCCTCTGGTCCTGCGCCACGGCAATCGGCACACCCTTCCTCATCAGCGCCAATGCCCTGTCGCGATGGCGCGTCGACGGGCACGGGCTGCGAGACTGGGATGGATTCGACGGCCGCCATCTCGGCTTGGTGTCCCGCCACAGGGTGGCGCTGGACAGCGCCGGCTTCGTCGCAGCCAGCCGCTATCGCGGCTTCCCTTGGTCCACGCATGAGTACCTCGACCTGTCGGCCGCGGCACCCTGGCTCTGGTGGGCGGCGCAAGACTGGTGTGTCGAGCCGGAGGTCGCTCACGACGAAGATGCTGTTCTCGACCGAATCTCCGGAACAGTCCGGCTCAACATGGTCTGCCGACGCGGCGGCGAACGCCGCGGTATCGGAGACCGCTTTGTTCCGGTGCTACAGGGATGGCACCCGCACCACTACCTGCGCTGCCTGGAACGGATGCCTTGGGTTTTGGATCGCCCTCTCGTTGGAATCGGGAGCATGTGCCGTAGGCACGTCCACGGTGAACACGGCGTGCTGCACGTCCTAGATGTGCTCGACCGGGCCTTTAGCGGATCGAACGCCAAGTGGCACCTCTTCGGCCTGAAATCTCAGGCTATCGCCGTCGCCGCACAGCACCCCCGCGTGGCCAGCACTGACAGCCAGGCATACGGCGTCGCGGCCCGCCAAACCGCCCGCAAAGCAAAAGCGTCGAAAACGGATGCAATGGTCGCAGCAACGATGGCAAGTTGGTATCGCCAGCAAATGGCCTCGGTTCTCGCCCGGCCGCCCTTGCCGCCGACGCAAGCGTGGCACGCGCCCGCCATCACAACACCGAAAAGCGCTATCGAATCTCGCATCGCGGAAGCGATGGAGCGTTTGCGGGAACTGCACGAAGACGGCGAGGTCGAGTGGACCGATGTGTCACCGCAGGCAGCCTATGAGATGGCCTTCCTCGACGATTGATGTAGTCCGCCAACCAACCAGTCCGGAACCCTTTTTACGCTGAGAGGGGGGAATGGGAGAGGTGTGTGAAAGCACGCACTGCTTCGCGGCCGGCGTCTGTCCCCTCGGGTTGATGCGCGGTCTAAACCAGGTCGTCCTCGCTGTTCCGCATCCCCGCTTCGCAAGCGAAGCGCCTCCGGCTCACGCCGCTGCCGTGTCGCTGCGCTCCCGCACCAAGCCGCGGCGTTCGGGGGCGGGCGAGGCCGATCCCGGTTTCTTCAGACCGCACCCGAGGGAACGACGCCGGCACGAAGCCGGCGACCTTCCCGAGAGGATGAGAAATGAAGGAATAGATCATGTCTGGTTATCTCAACCGCGTGCAGCTCATCGGCAACCTCGGCCAGGACCCGGAAGTCCGCGCAACACAGGCCGGCAAGAAGATCGTCACCCTCAGCATCGCGACGAGCGAAAGCTGGAACGATGCGCAATCCGGCGAACGTCGTGAGCGCACTGAGTGGCACCGCGTCGTGATATTCAACGAGGGCCTGGCGAAGATCGCGGAGAAGTATCTGACCAAGGGCGCGAAGGTCCTGATCGAGGGCAAGCTCGCGACGAACAAGTGGACCGACAAGGACGGCGTCGACCGCTACACGACCGAGGTGCAGGTCCAGCCCTACAACGGCACGCTGACCTTCCTCGACACCAAGAAGCCCGAGGGCCGGGCGTCCGGAGGTGAGCGGCCGACCCCGCGCCGTGAGCCGGAGATGGCTGGCGCGGGTGGCAGCACCGGGACGGGCTTCGGCGGCGGCGATCTTGATGACGACATTCCGTTTGGCCCCTGCTGGCAGTAGCGGAATAGCACCGCGGGGGTGGTGAAAGCGCCCCCGCTCGTCCTCCCCTCCTAGATAGGAATCGGCGCCATGTTCGCGTTTCCCTTCTTGCGGGCGCCGATGCGCCCGCCTGTCTCCACAACGACCCTGGATCGCCTGTCCGGCAGCAGCCCGGCCGTGGGCGAAAACCTCGACGATGACCAGGCCCTCTCGGAGGGGTGGGGCGTCTTCGATTGCGGGTGCCGCGACGACGGGTCCGCCAGGATCGAGTTGCAGCGCATCGACAGCCCTGCCTGCGGCACGCCTCACTTCCAGAGTGACGATGCAGCCTGGCAGTACGTCGTCCAGCGGGCCCGCGCAGGCTCGATGCCGCACCAGCACGCCTTGAAAATGGTGGATCCGGTCGAACGGCTCGCCATCGAGGCGAAATGCGGCTGGTGCCCGGGCCTTTAACCGCATCGGCCAAGCCAACCATTCATCGCCTCAGGAGAGATCGCATGACGGTCTGTTTCACGCCGTACGTCCGCGACGAAAAAAGCGAGATTTGGGAGTTGCCGCATATCGGGCGGCAAGACCAGGAAGACTTCGAGGTCGATATGTGCAACGCGAACGCGATCGACCTTCTGCTGACGCTTGGTCTTGAGCCCACCTCCTCTGGCGATGTCATCGCCATCGACGTGTTTTCCAACCTCGTCACGGCCGCGATGCGCCGTCACCTCGGCAGGCGTTCTCCCGAATTGCCAACGGTCGAAGACAAAGAGCCCGACCGAATGACGATCGTCCATATCGGTCGGGCCGAAGGCTACGTCGAACGCAGGCTTGGCGACCTGGCCCGCGCCATCCAGCGCAGCCGCACCATCGGTGCGGCGCATTTCAGCTGGGGCTAAGCCGGCGACCCGCCGGCAACCACGGAAGGGTTTCTGCCCGACCAAAAACATCCACCAACATCATTGAGGTTGCCATGAGACTGCACCCATCCGTCACGCTTGAGCGCGTGGAAGCGGCTGTCGAGCGAAACAATAGCTCGCTCGATAACCCCGGTTTCTGCGTGAAATGCGGGGCCGACGCCGAAGGCGTCGAGCCTGACGCACGCAGATGCGAATGCGAATCCTGCGGCGAACCCGGCGTCTATGGCGCCGAGGAGTTGCTCATGGTTCTCGCACTCTGAACTTCATCTCTACGGCTTGGACGGAGGATCGCCATGATAACGGATATTGCCGAAAGCATTGATGCCGTCTGGCACACACCGTTTGGTAAAGCGCTTCGCTGGCGGGTTCACGACGCCGACGAGGCTCGATCGATTGCCGCGTCACACAGACGCCAGGCCGCAGAGGCGCGCGGTGCGATCCTATTCCCGGCCCCTGACTTCCGCGCACGAAGTCAAGCCGCGGGTTTGGAACACCGCGCATCGAAGCATGACGAGCTCGCC
>CAXTOB010000428.1:0-5751 GCA_964245505.1 uncultured Acetobacteraceae bacterium | reverse complement strand
AGCTGGACAATCCGCTGATGGCGCAATTGGCGGAGGACCGGCTGGCGGCGGGCTGCATCGCCGACGGCATACACCTGCCGCGCCCGGCGCTGCGGGCGATGATCCGGGCCAAGGGGCCGGGGCGGGCGATCCTGGTGACGGACGCGGTGGCTGCGGCTGCGGCGCCGCCGGGGCGGTATTGGTTTGCGGGGATGGAGATCGAGGGAGGGGAGGACGGCAGCGTGCGGCTGCCGAGGGCTGGCACGCTAGCCGGGTCGGCGCTGACGATGGACCAGGCGGTGCGGAACCTAGTGGAGTGGGGAATGGCCGCGCTGGACGAGGCGGTGGCAATGGCATCCGGGGCGCCGGCGGCGCTTCTTGCTCCGGCACTTGCCGCACATGGGGTTGAACTGCCTCATGGTGTTGCGGAGTGGTCCGGCCTGGGCCTTGCCACCTGCACGGTAGGTGAGGTGGCGTGGCGGGCGCTGGCATCGTAGCGTTCCGAAACCGGGGCTTTCCGGATCGGCGAACTTCAGACCCAGAGCATTGTGCACAGGAGGTGGGTCGTTCGTTACACGGACGCCGCCACAAAGTTGATTACGGCGAACTGCGCGTGAGAGGGGTGAAAACGCTGAGGACGGCGCCCGAAGGCGCCGCCAAGCATGCACTCATTCAGATGGATCAGGCCAATGTCTTCCGCCGGCGAAACGCACCCATGCCGACGACCCCTGCTCCAAGCAGCGCCAAAGAAGCGGGTTCGGGAACGTCTGCGACGGATACGGTGATTTGCCCGACCACGTCGCCGTCACCCGTGTCAACCGGGTCGAGATCGACCGACGTGATGTTCTGGAAGAACGCGTAGGAGGAAAGATCTTGAGTGACAAGCGCCGTGGACAGGGGAGTTCCAAAACGTGAGCCAAAAGTTACGCCTCCGTCACTGGCACCGATGCCGACGGCAAAGTTGCCAGTGTCACCATTCATTGCCGCCACCTGAACGGACACCAGCGAAAAGCTGTCACCGTTGACTATGGTCAGGAGTGTGTCTGCACCGCCAGCCCACACGTTCCCACTGCTTCCCAGTACGTTGGTTCCGCCAAAATCGACGATCGTCGGCAAGCTCGACCAACCACCTGCCGGCGTGAGCAGAAAGCCATCGACCACAAGCGGTTGTGAAAAGTTGCCAGTTGTAAGGCTACCGAAGTCGAGGGTGATCGTGCGCGCCTGGGCGTCCGCTGCAATGCCGGAAGCGGCGACAATGGCCAGCGCGGCCATTGAAGCCAGTTGATTTATCTTGGTCATGTTTCGGTTTCCTGGGAAGCAATTGAAGACGGATAGGCTTCGTCACTCCACCCTTTCGCTATGGCCGCCTGATGCCCAGCAGTGAAGGGGCACTATTGGTCGCTCCCTTTCATATCGAATCCGACATATAATTCAATACAGCTTTTCACGCTAAATATTTGGAATTGTTGGCTTGGCTCTATTGTCAGCACCGCATTAGCGGCAGACTCAACCCGTCATCATGCGAACCGGCGAACTTGCCGGAGATATAAACTTAAAGGGTGAGCAGCCGGCCCCAGTAAAGTTACGCATTACTGCGTTTCCACCCCGCACCACCCCGCCACCAGCAGCGCCAGCACCCGCGTCACGTTGTGCATCGTATCCAGCCCAACGCTTTCGTCTATGCCGTGGATGTTCTCGCAGTCGGGTCCGTAGCAGGTCGCTTGCGTGCCGCCATAAAGGACGTAGTGCCGGGCATCGGTCAGGCCGGTGGCGTTGCAGTGGCGCAGCGCGCCGCCTGTGACATCCTGGTGCAGCGCCGAGACGGCCTGGCAGATCGGCTGCTCCGCCGGGAACACGCAGCCGTCGGCCATGAAGCCCTGGAACTCGACCGACAGCCGTGCCCCGCGCAGCCTTGGGTCGCCGTGCAGGTCCGCCACCATCGCCTCGACCTCCGCCCGCACGGCGAGGCAGGACTGGCCCGGCATCACGCCGACCCGCACGCCCAGGCGGGCACGGGTGGCGACGCTGCTGTTCCACTCGCCGCCGGTGAGGGTGCCGAAGTTGACGTTGATGGGATGGTTCTCGGCGGCGAACGCCGGGTGACGGCGTTCGGCGCGGTTCATCTCGTTCTCGTAGGCGCGCAGGCGCTCCATGACGACGTAGGCGGCCTCTATGGCGTTCACTCCGGCGTGCATCTCGCGGACATGGGCAGGGCGCCCCGTGACGGTGACCCAGGCCCAGACTACGCCGACCTCGGCGACATACAGCGCGGGGTAGCCGGGGCCGGGCTCCGGGATCAGGCAGGCGTCGGGGCGCGGCAGGGCGTGCATGACGGCCAGGGCGCCGTTGCCGGTGCACTCCTCCTCGATGACCGCGGCCAACTGCAGCTCCGCCGCGGGCTGCAGCCCGGCAAGGCGCAGGGCAGTCAGCGAGGTCACGATCGCGGCCAGGCCGGCCTTCATGTCGGCGGCGCCGCGCCCATACATGCGGCCATCCCGGATGCTGGGCTCAAAGGGCGGGGTGGTCCATAGGTCGGCGGCGCCCTCCGGCACCACGTCCACGTGGCCCTGCAGCATCAGGCTGCGGCCCTTCGTGCTGGCAGGGTGGTGCAGCGCCGCCACGTTGTCCCGCCCGGCATAGGGGATCAGCGGCGGCGACCAGCCGGGCACGGCGGACAGCGCCCCGGCGTCCACCGGTATGCGGAAGGGCTGCAGGCCCAATCCGGCGAAGGCGGCCTCCATCTCGGCGAGGGCGCCCGCCTCCTCGCCCAACAGGCTGCGGTGGCGCACCAGGCGCTGCAGCAGCGCCGTGCCATCGTCGCGCAGGCTATCCACCGCGTCCAGGATGGCCTGGCGGGCGCCGGGGTCGAGCGGAATGAGGTCTGGCATGAAGCTCCGATGCCGCACAGGCGGCCGTGAGAAGTCGGCAATGTAAGGTCGGCGATCATAGCTCTAGGCGGTGTTTAGGGCGGGGCCGTATAGTGCGGCAATGGCGACCGCCCTCCCCCAGCCGCACGGACGCATCCGCCTGCTGCCGACCGGCCTGGTGAACCGCATCGCCGCGGGCGAGGTGATCGAGCGGCCCGCTGCGGCGGTCAAGGAATTGGTCGAGAACGCATTGGATGCGGGCGCCCGGCGGATTGCGGTGTCGCTGACCGGCGGCGGCATCGAGCGGATCGAGGTCGCCGACGACGGGTGCGGCATGGACGCCTCCGACCTGGCGCTGGCGGTGCAGCGGCATTGCACGAGCAAGCTGGCGGACGAGTCGCTGGTGCGCATCACCACGCTGGGCTTCCGCGGCGAGGCGCTGCCTAGCATCGGCGCGGCGGCGCGGCTGCATGTCACCTCGCGACCGCACGGGGCGGCGCACGCGCATCTGATCCAGGTAGAGGGCGGCGTGGTGCAGGAGCCGCAGCCGGCGCCGGGACTGCCGGGCACGCGGGTGGTGGTGTCGGACCTATTCTTTGCGACCCCGGCGCGGCGCAAATTCCTCAAGCATCCCCGCACCGAAGCGGAGCATGCCGAGCAGGCGGTCCGCCGCCTGGCGATGGCTGCTCCGGGCGTGGCGTTCCGCTGCGAGCTGGATGGGCGGACTGCCTTCGACCTGCCGGCGCAGGACCGGGCCGGCCGGGTCGCCGCGCTGCTGGGACCGGATGCCGCGGCGGCGCTGCTGCCGTTGGCGGAGGAGCGCGGCGAGATGCGGATCACAGGCTTCGCCTGCCTGCCGACGGTCAACCGGGCGACGGCGGCGGCGCAGGGATTTGTGGTGAATGGCCGTCCGGTGGCGGACCCGGTGCTGCGTACGGCGCTGCGCGTGGCCTACCGCGACGTGATTGCCGCCGGGCGGCATCCGGTGGCGGCGCTGTTCCTGGACCTGCCTCCGGACGAGCTGGACGTGAACGTGCATCCGGCCAAGCTGGAGCTGCGCTTCCGCGACCCGGCCGGGGTGCGCGGCCTGGTGATCGGCGCGCTGTCCCGCGTGCTGGCCGGCGGCGCTGCTGCGGTCGAGGGTGCCCGTCTGCCGCTGCGGCTGGTGTCCAGCCAATTGCAGGGCCGGCCGGGGCGTGGCGGGCCGCGATACCAGGGCTTTGCCGAGGCGCAATTGCCTTTGGCCGCGCCACCTAGCGCGCGCGTGCTGCCGGATTCTTCGCCTGGGCCTGGACCTGGGCCTGCGCATCCACTGGGCGCCTCTGTGGCGCAGGTGCTGGGGACCTACATCCTGGCGGTGTCGGCCGATGGCGACCTGGTGCTGGTGGACCAGCACGCCGCGCATGAGCGGCTGACGCATGAAGCCCTGCGCGAGCAGCATGAGGCCGGCGGCATCCGTGCGCAGCCGCTGCTGCTGCCTGCTGTGGTGGACCTCCCGCCGGCCGACGCGGCCCGACTGCTGGACCATGCCGACGCCCTGCGGGTGCTGGGGCTGGAGCTGGAGGGCTTCGGCGCCGGCGCGGTGCTGGTCCGCGCCCTGCCCGCCGCCTTGGGCGCACCCGAGCCGGCGCCGCTGCTGCGGGACCTGGCCGATGAGCTGGCGGAGGCCGGGGAGACCGTGGCGTTGGCGGCGCGGATGGATGCGGTGCTGGCTCGGCTCGCCTGTCACGGCAGCATACGGGCGGGACGGCGGATGCTGCAGCCGGAGATGGATGCCCTGCTGCGGCAGATGGAGGCGACGCCGCGGGCGGCGACGTGCAGCCATGGGCGGCCAACCTTCCTCAAGCTGTCGCGGGCAGATGTCGAGCGGATGTTCGGGCGACGGTAGGACGCGGATGGACGCCTAGGCGGTTCAGCATGGCAGGGCAGGACGAAAGCGTCCCTGTCCTCACTTCGCAACGCCGTCCATGGTCCCGCTTCTCCCTCTCCCTCCGGGAGAGGGTTGGGGTGAGGGAAGCCACACGGCCAAATAATGCCAAGCCTAGCCCCGCTGCTCCACGGGACAAGCTGGTCCTGGCTGCCTCCCTCACCCCGGCCCTCTCCCGGAGGGAGAGGGAGAAGATGGCGCTTGTTGTTTGAGCGTATCTTCCGGAGCGGGGACAGTTCGGGTCAGCGCCCTGTCAGTCAGGCCGAGGCTGCTGGAGCCTTCGCCTTGGCCTTCTTGGTGACCGGGCTCGTTTCGCTCAGCTTCTTCGCGGCGGCGCTGCGGGCGGCGGGGGTTTTGCCGGTCTTCATCTCTTTGGCGGCTGCGCTCTTGCTGGCCGGGGCAGAGTCTTCTGGCGCAGCGGCCTTGGCTACGGCCTTCTTCGAAGCGGTCTTCTTTGGCGCGGGCGCGGCGGCAGCTTCCGCTTTCGCTGCCTTGGCGGCGGGCTTCGCGATGGCTGGCATCGCGGCCGGGGCCTTGGCTGGCTTGGCAGCGGCCTTCGCCGGCGCCGGAGCCTCGGCTGGCTTTGCGGCGGCCTTGCGCGGCGCCGCCTTCTTCGGGGCTGGGGCGACGTGCTCCTCGTTGGCCTTCGAAGGCTTCTCCGCAAGCTTGGTTTCCAAAGGCGCGGCGGCCTTGGCAGCGGTCTTCTTTGCGGGCACCTTCTTCGCCGGGGCATGCGTGGCACCGTTGACCGCTGGGGCGGACTTAGTCTTGGCCCGTACTGCCATCGCCTGCGCCCGGGGGCGCGTCATCGTGTCGTCGCTCATGGTGGAAGCCTTTCTTGACCGGATTGCATCGTGCACGCAGGAGCGGCAGCTCGGCTTGTAAATCACGGCCGGGGATCGTCAGTGTCCACGCATTGCCTCTGCGGCGGCAGCGTCCCCTTCGCAGCGATGCGCTGCGAATCTAGGACATGCCCGC
>CAXTOB010000427.1:0-5757 GCA_964245505.1 uncultured Acetobacteraceae bacterium | reverse complement strand
GGGAGAGGGAGCAGGCAGCGCCTTCAATCCTCCTGCAGCGATCGCACTCGCGCCTTGGCCCTGATCCGCCCCGGCCGGGACGCAGACTCACCCGGTGTCATCGCCCTCATCAGCCGTTGCTGGGCGGACTACCCCAACTGCATCCTGGACGTGGAAGGGGACGCCCCGGAGCTGCTGGCGCCGGCCGCCTACTACGCCGCACAGGGGGGCACCCTGTGGATCGCGGAGGACGCCGGCGCCGTCATCGGCATGATCGCCACCGTGCCGCGCGACGCCGGCGCGTGGGAGGTTTGCCGGGTCTATGTCCATCCCGGCCGGCACGGCACGGGGCTGGCGCATCGGCTGCTCGATACCGCCGAGGCCCACGCCCTCGGGGCCGGTGCGACCCGGCTGTTGTTGTGGACCGACACCCAGTTCGACCGGGCGCACCGTTTCTACGAGAAGCGGTCCTATGTCCGCACCGGACCGATCCGGATACTGGACAGCGATTCGGACATCCTGGAGTTCGGCTACGCCAAGCCGGTGGACGGCGTTGCCGTCCTCGACGCCGCCGCCGCGGCTTCCGCGGTGCGGCGCCTGTCCGACATCATGGTGGCCTGCGTGGATGGCGGCGGGTCGGCGCCCCACCGGCTGCCCCCCGCGCCGGCTGCCGCGCAGGAACACATGCGCGCCGTGGCAAGCGGAGTGGCGCAGGGACGATGCGTGCTGCTGGGCGCCTGGTTCCGCGGCGTGCTGGCCGGGATGGTCCGGCTGCAACTCGATACTCCGCCCGAGCAGCGGCACCGGGCCAAGGTGGCGGAACTACTCGTGCACCCTGATTTCCGGCGGCGCGGGCTGGCATCAAGTTTAGTGTGCAACGGGGCATCCGAGGCGGTACGCACTGGGCGGACCCTGCTGACGCTGAATGCCGAGGCCGGCGGTACAGCGGTCCGGCTTTGCACTCGGCTGGGATGGACCGTTGCCGGGGAGATCCCCGGCTATACCGTTGACGCGGCCGGGCACCTCGTGGCCGCGGCAATCCTGTTCAAGCAGGTGGGTGGCAGCCGGACGTAGCCGGGGCGATCCAGCCCCGGCATTCGCGAAAGCTGGCCCACCAGCATCAGTGTGCCGGCGACACCTGCACGGGTGCCGGCGGCCCGGCGGTCGGCGACCCCTGGGCCAGTATCCGGCCGTCATCCACCACGAGCGTCTGCGCGGTGCAGTCCGTGATGCCCTGGGCGTCCAGGCTCCGCCCGTTCTGGAACTTCACGTGCACCGACGTCACGCACGCCCCACCCGGCGCCGCAAAGGTTTGCGCATGGTTCTTGGTGATCGGCCCGGTTTGCGTCAGCGACCGCGTCGAGTTGTCGCTGAGCTGGACGCTGGCGTCGCTGATGGTTTCGTTGGCGGTGTTTCGCAGGGTGTAGTTGCGGATGTCGCTGCTGCCGGGCTTGGACCTATCATACGACCGGGTCGCGTCCTTCTGCTGTGCCGACGCCGCGACCGGCGCCACGGCCAGCATGCACGCTGCCGCAAGGGTTAGATATCGCATGGTGCTTCCCTCAATCTGACTGGACGTTGCCGTCCGGGCCTTGCTTGTTGGCCGGGCTGCGGCGTCCTGGGGCGCCGTGGTCCTCTTCGCCATGGGCGCCCTCCGCCTTATGGGTGTCACCCTGGCCGGTTGAGCCGGTGCCGCCTGCGCTGGTCCCGGCCGTGCCCATGCTGCCGTCGCCATCCTCCCCGATCCCCTCGGTGCCGAAGCCGTCCTTGCGGCTGCTGGCCTGTGACTTGTCGCTCATCGCGCATTCCCGTTGTATTGCGGTGGCACAACGGGCGAGCGGACCGCTGGCTGCATCGGTAGGGTGTGACAAGGTTGTGTCCGCGGTCCCAGCAATCCCTACGGCGCTTCTGGCGTTATAATCTCGCTTACTAAAGGGGAGGCTAACGCCATGTCCGCACACCCGCCGCCGGTTCCGCCCGATAACCAGAGCACGAAGGGGCCAGGCGACAACACAGCCTCGACTGCCGGCAAGCAGCATCCGATTCACCCGGACAAGGCACACGACAACACGGACGAGCAGGGCGACCACGCCAACGTCAAGCAGAACACCCGGCACCCCGCCGCACGCGGGGACCGGTAAGCATGCCGGACAAGCACCCCAACACGGACCGGCACCATGGCGGCCCCGGCAGCAGCCATGAGAATGCTGCCAAGCCGCACGCCGAGCCGCACCGCAGCGGCAGCGGCGGACGGGACAACAATCCTCCGGAGCCGGGTGAGGCAACCAGCCCGGACCGCAGCCAGGTGTCAGGCGGCGGCGGGGAGCGCGACAAGCACCATACGCACGACCCGCGGACGAAGAGCTAACCGCCCCAGACTGGCGCCCGCTTCTGCAGGAAGGCGTCTATGCCTTCTTCGGCGTCGCGCTCGGCCATGTTGCGGGCCATGACGGTGGCGGCATAGTCATAGGCTGCGGCTAAGGGCAGGTCGGCCTGGTGATGGAAGGCGGGCTTGCCTATTGCGACGGCAGCGCCGCTTTTTCCGGCGATGCGCCGGGCCAAGGACCAGACCGCGTCATCCAGCCCGGCCTCCGGAACTGCATGATTGATGAGTCCGAGCACCGCGGCACGGGGGGCGTCCACCATGTCCCCGGTCAGCAGCATTTCCATTGCCGCCTTGCGCCCCACTGCACGGGACACCGCCACCATCGGCGTCGAGCAGAACAGGCCGATGTTGACGCCAGGGGTTGCAAAACGGGCGGTGTCTGCCGCCAGCGCCAAGTCGCAGCTTGCGACGAGCTGGCATCCCGCCGCGGTGGCGATACCGTGCACCCGGGCGATGACCGGCACGCGCAAGCCGACGATGCGCTGCATCAGGGCGGAGCACTGCGTGAACAGTGCCGCAACCCCGTCCCGGTCCAGGCCACGCAGTTCCCGCAAGTCGTGCCCGGCGCAGAACGCCGGGCCGGCGCCGGCGATCACCGCGACGCGTATGGCGGGATCGGCTTCGATATTATCCAATGCGCCATGCAGCGCCGCCATCAGCGGTGCGGACAGGGCGTTGCGGGCGGCGGGACGGTTCAGGGTCAGCCAGGCGACGCCGTCCCGGTCGTCTCGCAGCAGCAGGGGTTCGTTGGTCATGGTGGCCTCCTGCAACGTAGCATAGGAGCAGCAGGGCCGCCGGTCAGCCCTGTCGAAACGGCCTTTACCTCGGTCTGCACGCCCGTCATTGGAAGCAGCGAAGCGACGGAACAACGGGAAGACGGAAGGACCTGCGTCCGCTCCAGGGACTGCCGTGCCGGATGGCCGGCGATGACGGCCTCTCGATGACTCCGCTGACCCGTGCTGCCAGTCAACAAAAGGACGCTCCCATGCAGAACCAGCAAGTCCTACTCAGCCGCCGCCCCACCGGCATTCCGCAGGCCCAGCATTTCGAAGTCGTCACCACCCCCATCCCCGCGCTGACCGACGGCCAAGTGCTCATTCGCAACAGCTACCTATCGGTCGAGCCGGCAATGCGCGGCTGGGTCAACGTGGCGCCGAACTACCTGCCGCCGGTAGAGATTGGCGCCGTCATGCGCGCCTACGCCGTCGGCCGCGTGACGGAAAGCCGCCATCCCGCCTACCAGCCCGGCGACGCCGTGACCGGCATGTTCGGCTGGCAGGAATGGGCGGCGGTCCCGGCGTCGGCCATCGAGCGCCGGGTGGACCACGGCGCCACCGCCGGGCTGCCGATCCAGACCGCGCTGGGCGTGCTGGGGCTGAACGGGTTGACGGCCTATTTCGGCCTGCTCGACATCGGGCGGCCGCGGCCGGGAGACACGGTGGTGGTCAGCACCGCGGCGGGATCGGTCGGCTCCTGCGTCGGACAGATTGCGCATATCGCCGGCTGCCGCACAGTCGGCATCGCCGGCGGGCCGGCCAAGGTGGCGCTGTGCCGGGATGAATTCGGCTATGGCGCCGCGATCGACTACCGCGCGGATGGGCTCGACGAGGCGCTGGCCGCAGCCTGCCCTGGCGGGGTGGACGTGTATTTCGACAACACCGCCGGTCCCGTCAGCGACGCGGTGATGCGGCTGCTGGCGCCGCGGGCACGTGTCGTGGTGTGCGGCACCGCCTCGGTCGCGGACTGGTCCACCTGGCCCGTCGGCCCGCGCGTGGAGCGGCACGTGCTGGTCAAGCGTGCCCAGATCGCCGCCATCCTGGCCTTCGACTACCGCGACCGTTACCCCGAGGGGCTGGCCCGGCTGGCGCCCTGGGTGCGGGAGGGGCGGATCGCCTACCGCGAGGACGTGCTGCAGGGGATCGAGACGGCGCCGGGCAGCATCGCCGGGCTGTATGCCGGGGAGAACATGGGCAAGCGGCTGATCCAGGTGGGTCCGGCATGATCAGCCCGGCCTATGTGCAGGCGCTGACGGCCTACAACGCCGAGATGAACCGCCGCCTATATGCCGCAGCGGCGCGGCTGCCCGACGAGGAGCGGCGGCGGGACCGCGGCGCGTTCTGGCGTTCGATCCACGGAACGTTCAGCCATCTCATATGGGCGGACCGGATGTGGATGGCGCGGTTCGATGGCTGGGAGAAGCCCGGCGTTTCGCAGGCTGAAAGCGGCGATTATTTTGGGGAGTTCGCGGCCATGCGGGATGCGCGGGTGGATGCGGACCTGGACTTCCGGGACTGGGCCGGCCGGGTGCGTCAGGATTGGCTGGACGGCACGACGGCCTGGTTCAGCGGCGCAACCGGGCAGCAACAGGTGCGGCCCACGGCGCTGCTGGTGGCGCACATGTTCAACCACCAGACCCACCACAGGGGACAGGCCCATGCGATGCTGACAGCAGCAGGGGAACAGACGGGCGCCACGGATTTATGGCTGACGGAGCTGTAGGCAGCAAGCAATGGGGCCGGAAACGTTCGCATGATGCCAACCGCAAACCGCTACGGGTCGGAGCAGGTGGCGAGCGGCATGGCACCCCTTACCAACCGGCAAGAACTGCCGCCCGGCACTCTATGCTTGCTGCTGGGCAGGCAATTTCCCAACGAAATCCGAGGCTGCAGGTTGGAACGGCTGTTGCAGTGCATGCCGGTGCGCAATCGCGCGCATAGGAGTAGGGCATGTCAATCAGTTCCGTCGGGAGCGATGCCTCCAAGGTTTGGCACCACCAAAGGGAAAGCAAGACGCAGCAAGCGAACAGCACAAACGGCACCAACGGCGCCCAGGGGCCTCGCCGGGGGTCTTTTCCCAGCCTGCCGGGAGATGCCGGCTCAAGCCTGGACGGCACCAGCACCACTGCCAGCACGGGCACGGGCGGAAATAACGGCATCAGCGGTTCCGCGTCGAAGCTCATCGCCGACGTCAATTCGCTGTTGCTCAGCTTGCAGGCCGGCAACACCGCAACGAGTGCCGCACCCGCCGCCAGCAGCACCGGGACGGCCAGCAGCACCGGCACGACCGCCGCGACGGGAACCACATCGAGCGACGGAACAGCCAGCGCAGCCAGCAGCAGTACGGCTAGCAGCTCTTCAACCAGTGGTCTTTCCCAGGACCAGTTGGCCGGCGTCAGTACGGTGCTCAGCGATCTAAGCAAGGTGCATGGGGGGGGTGGCCACCACCATCACGGGCATGGGGCGTCTCCTTCCGGCGCTCAGTCCGCGGATGCGAGCGGGACGGGCGCAGCGGCTCTCCCCGGCGCGAGCGACGCGTCCACGACTCAGCCGGCGTCCAGCTCCAGCCCCTCGGACCTGCACGCCCAACTCAGCAAGGCGCTGAGCGCGTATGGG
>CAXTOB010000426.1:3156-5768 GCA_964245505.1 uncultured Acetobacteraceae bacterium | reverse complement strand
GCCGGGCCGTTCTCCTCGACCGTCAGCAGCGCCAGGTGCAGGTCGCACCGGGCCTGCGGGACGGCCGCAGCCAGCACGCCGGCCACGGCTGCATCGGCCCCCTTCAGCGCGGGGAAGCCCAGATTGGCCGGCGTGTAGACGTGCTCCAGCGGCAGGACCAGCTTGACCGGCCCGTCATCGTCCCACCCGCGCAGCAGCGCCGCGGCACGGGCCTGCTCGGCCCGGTGGTCCGGCGGCTCCGGCGTGCGGTCGCCAAGCCGGATCAGGTTGTAGACCAGCGTGAGGCGAAACCCCTGCGTGACCGGCAGCACCTCGTGGACGCAATCGGCGTAGAAGGCGGCGAACCCCGCCTCCGCCGGGTCCTCGCAGCGCAGGCCGAGCCGGACCTCCTCGCCCGCATGGCGCACGACCAGGTCGCCGCCGCTGTGCGCCGAGGGCAGGACGACGGCCAGCGTGGCGAACATGCCCGGCGCCTTCTCGGTGTCGCGGTGGCCCACGAAGAAGCCGCCCTGCCCATAGAGCAGCAGCTTGTAGAACTCCGCCGTGACCGGCCCGGCCACGCCGAGGCCGTCCGTGGCGCGCGCCACGATGCCGTCGAGCGTCCGCGCCCAGTGCCGGCCGCCGATCCGCACCTGGCTGGGGCCGACCTGCCAGCAACGGCGCACCGCCGGGTCCACGATCGTGTCCTGCCCACGGCCGAAGGGCGCCGGCTCGGCGGCTGCCGCAAGCTGTGCGGCCTGCACGGGCAGCAGCGGCAGGGCTATGGGTCCGACGCCGTCCACCTCCAGCGACGGCGGCAGCAGCTCGGCCGTGCCCGCGGCGTAGAACGACCCAGGGCGGTCCACGGTGCGGAGCAGGTCGGCAAGGGCCTGGGTGAGCATCGGCATGGGGGTGACATGGAACACGCGCCAGCCGGACACCAGGGGCGTCATTCCTGCCTCGCCGCATGCAGCAGCCTGTTGCAGCCAGGCGACACCTCCGGCCCAGCTGTCCATCCTGCCTCACACGGCATGGCGCTTTGCCGTTCTCTGGCGTTCTGCTTCCTGAGTGCGGCCATGATCAACCCAGAGGTGTCCCGATGACCAAGGCTCCCACGATGACGAAGGCTGCGAAGGCCAAAACCGCGAAGACTGGAGCCGCGGGGGACGAGGCGCCCCCGCACGGCACCCCAGTCGAGAAGCCCAAGGCCGGGCACAAGCCGAACGCCCTGCAGCAGCCGTTGCAGCCCTCTCCCGAACTGGCCGCCATCGTGGGGGAGGGGACGATGGCGCGCGGCGAGGTGGTGAGCAAGGTTTGGGAGTACATCAAGGCGCATAAGCTGCAGAACCCGGACGACGGGCGCGAAATCGTGTCCGACGACAAGCTCCGGCGCGTGTTCGGTAAGGACCGAGTGACCATGTTCGAGATGAACAAGCACTTGGCGGCTCACCTTAAATAGAGCAGTTCAGAAGGGGGCGGGCCAGGATCGGCCGCCTGGCTGCCCAGCTTGCCTCAGTCGGTGGGACCGCTTGCGCCAGATCTGTGTTTAGGACTGCACGGCGGCCCCAAACCGGCGCTCACTCCCTTGCCGGGCCGAGAAGGGACCAGAACCCGCTCTTGCGCGGGTGCTCGCGTCGGAGCCGGGCCATGAACGCGTCGTGGGCTTCCAGCCCGGCCTCGTTCGGCAGGAAGGGTGCCAGGCCCTCGCAGGACCTGACGTCGCGGGCGGCATACTGATACTGGCGGGAGGATGCGCGCCGCAGCACGTCCTCGGCCAGTGCCCGATGCAGCAGCGTCGCCGCGGGCGGATAGCGCTCTGCCAGCGCCTCCGCGGCCGGGCGGAGCCGGCCATAGTCCCGGCCCTCAAGCTCGGCGAAGTGGTCCCGCACCAGCCGGTTCGCCGCTTCCAGGTTCGGCCAGCCGACTAGGAAGCTGAGCGCCAGGTCGCGGTCCGGATGCGCGAGGGCGTGTGCAACTGCCCGGTCCTCCGCCTCGACATCGTCGAAGTCCGGCAGCTCGCGCAGGTAGGCCCGGAGATGGGCGGTGCTCAGCCAACGCTCGAACAGCGTCCAACGCAACGCCTGGGCGTCCTGCTTGCGCCCGAGCGCGTCCAGTGCGGCGATGCGGAGGTCGGCCAGCACGAACTCCTCGCCCTCGTGCCGGCCCGGCGAACGATCCACCCAGGCCAGCGCCTCCGCCGCACGTCCGTGCGCGATCAGACGTGCGGCTATGTCGCCGGCCCGGTTCTCGATCCGGTCGCCTGCCTCCGCAGCCGCGATGAATGCGTCCACATCCTCGTCCAGGTCCGCCAGTTCGCACAACCGGAATGACAGCATCCCCCGCCCGTGCCAGCCGCCGAAGTCGTCCCGGTTTCGGGGCGGGGGCAGGGCAGCAAGCCGTTCCTGCAGTTGCCGGCGCAGGTCAGCCCGGCCATCAGGGCCAAGTGCCGGGCTGGCCGCCTCCAGCAGTCGGTCGGTCACGCCGTAGCCGTCCGCGTCGAGCAGCGCCAACAGCTCCCCCGCCAGCGTGACTGGATCACTCCGGGGCAACAGCCCCCAGAGCCGGCCGAGTTCGGCCCCTGCCAGCCGGAACGCCTCGCCCAGGATGCCGCTGCCGTCGTCGCTGCGCTCGAA
>CAXTOB010000426.1:0-3146 GCA_964245505.1 uncultured Acetobacteraceae bacterium | reverse complement strand
GCCACGGCCGCCCTGGGGTCCGCTGCGGCGAGCGGCCCGGCGATGGTCTCGCGCAAGCTGTCCAGTTCGCGGGCAAGGGGCCGCACCTTGTCCCAGTCGATGAACCCCCGCGAGCGCCCGATGGTTCGAAGGCGCTTCTCCACCTCCGCCGCAAGCCGGCCGCCGCCGTCCGTGCCGGCCAGGACGAGGCGGAGCGACCGGGCCAGCGCGGGGTCGCCCTGGGCAGCGTCCATCAGCAACTCGGCAAGGCGGCGCCCGCCCAGGCTTTCCAGCGTGTCCGCGCTGAGCGCCCGGGCGCGGGACGTGGCCTTGGCCGGCTTCGCCCGTGTTGGGGCAGGTGGGTCAGAGTCGCCATCGACGGGTGTCGAAGTCAGGCGGGTGCGGGACACTCGGGCGCGCAGCATGTCAGGCCCTTCTCATGTTCGGCATGGCTGATCGACCTGCACCGTCGCCGGGCTGTTTGGCCTTGCTGACTGCAGGCAGCGGTGCAAGCCACTCCCGCAGCTTGGACCACCGGCGCCGTCCGCCGGCGTTGCGGACTGCCATGGCCAGCGCCTTGCGCTGTCCCACGAGCACGACCAGCCGCTTGCCCCGGGTCACGCCGGTGTAGAGGAGATTGCGTGCCAGCATGGCGTAGTGCTGGGTCATGAGCGGGATCACCACCACTGGATACTCGGACCCCTGCGCCTTGTGGATCGTGGTCGCATAGGCCAGCACCAACTCGTCCAGCTCGCCAAAGCCGTATTCCACCTCGCGTCCCTCGAAGCTGACCGTGAGCGCGCCCTCCTCCATGTCCAGGCCCGCAACGATGCCGAGGTCGCCGTTGAACACGTCGCGCTCGTAATCGTTGGTCACCTGCATGACCTTGTCGCCCGGGCCATAGGTCCAGCCGAACCGCTCCACCCGTTGCTCGCCCGGCGGGTTCAGCACCCGCTGCAGTTCCATGTTGAGTGCCCGCGCGCCGAGGCTGCCCCGGTTCATCGGGCACAGCACCTGTACGTCGCGCACCGGGTCCAGCCCGAACCGCGCCGGCACCCGGTCGCGCACCACGGCCAGCAACTTGCGCACGGCGTCCTCCGGCTCAGTGGCCTCGACGAAGTAGAAGTCCGAACCGTCCGGGGCCATCAGCTCCGGCACCTGGCCCTGGTTGATGCGGTGCGCGTTGGTGATGATTCGGCTCTGCGCCGCCTGGCGGAACACCTCGGTCAACCGCACCACCGGCACGGCGGCAGATGCGATCACGTCCGCCAGCACCTGGCCGGGGCCGACGCTGGGCAGCTGGTCCACATCGCCGACCAGCAGCAGCGCCGCCGTGTTCGACAGCGCCAGGAGCAGCGCCCGCATGAGCGGCACGTCCACCATGCTGGCCTCGTCCATCACCAGCAGGTCGCAGTCGAGCGGGTGCGCCTCGCCGCGCTTGAACCCGCCCGTCGCTGGATCGGCCTCGAGCAGGCGGTGGATGGTGCGGGCCTCAAGCCCAGTGCTCTCGCCCAGGCGCTTGGCCGCCCGGCCCGTCGGCGCGCACAGCTCCACCCGGACGCCCTTGGCGCCGAGCACCTTCAGGACAGAATTCACCAGCGTGGTCTTGCCCACGCCGGGGCCGCCGGTGATGACCAGCACCTTGGCGCCCACGGCCAGGGTCAGCGCCTCCCGCTGGCTCGGCGCCAGGGCTAGCCCCGTCCTGCCTTCTACCCACGGGATCGCCCGCACGGCGTCGATCCCCGGCCAGGGCGGGCGGCCCCGGGATAGCAGTCGCAGCCGTTCGGCGATGGCCTGCTCGGAGCGGTAGAGGCCTGCCAGGAACACGCAAGCCTCGCCGTCCACGGTGTCGGCCACCAGCTCGCCATCCCCCAACTCAAGCTGGAGCGCGTCGCCAATCAGCCCGGCCCCGACCTCGATCAGATCGGACGTGCTGTGGGTCAGCTCGGCCACGGGCAGGCCGCAGTGCCCCTGGCCCGTAGCCTCGGCCAGCCCGAATGACAGCCCGGCCCGCACCCGGATCATGGCCTCCTTGTCGATGCCCAGCTTGGCTGCGACCTGATCCGCCGTGCGGAAGCCGATGCCGCGGATGTCGCGTGCGAGGCGGTAGGGGTTCTCGGTGATCAGCGCCACCGCGTCCTGGCCATAGGTCTTGAAGATGCGCACGGCCCGGGACGTGCCGACACCGTGGGCGTGTAGGAACAGCATGATCTCGCGTATGGCCTTCTGGTCGGCCCAGCCGGCGACGATGCGCGCCGCCCGCTTGGCACCGATGCCGGTCACCTCGCGCAGGCGCCCCGGCTCCTGCTCGATCAGGTCGAACACCGCGTCCCCGACCGCGCCAACCAGCGCGCGGGCATAGACCGGGCCGATGCCGCGGATCATGCCGGAGCCCAGATACTTCTCGATGCCCTCAAGCGTGGTCGGCTGCGTGGTGGTGACGCTCGCTGCCTTGAACTGCAGCCCGTGCTCGCGGTCGGTGGTCCACCAGCCCGTGGCGCTGATGAACTCGCCAGCGCTGATCGCCGCGGCGTGCCCGACCACGGCCACGAGGTCGCGCTGCCCACGGGCCTTCACCCGCAGCACGCAAAAGCCGTTCTCAGGATTGTGGTAGGTCACGCGCTCGACCAGGCCGGACAAGGTTTCGGTCGGTGCCGCCGCTTCCCTTGTTGCCGTTTGGACCAGGTGCGTCGTTCCTTGCTGCTTCCGTGCGGGAGGTGGGGCCGCCGCTCACGCCTTCCAACGGCAGTACAGGCTGGGGCTGTCCACGTCAGTGGCGTAGTGCAGCGTATTCTGTCCCGGTCATGCCGCCGCCGGCGTAAGCGGCGTCGGCGGACCCGGGCTGGGCCGGTGCCGCCACCACCTGGGCCTCGTCGGGCTGGCCGAAGCCGCCCGGCCCGAAGCTGCCTGGCATGCCGATCCGCGGGCCGACCGCCGCGACGTAGCTCACCGTCTCGTCAGGCAGCGTCGTGCTGCCGCTCAGGTGAGCCTCCACCCGGTCCGGCCCGGCGTTGTAGGCCGCGAGGAACGCGGGCGCCCCGAAGCGGGCGTGCATCTCCCGCAGGTAGGCGGTGCCCGCCAGGATGTTGCTACGCGGCTCGTAGGGGTCGGCACCCGGGCCGTGCCGCTGCCGCAAGGCGGCGTAGGTGCACGGCATGATCTGCATC
>CAXTOB010000425.1:0-5776 GCA_964245505.1 uncultured Acetobacteraceae bacterium | reverse complement strand
GGCCTGGCGCCTGCCGGACGGGGCGCCGACAATCATGCTGCGGGCGCGGTTGACGCGTTGGAAGGGGGCCGGCGTGCTGATCGAGGCGGTCGCGCTGATGCGGCGGCGGGACGTGTGCTGCATCCTAGTCGGCGCGGGCCGGGAGGGGTTCCTGCGGGCGTTGGAGCGGCAGGCGGCGGCGCTGGGTGTTGCGGAGCGACTGCGCTTTGCCGGGCACTGCGATGACATGCCGGCGGCGTTGATGCTGGCGGACGTGGTGGTGAGCGCGTCCTTGGAGCCGGAGGGGTTTGGCCGCACGGTGATCGAGGCGCAGGCGATGGGCCGCCCGGTGGTCGTCACCGACCATGGCGGGGCGGCTGAAACGGTTGAGCATCTGGTGACGGGCTGGCGTATTCCGCCGGGGGATGCCGCGGCGCTGGCGGTGGCGCTGGACCATGCGCTGCAGTTGTCGCTGGAGGAGCGGCGGGCGCTGGGTGCGCGGGCACGGGCGGCGGTGTGTGCGAACTACTCGACGGCTGCGATGCAGGCGGCGACGCTGGAGGTTTACCGGGAGGTGCTTGCTTCTGCTCCTTTTCCCTCTCCCTCAGGGAGAGGGTTGGGGTGAGGGAAGGAGCAGGCACGGAGGCCGGCCTGGAGCAGGGTTCTGGTTATAATCTGTGTTCCTGGCGGATTACATCCGTCCACAATTGGCCTTAGCCTCTACTGCGTCGGCATCACCTCGACGTGGTCGGTGATGACGACGGCCGGCTCTCCCGCCCTACCGTTGGTCCGACGCACCGTGTCGGATTGAAGTGGCACGCCCAAGCGTTCAGAGAACAGCATCACCCGTTCTGATACCGTTCCATTGTCGTCGATTTCCGTAACTCGGATGCGCCAGGCTGGGAAATCGCCTGCCGCTGCGTGGGCCACGGCGTTGCCATCATCGGCCACAAGGATCTGCGCTCCAAGCTCTCTTGGCTTGTCGTCCTTAGGAAGCCAGGACCGGCGGATGCACCGCATTGACACGACCGGCATTTGACCGATGGGAAAAAAGCGTTGGAACTGGTCCCAGGGACAATCCAAGGAGGTTCGCACCACCCATCCTGCGTCGGCGCCTACGAAGGAACCGTCCGGCTTGGCAGGTGGCGTGAATTGGGTCGTAGCAGATTCCACCAGCATGAAGGCGCGGTAGACGGTTCGGCGGCCAGCGGAGGCCGCAAGGAGGTAGTCCCGCAGGCCGGCTGCACTCAGCTTGTCTAGCCCTTGGCCTTCCTCGTGGGTGATGTTGATGGAAGCCTCCCACTTCAGCCCGTCTTGCGAGGCAGTGACGCGCTGCTCCAGCGTCGTCTTGAATTCGGACACCATCTTACCATCGCGGGTCGTGGTCGTTTGGGCCGCGACGTGGACCACCGCACCCTCAGGCGGAGCATCGCGCAGGGCTTCTTCCGCCGACATAGGAGTGGCGGCCAGCAAGACGGACAGGGCAGCGAGGAAAGGCGCGGTCCCTCCCTTCCGCCTCGGATGATCGTTCACGCAAGTCTCCATTAGCTCGGCCCTAGACACCGCGATAGCGGGTTTTGCACCCGGCCCGCGTCAGAGGGAAGGCATGCAGATGCAACATGCGTTGCAAATAGAAACGCATGTTGCGGAGGTCTGAGGCAGGACATGTATTTCGGCATGGGATGGCCGTCGTGGGAGGGGGTTGGGCACATCGGAAGTCAGCCTGTTGGTCGGGCACAATCATTTCCGACGCTAATTTGAAAAGTCTGTTGACCAAGCAGGCGATCACCATACCGGAGAGCGATTGTCCATTCTCCTGGCACCAACTCGTAAGGCTCCTCGAACAGCCAGCCAGAGAACCGGGCACGAGGCGTCGCCATGGTCCAAGAGCGATCTATGGTCAGGATGTTCCCGTTCGGTGCGCGCATCGGTGGGTGCGACCACTCGACGTCTAGCCTCACGGTGAGTTCGAGTGGAGTGCCCGGCACAAACGTTTCACCGTTATAGCCTTTCAACAGGTATTTGATGCCGAATTATGTTCCTAGGCAGGCATTAATCCGCTCAGCATGTGTAATTGGCGTATCTTGAGAAGGATCGGTTTTAAAAAATACCCGGAAGCTGCTTCGGGCGCGGGTTGTCGCCCGATAATCCGATTGGCGGAGAAGCCCCAATCCAGTATCTCGATGTCCACAGGCTTGAGTAGCAGTTGGGCAGATGCTGTATGAAAGCTCAAAGCAGCAAAGAGGCTCAATAGCGGGACGGCAGCTGAGCGGGACAGTTCCATCACGGTCCCACTTGTATCATGAACGCCCGAACACCGGTGGCGAATTCGGAGTTGTCCGTTTGTTCCTGGGCGAGACGGTCCGCCCGGTCCATGTCCATGGAGAAAGTCGGTCTGGCCAGGAGCGCCGAGGCCGAACTGGGGACCTCGCACTGCTCCTGAAATTATCTACAAAAGCTGCCAAGCCCCCGAACGTGAGCCAATTCAGCAGAGCCCGGCCCCAGATATGTGCAAGCTGCGGCAGGTGATGGACGGCGCTGTGCGGCTTCCCTCACCCCAACCCTCTCCCGGAGGGAGAGGGAGCAGGCGGTCCTGCGTCACAGCTTGGCGCATGGGCGTCTGTGCAGAGAAAGGGTTGCGGCAGCGGTGCCGTAGGGCCATACGACCCCTCCCGCGCAATCAAGGACCCTACGCCATGCCCGCCATTACCTTGCCCGACGGCTCCATCCGCCGCTTCGACGGGCCGGTGACGGGCACCGCCGTGGCGGCCAGCATCGGACCCGGCCTCGCCAAGGCGGCGTTGGCGATGCGGGTGGACGGCGTCTTACAGGACTTGGCCCGCCCGATCGAACACGACGCGGACGTGGTGTTCGTGACGCGCCGCGATCCCGATGCCTTGGGCCTGATCCGCCACGATGCCGCCCACGTGCTGGCCGAGGCCGTGCAGTCCCTCTACCCCGGCACGCAAGTCACCATCGGCCCGAACATTGAGAATGGCTTCTACTACGACTTCGCCCGCAACGAGCCGTTCACCCCCGAGGACTTCCCGCGGATCGAGGCGCGGATGCGCGAGATCGTTGCACGCAACGCCCCGTTCGAGCGCGAGGTGTGGGACCGGGACGACGCCATCGGCTTCTTCGAGCAACGCGGCGAAGCCTACAAGGCCGAGCTGATCCGCGATCTGCCCGGCACGGAGACTATCACCCTGTATAAGCAGGGCGGGTGGATAGACTTGTGCCGCGGCCCGCACATGCGCGGCACGGGGGACGTCGGCACCGCCTTCAAGCTGCAGAAGGTGGCGGGCGCCTACTGGCGCGGCGACCATCGCAACGCCATGCTCAGCCGTATCTACGGCACTGCCTGGCGCGACCAGAAGGAGCTGGACGCCTACCTGCACCAGTTGGAGGAGGCCGAGCGCCGCGACCACCGCCGCATCGGCCGCGAGATGGACCTGTTCCACATCCAGGAAGAGGCGACGGGCAGCGTGTTCTGGCACCCGAAGGGCTGGAAGCTGTATCGCACGGCGGAGTCCTACATGCGCCGCCGCCTGGACGCGCACGGCTACCAGGAGGTACGCACGCCGCAGCTGGTGGACCGCAAGCTGTGGGAAGCGAGCGGCCACTGGGACAACTACAAGCAGAACATGTTCATCGCCCGGGTCGAGGACGAGGACACGACACTTGCCCTGAAGCCGATGAACTGTCCCTGCCACGTGCTGATCTTCAAGCACGGCCTGCGCTCCTACCGCGAGCTGCCGCTGCGCATGGCGGAGTTTGGGTCCTGCCATCGCTACGAGCCGTCCGGCGCGCTGCATGGGATCATGCGGGTGCGCGCCTTTACGCAGGACGATGCCCACATTTTCTGCACCGAGGAGCAGATCGCCGGGGAGACCGTGGATTTCGTGGAGCTGCTGTCGTCGGTGTATCGCGACTTCGGCTTCGACAGCTTCCGGGTGAAGTTCAGCGACCGCCCGGTGCCGCGCGCCGGCACGGACGAGGTGTGGGACCGGGCGGAGGGCGCGCTCAAGCAAGCCTGCGCCATCGCTGGCGTCGAGTATGAGCTGAGTCCGGGGGAGGGGGCGTTCTACGGCCCCAAGCTGGAGTTCGTGCTGCGCGACGCCATTGGGCGGGATTGGCAGTGCGGCACGCTGCAGGTGGACTTCGTGCTGCCGGAGCGGCTGGACGCCGATTACATCGCCGACGACAGCAGCCGGCAGCGCCCGGTGATGCTGCACCGGGCCATCCTGGGCAGCTTCGAGCGGTTCCTGGGCATCCTAATCGAGAACTACGCCGGCCGCTTCCCGCTGTGGCTGGCGCCGGTGCAGGCGGTGGTGTGCAGCATCGTGACGGACGCGGCCGAGTATGCGGAGGAGGTCGCCGCCGCCCTGCGCGCCCGCGGGCTGGAGGTGCGTACCGACACCCGCAACGAGAAGATCAACGCCAAGGTGCGCGAGCACAGCCTGGCGCACGTCCCGGTCCTCGTCGTGGTCGGCCGGCGCGAGGCTGAGGGCCGCACGGTGGCGCTGCGTCGCCTGGGCGGGGAGGCGCAGGACGTTTTGCCGCTTGACGAGGCGGTCTCCCGTCTTGCAGCGGAGGCGACGCCGCCCGATTTAGCACGTGACGCTTCTTGATTTCGGCGGGTCGCCGGACCAAGACTCGTCTCTGACACCGAAACATCCATAGGAGAGTACAATAGCCCGAGGACCCCAGAGCGCCGCGACCCCATCCCGCGACGGACCACGCGTCAATGAGGACATACGTGTCCCGCAGGTGCGCCTGATCGACGAGGAGGGCGAGATGCAGGGCGTGATGAGCGCGCGCGACGCCATACAGCGCGCCTACTCGGTGGGCCTGGATTTGCTGGAGATCAGCCCGAACGCCGATCCGCCAGTGGTGAAGATCCTCGACTACGGCAAGTTCAAGTACGAGCAGCAAAAGAAGAAGAACGAGGCCAAGAAGAAGCAGAAGGTCATCGAGATCAAGGAGATCAAGGTGCGCCCGAACATCGACGAGAACGACTACCAGGTGAAGATGCGCGCCATGAAGTCGTTCATCGACGAGGGCGACAAGGTCAAGGTGACCCTGCGCTTCCGTGGCCGCGAGATGGCGCACCAGGACATCGGCATCAAGGTGCTGGAGCGCATCCGGGCCGAGCTTGAGGTAACCACGAAGGTCGAGCAGATGCCGCGGATGGAAAACCGGCAGATGATCATGGTGCTGTCACCGAAGTAACGACAGCAAACACCTGCTCCCTCTCCCTCCGGGAGAGGGTTGGGGTGAGGGGGCGGGCAAGCGCATCTTCGCCCATGTAGCCGCGACCTAGACTGAGTCGGTTATTCCCCTCTCCGCAACCACGATTCCCTCACCCCGACCCGTTCCCGCAGGGATGGCGATAAGCCGGTCGCACATCTGCCGTCCTCGCCCCATCCGTGCCAGTCTCCCTTCATTTAGGGACGGAGATGTTGATGCGGATACTCATGGTCGGCGCTGGCGCAATCGGCGGCTACTTCGGTGGCCGGGCCGTCGAGGCAGGCGCGGACGTGACGTTCCTAGTCCGTCCGCGCCGAGCGGAGCAACTCCATGGTGACGGCCTGGTAATACGCAGCCCACGCGGGGACTTGGTCCGGCCGGTCGCGACCGTGCAGGCCGGAGCGTTGGGTGGCCCCTATGACGCGGTGGTGCTGAGCTGCAAGGCTTACGACCTGGAGGACGCCATTGCCTCCTTCGCGCCAGCAGCCGGGCCGGGCACCGCCGTCCTGCCATTGCTGAACGGAATGCGGCACCTGGACGTGTTAGA
>CAXTOB010000424.1:0-5787 GCA_964245505.1 uncultured Acetobacteraceae bacterium | reverse complement strand
CGCCATACCGCCGCACCCGCACGTTGGCCTGCTCGGCATGCCCGGCAAAACCCTCCAGCATGCACAACCGCGAGCAGTATTCCCCCACCAGCGCGCTGGCGGCATCCGTGGTGACGCGCTGATACGAGCAAGTCTTGATGAACTTCCCCACCCAAAGCCCGCCGGTATAGCGCGCCGCCAGCTTGGTCGGCAGCGTATGGTTGGTGCCGATCACCTTGTCGCCATACGCCACGTTGGTGCGCGGCCCCAGGAACAGCGCACCATAGTTCCGCATGTTGGCCAGGAAGTAGTCGGGATCCCTAGTCATCACCTGCACATGCTCGGACGCAATCCGGTCGGCCTCCCGCACCATCTCCGCATCGTCGTCGCAAACGATCACCTCCCCATGCGCCTCCCACGCCTGCCGTGCCGTCTCGCCGGTGGGCAGGATAGCCAGCAGCCGCTCCACCTCGGCCATCGTCGCCCGCGCCAGCCGCTCGGAGGTGGTCAGCAGCACGGCGGGCGAGGTCGGCCCATGCTCCGCCTGGCCCAGCAGGTCGGTCGCGCAAATCTCGGCGTCCACGCTGTCATCCGCAATCACCAGCGTCTCGGTCGGCCCCGCCAGCAAGTCTATGCCGACCCGGCCAAACAACTGCCGCTTCGCCTCCGCAACGTACGCATTGCCCGGCCCTACGATCATGTCCACCGGCGCGATGGACCCGGTGCCCAGCGCCATCGCTGCAACCGCCTGCACCCCGCCGAGCACATAGATCTCGTCAGCACCCCCCAAATGCATTGCCGCGACAATGGCCGGATGCGGCCCGCCCTGATGCGGCGGCGCACATGCGATCACCCGTTCGCACCCCGCCACCCGCGCCGTCACCACCGACATATGCGCCGATGCCACCATCGGATACCGCCCGCCCGGCACATAGCAGCCGACGCTGGAAACCGGGATGTTGCGGTGCCCCAGCACAACGCCGGGCATCGTCTCGACCTCCAGGTCCACCAGGCACGCCTTCTGCGCCTCGGCGAACCGCCGCACCTGCGCCTGGGCAAACCGTATGTCGTCCAGGTCGCGCTGCGGCCCCCGCGCCATCGCCGCCTCTAACCCCTCGCAAGTCAGGCGGAACTGCGCCGGCTCCCACTTGTCGAACTGCGCCGATAGCCGGCGCACCGCGGCGTCCCCCTCCTTCTCCACCTGAGCCAAAATACCCTCAACGGTGTGGCGTACATTGTCGTCGGCGGAGCGAAGCGCCCCGGCATCAGCGCCGTGCTTGAACGTGCGGGCCATGCGGGCGCCCCCCTACTTAATTGCGATCGGGTTGATCGGCGACCCGGTGCCGCCAGTGATGTTCAACGGCGGCCCGGTAAAGAAGAACTCAAACACCCGGTCCCCCGCGCAGTCCGCCGCCAGCTCGGACACATCGAACATCTCCCCCATCGTCAGCCCCATCGCCGGGATCACCACCCAGTGCCATGACTGCTTGGCCTCCCCGGTCTCGTTCGGCCGCACCTCGACCCCCCAGGTGTCCGAGCAGATGGCGGCGATCTGCTTCTCCTGGCACCAGTAGCAGTTCTCGAACCGCACCCCCGGCGCGTCGCCGCCGGCATAGCCCCCCCAAGCGCCCTCCGCCCGGCACCGCTCCATCTGTCCCGTGCGCAGGATGACGAAGTCGCCCCGCCGCACCTCGACCCCCTGGGCGCCGGCGGTGTCATCCAGCTCCTGGTTGCTGATGCCATAGCCGTCGGGCAGCCAGTCCACCCCACGATGCCGGGCGACGTCCAGCAGCACGCCGCGTCCGACCATCCGGGCGCGGGCGTGCTCGATCCCCAGCTCATGGACGCCGCCGCTGTCCACCCGGTGGGCGGGATGCCCGTTATACATCTTGTCGTCGAGGAAGATGTGCCCAAGGCTGTCCCAATGCGTCGCCGCCTGCACCGGCATGTTCAGCGCATCGTCGGAGTAGCGCAGAGTCTGTCCGGGCCCGTTGGCATCGAACCGCCCGGACACAGCGTCGGTGCCGGTAGCAAGCATTGTATGAATCGGGTTCCAGCGCCCGCCGAACAGGCCATTCTGCGGACCCGACCCATTGAGCGGAATGCCCATCGCGAACACCGCCCCACGGCGGATCAGCCCGGCGGCTGCGATGATATCCGCAGGCTGTATATGGTTCAGCGTGCCGACCTGGTCGTCCTTGCCCCACCGCCCCCAGTTGCTCAGCGCCTCGGCCGCGGCGTAGATGGCCGGCCGGCCCTCGGTAATGTCCATGCGTATGCGTTCCCATCCCTGCGCCGGCGGGTGCGGCGGCATCGGCTGCATGGTAGGTAAGCCCGGAAAGCCGTCAAGCGGCGACACCCTGGCACGGCGCCAGCCCCCCAACTCATAGGACTGCAACGATGGTCCTGACGTTCTACGTGAACCCTAATTTCCGCGTCCGGATCATGCGCTGGATGCTGGAGGAGCCCGGCTGCAACCATGGCACCGCAGTGCTCGGCTGCGAGCGATTGAGCGAGGCAGACAAATGGGGCAGTGCGGCGCCCGCTCGGCGCGATGACGCCTCCGGCGAGCGCAGCCGCTTCTGCGCGGCCGTGAACCCGGTCGCTAAGGTGCCGGCCACCGTGCATGACGGACAGGTCGTAACGGAGAGCACGGCCATCCGCGCCGAGCTGGCGGAAACATTCCCGGCCGCGGGACTGGCGCTGACGGCAGAGGACCGGGCCGGCTGCTGCCGCCGAATGTCCTTCGCCGCGGAGCCGGTCGAACAGGCGGCCACCGATCATGAGGCCGGCTTCATACCAGAATGACGGCTGGGGCAATGTAAAGGTTAGTGGGAAGGGTCATTGTTGCGACTCGAACCGCCGCCAGGCTCGGCGGCGTGTTGTGCCTCGCGGCCGCCTGGATCGCCTTAAGTGACGCCAGCCCCTAGTTCCTGCTCCCGCTGACGGCCGCTTTGCCGATCTGAAGCCCGGTTCTGCAACCACCCCCGCCTTGGAGCCGCTGTCCCTACGCGCCCGGCTCGCTAAAGCCGCCTGCCTACTGCATCGAACTGATCTTACCGGCGTCGGACGCGAGTCAGCGCCGGAGCAGGCGCCGGGAGGTCAAATAGCGCCTCCATGGACCGGCTCGAACGGAAGAGCGCCTACGACGGCCGGCTTTCTCGCAACCCGCAGACTCGCAACCCGCAGAATAGATACCGAGAAACCACTGTGGGAATCCCTGCCTGCGATCAAGCAGAGTATAAGCCTAGCCCGGCCAACTGAAAATTTTTCTACAAACCTTGTTTTAGAATAACTTTATATAACACAGCAGCAGTCGTGACAGGGCCTCCGCACGTTTGCAACAACAGTATTTTGTACATCCCGCAATAACCTTCTTGATTGTTAATTCTATTAGGCTACACTGGCTCTGTCGATACCCGTTCAGGGCATCTGACCCAGGACGTTCGGAATGAAGCATTTCACCTTCCAGCCTGGCTTCAATCCAGACATAAAGCCCCGGTTCCGCAGTCTCGTCGCCCAGGTTGTGCAGCAGCCCGGCACGGCACGGCTGCAAACCGGTGAGGATGCGGCGGCAGGCATCCCGCACCGGAACAGGGGATAGTCCCCGTGCCGCTCCCTCTCCCCCGGTCTGTGCCGCAGTCCCGCGGCGCGCGGCTCGCCTCAATGGCCGCGGCCTGCGTGGGGATTGCGATGCTCGGCGCCAGCATCTGGATCACCTACGCCAACGTGGCTGGGGTCGAGGCGAGCGCCGCCCTGCGCAGCCAAGTGCGCCGGGCGCAGTTCGCGACGGAAACGCTGCTGTCCCACCTCGAGGATGCCGAAACCGGTCAGCGCGGTTTCCTGTTGACGGGAGACCCAGCCTACCTGGAGCCATACGAAGCCGCGCGGAGACACCTGGTTGCCGACTTCGCGCGGCTGGAGAAGACGCCCCTGCTCGACAGCGGCCGGACAGCGGCGATCGGACGGATGCGGGAACTCGCCGCGGCGAAGCTGGCCGAGCTTGGGCAGACCGTGGAACTGGGCCGGGCGGGCCAGACCGGGGCCGCGCTGGACATCATCCAGACAAACCGGGGCAGGGAGATCATGGGCGCATTCCGGGCCGAGGCAGACTTCTTGCAGACCGACGCAGAGAACACGCTGGCACATGCCCAGGCCCGGTCCACCTCAGGCTGGGTGTGGGCGCAGCCGCTCGGCCTAGCCGTGCTGGCCAGCATCCTGCTGGCGGCCGTGGCGATCCAGCAGCGTCGGGTCGGACGCGTCATCGCCGCGAACTTCGCCCGGCTGGAGCGGTTCACCCGCGCCTTCGGCCTGGCGCCCGGCATGTTGCGGGCCACGGACGGACGCATCACGTTCTGGGGTGAAGGCGCCGAGCGGTTGTATGGCTACCCCGCCGCGGCGGCGTTGGGCCGTATCAGTCACGATCTGCTGCATACGAAATTCCCAATCCCCTTGACCGAGATCGAGGCTGCTCTGAGCCGCGACGGACAATGGCAGGGCGAGCTGGTGCACCGCCGCCAGGACGGCGCAGAGCTGGTGGTGGCGAGCCACTGGGCGGTGCACCCCGGTGAGGCCGGCGAGGCCGATTCCATTATCGAGCTGCTCACCGACATCACCGCGCTAAAGCAGACTGCGGCGGAGCTAGGCATTCGCGAGCTTAAATTACGGCTTGCGCTTAATGCGTCCGACCTCGGCACGTGGCGTTGGGATTTGCGTGATGAACATAACGGGTTGGTGTTGGACGCCCGCGGCAAGGCACTGTTCGGCTTCGAGCGCGACGCATTCGTAAGCTACGCCGACTGGATGGCGGCCATCCCCTCTGACGATAGGGCCAGGACCCTGGCGGACATGACGCGCGCCCTTGATCCGGCCAATCCCGACGATGGCTACGTGGGCGAGCATCGCGCGGTTCATGCCAATGGCCGGGTGCTTTGGCTTGCGTCCGCCGGCCGCGCCGCGTTCGAACCGGACTCGGCAGCGGCGGCCGGCCGGCGCGCCGTGCGGATCATGGGCACCATCCGGGACGTGACCGCAGCCCGGAAAGCCGAACATGAGCAGCAGCAGGCGGCGTCGCTGCTGCGCACCATCATGGAAACGGCGCCGGGCCTGATCTACGCCAAGGACCGCGACGGGCGGATGCTGCTGGCCAATGCGCCGGTGCTGGACTTGATCGGCAAGCCCTGGGCCGAGGTCAAGGGGCGGTCGGACATGGAATACCTGGACGACCCGGCCCAGGCAGCGACGGTGATGGCCAATGACCGCCGCATCATGGAGACCGGGCATGTCGAGGAGCTGGAAGAGCTGATCGGCGCCGAGGGCGCGCAGCCGCGGGTTTGGTTGGCCACCAAGACGCCGCTCCGGGGCGCCGACGGCCAGGTGACGGGGCTGGTCGGCGTGTCGGTCGAGATCACCGAGCGCAAGCGGGCCGAGGAACGCCTGCGCCTGGTCATCCACGAGCTGAACCACCGGGTGAAAAACACGCTGGCGACCGTCCAGGCCATCGCGTCGCAGACGTTCCGCGGCATCGATGCGGGCGTCCGGCAGGCCTTCGAGGCCCGGCTGATCGCGTTGTCCTCTGCCCATGACGTGCTGACGCGCGAGGCCTGGCTGGGCGCCGAGCTGGCCGACGTCGTGGCCGGCGCGCTCACGCCGCACGGTTGGCCAGATCCCACCCGGTTCCGGGTATCCGGCCCGGCGGTGCGGCTGCAGCCACGGGCTGCGGTGGCCCTCGCGATGGGCCTGCACGAGCTGGCGACCAACGCGCTCAAATATGGCGCCCTATCGGCCAGGGAGGGTGGGGTGGAGATC
>CAXTOB010000423.1:1643-5804 GCA_964245505.1 uncultured Acetobacteraceae bacterium | reverse complement strand
CTAAACAAACTTTGCGCCGCACGATGCTGGCTTGGCGCGCCACCCAGGACCCTGCTGCCGGCGTCGGTTTGGCTGGGCATTTCCTTGGTGATGCCGCACCCGAGGCCGGGCAGAGCGTTGCTGGTTTCTGGCCGATCGGCACGGAGATCGACATCCGTCCGCTGTTGCTCGCCCTGCACGATCTCGGCCATCCCATCCTGCTTCCCGTCACGCCGCCGCGTGGTGAGCCTTTGAGCTTCGCGCGCTGGCGGCCGGGTGACGTGATGCGCCCTGAACGCTTCGGCACGGTTCGCCCGATTGGCGAGGCGGGCATTCCCGACGTGCTGCTGGTTCCCTTGCTGGCGTGGGACGGGCGGGGCCGCCGGTTGGGCTATGGCGGCGGCTACTACGACCGCACGCTGGCGGCACTGCCGGGCCGGCTGGCGATTGGTTGCGCGTATTCGGCGCAGCGCGTGGCGGAGGTGCCGGCTGGGCCGCACGATGTGCCGTTGGACGCGGTGGCGACGGAGACGGGGGTGACGTGGTTCAGCCGCTGAGGACGGGGATGATTCCCAGTTGCGGCTGGGTGTTTACGAACCGCCCGGATACGTTCCGGGCCGATGCTCGTCATGCTACCGCTGGTGGGCCAAATCGCCTGCTGACGATGGTTTAGCTTCTTAGATGACGATGCCGGCGAATTGGGCTTGGCAGGCCGCCGCGTCGGCGATGCGCCGGGTCCAGTCGTCGAATGCGGCCGGGATCGCGGCGCTGACCTGGTAGGCGCTGACGGACGCTGGAACACTTGGATCAATGTACCGGATATCGAGTGCTGCGGCCACCGCATACCCTTACGTGCTGATTATGCAACGATGGCACGGCTGCGGCGAGAGCGGGAGATGCATTTACCGGTGGTTCGGCGGACCTATATCCGGGGCAGCACACGCTTTATCCTGAGGACCCCTCCTTAATGCGAATCCTGTTCCTGGGCGATGTCGTTGGCCGTTCCGGCCGCGATGCCGTCACTGCCGCGCTGCCCAAATTGCGCGCCGACCTGCGCGCCGACCTGGTCGTGGTCAATGGCGAGAATGCCAGCCACGGCTTCGGCTTGGCACCCGACATGGCGGAGGCGATCCTGGCGGCTGGCGCCGACGCGATCACCCTCGGCAACCACGCCTGGGACCGCAAGGAGCTTATCCCCTACATCGCGCAGCAGCCGCGGATCGTGCGCCCGCTCAACTTCCCGCCGGGCACGCCGGGCGCCGGGTCGGTGGTGGTGACGCTGCAGGATGGGCGCAAGGCGCTGGTGCTGAACGCGATGGGCCGGCTGTTCATGGATGCGCTCGATTGCCCGTTCCGCGGCACGGCGGAGCTGCTGTCCCGCTACAAGCTCGGCGCCAGTATCGGCGCCATCGTGTGCGACTTCCATGCCGAGGCCACGAGCGAAAAGCTCGCCTACGCCCACAGCTTCGATGGCTCGGTCTCGCTGGTGGTCGGCACCCACACCCATGTGCCGACCGGTGATCACCAGGTGCTGGCGGGGGGTACCGCCTACCAGTCCGATGCCGGCATGTGCGGCGACTACGACAGCGTAATCGGCATGACCAAGGAGGGCAGCGCCGCCCGGTTCTGGCGCAAGGTGCCCGGCGAGCGGCTGGGCCCGGCGGAAGGACCGGCCACCCTGTGCGGCCTGTTCGTCGTGACGGACGACGCGACCGGCCTCGCCGTCAGCGCCGAGCCGGTGCGACAGGGCGGGCGGCTGTCCCAGGTGATGCCGGCCTGCTAGAAGAGGGCTTCTGCACACCAGATACACGGAACCCTGCCCATGGCTGGCCACAGCCAATTCAAGAATATCATGCACCGCAAGGGCGCGCAGGATGCCAAGCGCGCCCGGCATTTCGCCAAGCTGATCCGCGAAATTACCGTCAGCGCCCGCCAGGGCCTGCCTGACCCGGCGTTCAATCCACGGCTGCGCGCCGCCATGTCCGCGGCGCGTGAGGCCAATATGCCGCGCGACACCATCGAGCGCGCGGTCAAGAAGGCGACCGGCGCTGGAGGCGGAGAAGACTATACGGAAGTCCGCTATGAAGGTTATGGACCTGCCGGAGTCGCCGTGATCGTGGAAACCCTGACCGACAACCGCAACCGCACGGCCTCCGACGTGCGCGCGGCGTTCAATAAGCATGGGGGCACCCTGGGGGAGACGAACTCGGTCAGCTTCATGTTCAGCCGGGTCGGCGTGATCGAGTATCCCGCGAAGGTTGCCAGCGCCGATGCCATGCTGGAGGCGGCCATTGAGGCGGGTGCCGATGATGCCGCCAGCGGGCCGGATGGGCATGAGGTCACCTGTGCGGTGGACGATTTCTTCGCCGTGCGCGATGCGTTGGAGGCCCGGTTCGGCCCGCCTGCGTCGGCCAAGCTGGACTGGCGCCCGTCAACGTCAGTGACGTTGGATGAGGAACGCGCAGCTAGCCTGCTGAAGTTGATAGACGCGTTGGAGGACAGCGACGATGTGCAGAACGTTTATGCCAACTTCGATATTCCCGACGACGTGATGCAGGCGCTCTCGGCGTGAGAGCCGCCCCCTTCTCCCTCTCCCTTCGGGAGAGGGCCGGGGTGAGGGGGTCTTGCTGCGGAGCGGGGCATTGCCGGCGCTGCTTGGACCAGGTCCTGCATCAGCAGGCATTGCACCTGAAGACCCTCTCACCCCGACCCTCTCCCGAAGGAAGAGGGAGCATCTGATGGCGCGCTTGATGGGTATTGACCCCGGGCTGCGCTTTACCGGCTGGGGCGTCATCGACGTGCATGGCAATCGGCTGCGCCATGTGGCGGACGGCGTGATTGCCACCGACAACACCCACTCGGTCCCCCACCGCCTGAAGTTCCTGCACGATGCCCTGACCCTGCTGTTCCAGGAGCATCGCCCGGACGAGGCAGCGGTCGAGGAAACCTATGTCAACCGCAACGGCACCGCGACGCTCAAGCTCGGCTATGCCCGCGGCGTCGCGCTGCTGGCGCCGGCGCTGGCCGGCATCACGGTTGCCGAGTATGGCGCGATGGGGGTGAAGCAGGCAGTGGTTGGCACTGGCGGCGCCAGCAAGGAGCAGGTCGCCCTGATGGTCCGCCGCCTGCTGCCCGGCGCGACGATCCGCCGGGCCGACGCCGCCGATGCGCTCGCGGTCGCCATCTGCCACGCGCACCACCGCTCCACCCGTCTGCGCGTCAATTCCGGGACAGTCATGGCATGAAAGCCTGCGCATGAAAGCCTGCGCATGAGGCCAAGGCATAAAGGTTGCAGGAGGCCCGGACCATGATCGCCATGCTGCTGGGCCGGGTGGAGGCAGTTGAGGCTGACCGCTGCATCGTGGACGTGAACGGCGTCGGCTACCTGGTGCAGGCCAGCACCCGCACGTTGTCTGCCCTGGCCACCGCCGCCGGCGCTCAGCGCGTACTGATCGAGACGCAGGTGCGCGAGGACGCCATCACCCTCTACGGCTTCAGCGACCCGGCGGAGCGCGAGTGGTTCCGACTGCTGCTGACGGTGCAGGGCGTCGGCGCGAAGGTGGCGCTGAACATCCTGTCCGCCCTGTCGCCGACAGACCTCATCAACGCCATCGCCGCCGGGGACAAGGCAAGCCTAACCCGTGCGCCCGGCGTCGGCGCCAAGCTGGCCATCCGCCTGCTGTCGGAACTGCGGGATAAGGCGGGCGCCATGCCAACCGGGACCAGCATCGCCATCGCTTCCCCAGCGGCCGGGCCAGAGGCCGACGCGATCTCGGCCCTGGCCAACCTGGGCTACCGACGGGCGGAGGCGTATCCCGTCGTCATGCGCGTGCTGGAGCGGTTGGGCGAGGATGCGGCGGTCGGGCAGGTCATCCGCGAAAGCCTACAGGAACTGGCGATCAAATGACGGGCGTTCACACGGATAGGGCGGAAAAGCATAGCGTCTTCCGCCGGTCTGAGCGCCGGCGCCTCCGTCCGGCGGACGGCGATTCGCTTTTCCGCCCTACGATGGCCGCCCCATGAGCGACGACCGTGACATCACGCCGTCCCGCATAGACGAGGACGCCGGCGAGGCCAGCCTGCGCCCGCAGACGCTGGCAGAATTCATCGGCCAGAAGGCCAGCCGCGAGAACCTGCGCATCTTCATCCAGGCCGCCCGCGGCCGCGGGGAGGCGCTGGACC
>CAXTOB010000423.1:0-1633 GCA_964245505.1 uncultured Acetobacteraceae bacterium | reverse complement strand
CCTTGGCGCAGATCGTCGCGCGGGAGTTGGGCGTCGGCTTCCGCGCCACCAGCGGGCCGGTGATCCAGCGGGCCGGCGACCTCGCCGCGATCCTGACCAACCTGCAGCCGCGCGACGTGCTGTTCATCGACGAGATCCACCGTCTGCAGCCCGCCATCGAGGAGGTGCTGTATCCCGCGATGGAAGACTTCCAGCTCGACCTCATCATCGGTGAGGGTCCGGCGGCGCGCAGCGTGCGGATAGACCTGTCGGCGTTTACGCTGGTGGGCGCCACGACGCGCGCCGGACTGCTGGCAACACCGCTGCGCGACCGGTTCGGCATCCCCCTGCGGCTGATCTTCTACACCCCGCAAGAGCTGGAGCTGATCGTCAGCCGCGGCGCGGAGAAGCTTGGCTTCAACCTGACGCGTGAGGGCGCGTCGGAGATTGCCCGGCGGTCGCGCGGCACCCCGCGCATCGCCGGCCGGCTGCTGCGCCGGGTGCGGGACTTCGCCGCCGTCGCCGGGCAATCGCCAGTAACGCGGGAGTTGGCCGACGCCGCGCTGACCCGGCTGGAAGTGGACCGCCTCGGCCTGGACGCGATGGACCGGCGATACCTGCGCCGCATCGCCGAGCACCACAACGGCGGCCCGGTCGGCGTGGAAACGCTGGCCGCAGCACTCGCGGAGGCGCGGGATACGCTGGAGGATGTGATCGAGCCGTACTTGATCCAGGAGGGCCTGATCCTCCGCACAAGCCGCGGGCGGATGCTGGGGGAGCCGGGCTGGCGGCAACTGGGCTTGGCGGTGCCTCGGTCGCAGCCGCAGCTGGACCTGCTGGGAGAACCGGAGTGACCCCTTTCTTCTCCCTCTCCCTCCGGGAGAGGGTTGGGGTGAGGGAAGCAACCGGCACCCTGCTTGAGTGTCCAAGAACCGGCTGTGCACGGGCCAGAGATCGCGCTTGCGGTTTCCCGCACCCCGGCCCTCTCCCGGAGGGAGCGGGAGCAGGCGCACGAGGACACCCTACACGTTGACATTGCGGGTTTATTACGAGGACACTGACGCCGGCGGCATCGTTTATCACGCCCGTTACCTCGCCTTTGCCGAACGCGCCCGCACCGAAGCCCTGCGCCAGGCCGGGGTGCCTCATTCCGAACTTGTCGAAGAATACGGCCTGATCTTCGTGGTGCATCGCGTGGAAATGGACTATCTGCGGCCCGCCCGGCTGGACGACGAGTTAACCGTCACCACGGGCCCATGGGCGCTCGGGGCCGCGACCGTAGAGGTCCGCCAGGTGTTCACGGCAGGCGATGAGAAAGTGGGATCGCTGCTGGTCAAGTTGGCCTGCGTGCGCCGGGACGGTGGCCGTCCGGCCCGCATCCCGGACCGGTGGCGGGCTGCGTTGAGCTAGGAGTTGGACGTTTGGGCGGTGTTGATACGACGGCGGCGGGCGGCGACCTATCTTTGATTACCCTGTTCCTGCAGGCGGACTTGGTGGTCAAGACCGTCATGCTGCTGCTGCTGCTGGCCAGCGTTTGGGTCTGGGCCATCGTGTTCGAGAAGACGGCGACGCTGCGCCGGGTGAACCGCGCCGCAACCCAGTTCGAGGACCGCTTCTGGTCCGGCGGCAGCCTGGACGAGCTGTACGACCAGGA
>CAXTOB010000422.1:0-5811 GCA_964245505.1 uncultured Acetobacteraceae bacterium | reverse complement strand
CAAACGCCCGTGCCGTCCTGTCCCCCCGGTGTGCTGCGGCCTGAAGCGCCGCCCCCCAGGGAACAGGACGGCACCGGCCGAAGCCCCCTGCGAGGGATGACGGAGATGAATGATGGGCGGCTATGTGAACAAGGTGAGGCTGCTGGGCAACCTGGGTGCGGACCCCGAGGTCCGGTCGTTCCAGAACGGCGGGCGGGTGCTGACCCTCAGCATCGCCACCAGCGAGAGCTGGAACGACCGCAACAGCGGCGAGCGCCGCGAAAGGACCACCTGGCATCGCGTCAGCATCTACGTGGATGGTCTTGTCGAGATCGCCGAGAAATACCTTCGCAAGGGCAGCAAGGTCATGGTGGAGGGCAAGCTGGAGAACCGCGAGTGGACCGACGGGGAGGGCATCAAGCGCTACTCCACCGAGGTGGCGCTGCGGCCCTTCCACTCCGAGCTGATCCTGCTCGGCGACCCTCCAGGCAACGACCGTGGCGAGCGGGGTGCCGGGACACGGCGCGCCCCGGCAGACCGGCGTGAGCCAGCCGCCGCCGGCGCAGGTGCCGACTACGACAGCTCGCCCTGGGCCAGCGGGCGTGACGACCGGGACGACGAGCCGCCGTTCTAGGACGCCTTCGCCTCCGTTCAGCCCTTCCAACCCGCACGCGTGGCACCGGCTCGCCGGCCGGTGCCGCCTTGCCGTCCGCATCCTCGCCTTGGAGCACCATCATGGACGACCTCACGCGCGATCCACCGTACCCCGACGCCTGCCGCACCGGACGAGCTTTCATTACGCCCTGCTGTACCAGCGCCACCCGGGAGTTTATCGTTGACGGCGTGCTCTACCTCGCCTCCCACGTCACCGGACATGGCTGGTTCCCGCCGCGCCGTGGCCGCATCGAGGACATCAACGATACCGGCACCCTGGTGGACACTGACGGGACCGAGCGTCACATTCAATGGCAGCCTGACCGCGATCCGCCGTTCCTATCGGACGCGGAGGGCAGGGCATGAGCCAGCAAAACATGATTGACCTCGACTTCGCGCGGAAGGCCGAGGACCACCGCGTCCGCAGCATCGGTTCCTGCCTGGAAACCGCCGGCCAGTGGCGGCGCGAGGCAGAGAACCTGCGCACCCATGCGGAACTCCCGCACCTGACCGAGCAAGGCCGGGGAATGCTGCTGCACGAGGCAGCCAACGCCGACGGGACCGCGGCCTATTGGGAGGACGGCGCCAGGGGCTATGGCCATGTTGGGTGAGCGTTAGGCGGGCCTCCGCTTCGCACTACCGGACGGAATGCAAGGCGTGGGACCCTATGGTAGTGTCTCAGTCTGAATGTCGACTTTCGATACAAAGCAGCCCCTTGTCGTCCCCAGCTCAGGGTAGCCACCTACGGTCCGCTTACCCACCTTCCCATGCATGTCCCGCTCCCCTGCTGCCGACCTGGCCCCCCTCATCAAACTCCTGCAAGCGGGCGTCCCACCCGTCCGCGCCGCCGCCGAACTCTCCCGCGTCCTGGCCATCTGGACGGCCGAACTGAAGGATGACGGCGAGCAGCTACAGGAGCGGCTATCCGGCTTGGCCGAGCAGATGACGACGGGGATCGAGGAGATGCACGAGGGCATCGCCGAAGCGAGCGACAAGGGGAAACCTACGCTGCGGCGGATACTGGCGACGCATGAGGCGGTGCTGGACGGGGTACGGAAGGCGCAGGGAGTGGGGTAGGCATTCACTGCCCCACCAAGGAGGCCACCCTAGCACGCGTCTCAAAGCTGACCAGCATGTGCCAAGTCCAAGCTGTACCATTTCGTCTGGGGTCGTTTGATGAAGTGAAACACTCCTCACTTTCGTAAGTGGTCCACCAACCGCCGGGCATGTGTGGTCAAGCCGGCGAGATCCCGCACGCAAATGTGCAGCTCGCGCACTGCCCATTCGTCATCCAGTGGCACAGCTTCAATCGCAAGCGTCCGTCCAGAAACCCGGGCCGTCGTTTCCGGCACGATGCCCACCCCGACCCCGGCCTCCACCATCCGACATACCCCATCGAAGCTACGCAATCGCACCCGCAACTTGGGGCGCCGCCCGATCTTCGCCGCCCGCGCCGCCAAGAAGCGTTGCAGCGCGCTCGCCTGGTCTAGCCCTACTAGGTCATGGTCCAGCACGTCGGCAAAGGCGATTCCGCTGTGCCCGGCCAGCGCGTGGCCGCGTGGCACGACCAGCACGAAGCGGTCACTGCGAAAGGGATATGTTTCCAGCCCGCCCGTGTCAGCCGTGGCCGCCACAATGCCCAGCTCCGCCACGCCTTCGGCCACCAGGCCCACGATCTCGTCGGACAGGCGCTCTTGTAGGTCCACCGTGACCTGGGGGTGCGCTGCCAGGAAACGGCCCAGGGCCTCGGGCAGGAACTCGGTCAGCGCGTTGGTGTTCGACAGCACCCGAACGTGTCCGGCCGTGCCGCCGCCGGCGTAGGCTTCCAGCTCCTCGCGCATCCGCTCGACCCGTGCCAGCAGCGCCCGCGCGTGCGCGAGCAGGGCATGTCCGGCTGGCGTGAGCGTGACGCCGCCCCTGCTGCGCTCGAACAGCCTGGCCCCAACCGCAGCCTCCATGTTGCGGACCCGCGTGCTGGCGGCAGCCAGTGCCAGGTTGGCCCGCCCGGCGCCGGCGGTTATGCTGCCGGCCTCTGCGACGTGGCGGAACAAGCTGAGATCGTCGAGGTCCAGGCGCATCCGTCCTTCGTGCAGCGCGAAGGATGGGTCGCGCAACGGCGCATTTTCCTACAAGCCGCTGCCTGTCACCTTCGTGACCAGCAACACTGGGCGGGAACACGGGATGAATGGTTTGCTGCTGCCTGCCCTGCTATCAGCGGGAACGGTCGCACTTTGGGCTACGGCGCGGCTACCGGAATACCTCATCGCACTGCTGTTCTTCACCGTGGCGATGGTGCTCCACATCGCACCTGCCGAGCTGGTGTTCTCGGGCTTCCTCTCATCGGCTTTTTGGCTGGTGCTGAGCGGCTTCGTGCTGGGCGTCGCCATACGCAAGGTAGGTCTGGCTGACCGTGCTGCGCGCCTGCTCGCCTCGCATCTGTCCGGCTCCTGGCCGCGCCTGGTCGGCGGGGTGGTGCTGCTGACCTATGCCCTAGCCTTTGTCATGCCGTCCAACATGGGCCGCATCGCGCTGCTGATGCCGGTCGTCATGGCCCTAGCCGGTCAGGCCGGGCTGGCGGAAGGCAGCCGGGGGCGGATCGGCCTGGCCCTGGCTGTTGGTTTTGGCACGTTCCAGCTCTCCACCTCAATCCTGCCGGCCAATGTGCCCAACTTGGTCATGGCTGGTGCCGCAGAGACAGCCTACGGCGTCCACTTCGCCTACCTGCCCTACCTCGCGCTGCACGCACCCGTGCTGGGCGTGTTGAAGGGCGCGGTGCTAGCTACCTGCATCTGCCTGCTGTTCCCGGCCACGCCTCAGCCGATCAGCGCCCCCGCGCAAACCGGGCCGCTGTCGGCGGCAGAGCGCCGGCTGGGGCTGCTACTGGCGGCAACCCTGGCATTGTGGATGACTGACACGCTGCACGGCATCCAGCCCGCCTGGGTGGGCCTTGCCGCCGCGTGCATCTGCCTGCTGCCGCGCATCGGCTTTATCACCGGCGACGAGTTCGCCACCGGGATCAACTTTCGTACCTGCATCTACATCGCCGGCATTCTAGGTCTGGCCGCCCTGGTCGCGCGCAGCGGCCTTGGCGACCGGATCGGTCAGGCCCTACTTGCCGTAGCGCCGCTGGACCCCGGCGCCCCGTTCCGCAGCTTTGCATCATTGGTGGGCATCACGGCCCTGCTCAACTTCGTCGTCACTGCCAACGGCGTGCCGGCGCTGTTCACGCCGCTGGCCCGCACCCTGGCCGACGCCTCGGGCTTGCCGCTGCTGACGGTGCTGATGGTGCAGGTAATCGGGTATGCCACGCCGGTGCTGCCCTACCAGGCATCGCCTATCGTGGTGGCGATGGGCATGGGCCATGTGCCCGCACGCGACGGCCTGCGCCTCTGCCTGGCACTGGCCGTCATTACCTTCGCTCTGCTCGTGCCCCTAGAATACGCCTGGTTTGCACTGCTTGGACAGCTCGGTTAGCCCGTCCGTTAAACGAAGCCTAGATAATCGCCTGTTGATGATGGTCCGCTCTCAATCCAAGTCCATCACTCGATGACGAAAGGGACAAAGTCGTAAGCGGACGTTGGGGCATCCCGCAGTGCCGGCGGTTTTGCGCCCGACACAGATGTTGGTTGCTTCTAGGCAAACGTCTGGCTCCTGGAGTGAGCAACAGCCTCCTTGGGGTCACGCCATAGAACGGGGTCTTGGGCGCTTTTGGTGATCATGCTGCGAGCAGGAACCTGCGTTCGAGCAGGTCAAGGCTGGCCCGGCCATACATCTGACGCTTGAGGGTTTTCAGCCGATTGATCTGTCCCTCGACCTGCCCGTTGCTCCAGGCCAGCGTCACCGCAGCGCGCACGGCGTCGTAGTCCGACGACAGCCGCTTGGCGAACCGCTGCAGCGCCGGCACCGCGCTGTCCTGCGCCCGCTGCAGCCAGGGATCGAGGCGCTCCGGCTTGCGCCCGCGCACCAGGGTGGCGAACTCCTCTGCCAGGGTCACTGCTGTTGCCAGGGTGGGCGCGGTCTCACCCAGCCTGGCCAGCAGGGCCTTCTCCTCGCTGCCCCGCCGATCCGGCGGGCGCAGCACGGTCCACGCCGCGGTGCGCGGCGTCAGCACCTGCTTGGGTGCTGCGACCAGGGGCGGTCCGGACCACCCCTGCAGGCGATGGGGCGCCGCGCCCTGTTGCGCGTCGCGCAGGCGGTTGAGGTAGCGCAGCACCGTCGTGTAGTTGCCGGTGAAGCCCTTGGCCCGGAGGTCGCGCAGCGTCTGCCGGCCGTTGCGCTGACCCCTGTTCCAGCGCTCGATGAGCCAGTCGCGCCAGGGATCCATGGAGCTGCGCCCGGCGTCGCTGCGACCCTTGCGCTCCGGAAACGCCTCGCTCTTGAGGTGGCGGTAGGTGGTCGTGCGCCCGATGCCGAGATGGAGGGCAATATCGTCTCCAGACCAGCCCTGGCGATGGAGGTCCCATACCTGCCGGTGCGTCGTCATGCGCTGCTCCCGTCGAGCCACGGCCACAGCCAGCGGCCGCTTGGGAGGTGGCGGCGGGTCAGGCCGAACCGGGCCGCCCTCGGCCACCGCGTCCTGGCGCCGGGCCTGCTCGGCGTCGCGCAGCTCTCGGGCGTGACCGGTGAACGCCAGCTCCAGCGCCTCGGCCAGGTTCTGCAGCAGGTGGAAGCGGTCAGCGACTTGCACCGCGTCAGGCGCCCCGTTGCGGCCTCCCGCGGCATAGGCGCTGGCGCGGTCACGGGAGATCACCTCGACGCCGGGGTGCTCGCGCAGCCAGGTGGCGAGCGTTTCGGCCTCGCGGTCGGGCAGCAGCGCCACCGGGCGATGCCGGTCGAGGTCGACCAGCACCGTGCCGTAGCTGTGCCGCTTGCGCAGTGCCCAGTCATCCACGCCCAGCACCGTCGGCGTGTCGGCCGGCGGCACGGGCGCTCGCCGGACCAGGCGCAACAAGGTATTCCGGCTGGTGGCCAGCCCTATGCTGCGGCCCAGGCGTGCGCCGGCCGCGCCGCCGAGCGCCAGGCCCATAGCAGTAAGCCGGTTGGACAGCCGCGCCGTCTTGCGTGCCCAGGGCGCCACTACGCCGGGTAGGCGTTCGGTGAAGATGCGGCGCTTGCAGTTGGCGTTGTCGCACGACACGACACAACGCCACTCCTGAGGCGGACGGTGACGGCGCGCTG
>CAXTOB010000421.1:0-5816 GCA_964245505.1 uncultured Acetobacteraceae bacterium | reverse complement strand
GTCGTCCGCGTCCGTGCGGAATGGGAGGCGTCCGACACCCATGCCCGCACCCTGGCCCTGGGCGCCATTGCCGCCGGAGTGACCGCTGCGCAGGCCGAGGGCCGCGCCCTGGCGGAAGCCGCGGCGGACGGGACCGTGCGGGTGATCCTGACGATCGCCGCAGGGCTGCTGCCGGCCTACTGCGCCGGGCATGGCGAGGCGGAGGTGCGGCGGCTGCTGGATCATTTGATGCCCTCCCTGCAACGGGAGCCGCGCATCACCGTGCGCGTCAGCCCAGCCATTGCGGACCGGCTGCGCGCAGACCTGCTGGACGACGACGACCTGGCGGCGCGGGTGACCGTGACGGCCGCGCCCGGCCTGGCGATGGGCGATGCTCGCGTGGCTTGGGCCCATGGCTCGCTGGTGCGCGACGAGGCCGCGATCCATGCGGCGATGGTGGCGGCGCTGGCCGAGTTGGGGCTCGTTGACACCGAACCCGCGCCGGCGACGCCCAAAAACGACCGTCGCCGCGATCGCGACGAGCGCAGCGACGACCCCGTCATGAGCCGCGACAAACAGCACCCGCCACCGCCCTACACGGCCGGTAACGGCTTAACCGAACCAACGCCAGCACATGCCGCCCACAACAGGAGCCACGCACATGTCGAATAGCATGGAATTGTCAGACCTCGCCGATGTCAGCCCACCCGACCTGGCGCCCCGTGCGCCACGGGATCTGGAGGCGGTTTACGACATCCCCGTCACCGTCAGCGCCGTGCTGGGCAAGGCGACCATGCAGGTCAGCCAACTGCTCAAGCTGGGACGCGGCGCGGTGGTCGAGCTGGACCGCAAGCTGGGTGAAGCCATCGATATCTACGTCAACAACCGCTTGGTCGCCCGCGGCGAGGTGGTGATGGTGGATGAGACCCGGCTCGGCGTGACGATGACCGAGATCATTAAGGGCGACCGAGCGGGATAGGGGAGGACAGGGGTCATGCACGTCCTGATTGTCGGATCGTTGGGCGGCGAGCTGGGCAAAGCCGCCCGCATCGCCCAGGCGCACGGCGCGAAGCTGCACCAGGCGGACAACGACCGTTCCGCCCTGGCGCAGCTGCGGGCCGACGCCCGGGTGGACCTCCTGCTGGTGGAGCTGCCGCACGACATCGCGGCACTGCTGCGGGCGATGGAGGCGGAGCGGTTCAGCGTCCCCATCGTCGCATGCGGCACGGACGCCGATGCTCCGTCCGCGGTGCGCGCCATCCAGGACGGGGCGCGCGAGTTCCTGCCCTTGCCGCCCGACCCCGACCTGATCGCCGCCATTCTGGAGGCCGCGTCCCACGAGACCCATGCGATGGTGGCGCGCGATCCGGCGATGCTGGCCGCCGTGCGCCGGGCCGAGCAGGTGGCGGGAAGCGAGGCCAGCATCCTGATCACCGGCGAAAGCGGCTGCGGCAAGGAGGTGCTGGCCCGGCACATCCATCGCCGCAGCCGTCGGGCCGCCGGGCCGTTCATCGCGCTGAACTGCGCGGCGATCCCCGAGAACCTGCTGGAATCCGAGATGTTCGGGCATGAGCGCGGCGCGTTCAGCGGCGCCATCGCCCGCCGTGTCGGCAAGTTCGAATCGGCCGACGGCGGAACGCTGCTGCTGGACGAGGTCAGCGAAATGGACGTGCGCCTGCAGGCCAAGCTGCTGCGGGTGATCCAGGAGCGGGAGATCGACCGGCTGGGCGGCAGCGCGCCGGTGCGGGTCAACGTCCGCATCCTCGCAACCAGCAACCGGGACCTGCCGATGGAGGTCGCGGCCGGGCGGTTCCGGGACGACCTTTACTTCCGACTGAACGTCGTCAGCCTGCGCATCCCCTCGCTGCGGGAGCGGCCCGGCGACGTGGCGGCGCTGGCGGACCATTATGCCCGGCGCTACGCCGATGTGAACGGCATGCCGCTGCGTCCCTTGTCGGCCGGCGCCCATGCGCGGCTGCTGGCGCATGGCTGGCGCGGCAACGTCCGCGAGTTGGAGAACACCGTCCACCGTGCGGTGCTGCTGTCGAGCGGCACGGAAATCGGTGCAGACGCCATCGAGCTGGCGCCCACCCCGGGCGGCGCCCCCGTGCGGTTGGCGGAGGGTGCGGGCGGCGTCGCCGGGCTGGTGGGCCGGAAGATGGACGAGGTGGAGCGCGACCTGATCCTGGAAACGCTCAGCCACACCCTCGGCAACCGGACGCACGCCGCGACCATCCTGGGCATCAGCATACGCGCGCTGCGCAACAAGCTGCGGGACTACGCGCAATCCGGCGCGGCGGTGACGCCGCCCAACGCCATGCATATGGCATAATGCCATGACGCTCCCCCCGGAACTGCTCAAGCTGCGCGCCAAGTTAGGCCGCTTCGTCCCTGGGACGGACGTGGGCCTGGCGCTGGGCATGGTGGCGCTGCTGGCGGTCCTGGTGGTGCCGCTGCCGTCGGTGCTGCTGGACATGGGGCTGGCGGTGTCGCTGACCACGTCGGTGCTGGTGCTGATGGTGGCGATGTTCCTGCAGCGTCCGCTGGACTTCACCAGCTTCCCGACGCTGCTGCTGCTGACGACCTTGCTGCGCCTGTCGCTGAACGTCGCCACCACGCGGCTGATCCTGTCGCACGGCAACGAGGGCGCGGCGGCGGCGGGCCACGTGGTGCAGGCGTTCGGCGGCTTTCTGATGGGCGGGGACGTCGTGATCGGCGTGATCCTGTTCGCGATCCTGCTGGTCGTGAACTTCATGGTCATCACCAAGGGCTCTGGCCGTATCGCCGAGGTCGCGGCGCGGTTCAGCTTGGACGCCATGCCGGGCAAGCAGATGGCGATTGACGCCGATCTGTCGTCCGGCTTGATCAACGAGGCCAAGGCGAAGCTGCGCCGGCGGGAGCTGGAGGAGGAGAGCGGCTTCTACGGCGCCATGGACGGCGCGGCAAAATTTGTGCGCGGCGATGCGATCGCCGGGCTGCTGATCACCATCATCAACATCATCGGCGGCCTCGCCATCGGCCTGCTGCGGCACGGGATGCCGTTCAGCGAGGCGGCGGCGACGTTCACGACGCTGACGGTCGGCGACGGGCTGGTGTCGCAGATTCCGGCGCTGCTGGTTTCGACCGCGGCCGGCATCGTCGTGACCAAGGGCGGTGTGGAGGGACCGGCTGACGCCGCCCTGATGCGGCAGTTGGGTGGCAGCCCGAAGCCGCTGGCGCTGGCCGGCGGCGCAGCGGCGGTGCTGGCGCTGATGCCGGGCTTGCCGGCCCTGCCCTTCCTTGCCTTGTCCGCCCTGGCCTGCGGCGGCGCATGGATGCGCTGGAAGCACCCGCCCAAGACGGCGGTGGAGGACGTCCCTGCAGCGCCCACGGAGGCGCCGATCACCGACTCCCTGCGCATTGACAGCATCCGGCTGGAACTCGGGTTCGGGTTGCTGATCCTGGCCGGCGGCGACACGCCACGGCTGACCGAGCAGATCAAGGCGCTGCGCCGCTCCATCGCGGCGGAGATGGGTTTCGTGCTGCCGCCCGTCCGCATCCAGGACAACATGGCGCTAGGCGCGGACCAGTATGCGATCCGGATCAAGGAAGTGGAGGGCGCGAAGGGCGAGCTACGCCCGGCCATGCTGCTGGCGATGGACCCGGCCGGCGGCATCCCGGACCTGCCGGGGGAGCGAACGATGGAACCGGCCTTCGGCCTGCCCGCCCTGTGGATCAGCGAGGACCGGCGGGAGGAGGCGATATTCCGCGGCTGCACCGTCGTGGACCCGGCGAGCGTGCTGACCACCCACCTGACCGAGGTGGTGCGCGACAGCATGGCGGAGCTGCTGTCCTATGCCGAGACTGCCAAGCTGCTGGACGATCTGCCGCGGGAGCAGCAGCGGCTGGTGTCGGACCTAGTGCCCTCGCAGCTCTCGATCGGCGGCGTACAGCGCGTGCTGCAGATGCTGCTGTCTGAGCGTGTGTCCCTGCGAGACCTGCCGACTATCCTGGAGGGCATCGGCGAGGCGACTGCCAGCGGGCTGCGTGCCACCTCCGCCATCACCGGCCACGTCCGTAGCCGCCTGGCTCGGCAGATCAGCGACAGCCATCTCGGCCCCGCCGGCTACATCCCGTTGGTGACGCTGTCCCCGGAATGGGAGGCGGCCTTCGCCGACGCCCTGGTCGGCCCGCCGGAGGATCGGCAGCTTGCCATAGCCCCGTCGCGCCTGGGCGATTTCATGCAGCGGTTCCGTGTGGTGTTCGAGGCCGCGGTGAACGCCGGAGAAGCGCCGGTGCTGCTGTGCTCCGGTGGCATACGGTCCCACGTCCGCGCCATCGTGGAGCGGCTGCGGCCGGCGACGCCGGTGCTATCCCAGGCGGAGATCTTCCCTCGCGCCCGCATCCGGACGGTAGGCACACTTTAGCGGGTGGTGGCGAACCCCGGCGGAGTACCCACGTCCTACTGGCAATGTCCGAAGCCCAGCAACAGCCCGCCCCCTTTCGCCTATGGGCGCCCAAGCGCGTCCTAGTCACGCCGTCCGCCCTGCAATGGGAGCACGGCGCGGCCATCGTCTCGCGTGCCGCGGCGTTGGGCGCAGAGGTCGTGCGGCTGACCGCGGACCGGCTGACCGGCCTGCCGCCGAAGTATGCGGACGCCAAGGCTACCCTCGCCGTCATCACTGCATCGCCCAGCAAGCGGAAGCTGCAGCCGATCCCGCCCAGCGCCGATTGGCGGTTCGACCTGGCCGAGGGGTGCCCGGCGCATTGCCAATACTGCTACCTCGCGGGATCGCTGGCCGGGCCGCCGATCACGCGTGCCTATGCCAACCTGCCGGAAATTCTGGACGGCCTGGCTGCTGCGGTCGGTCAGGGCAGCATCACCTCTCGCCAGGCCGCACGCCAGGCGGAGGGCACGACGTTCGAGGCCGGGTGCTACACGGACCCGCTAGGGATCGAACACCTGACGGGGTCGCTGGAGGCCTGTGTCAGGCACTTCGGCCAATGGGAGGCCCCGGTGCAGCTTCGCTTCACCACCAAGTTCGACGGCGTCGGCCCGCTGCTGGACATCGTCCATAACCGGCGCACCCGCATCCGCTTTTCCGTCAACGCCCGCGGCGCCGAACGGTACGAGGGTGGCACGGCCCGGATGGCGCAGCGCCTGGCCGCGTTGCGGCAGGTGGCAATGGCGGGCTACCCGGTCGGGCTGACGATTGCGCCGATCATGCCGGTGCTGGATTGGCGGGACGGCTATGACCGGCTGATCGAGGATGCCGCGGCGGCAGTGGCCGGCGTGCCGGACCTGGATCTGACGGCGGAGCTGATCACCCACCGCTTCACGCCGGGTTCGAAGGAGGTGCTGCAGGGCTGGTATCCCGGCAGCAGCCTGGAAATGGACGAGGAGCAGCGCAGCCGTAAGACGACCAAGTTCGGCTCGACCAAGTGGGTATTCACACGTGAGGTGATGCGCGACCTGCGGACCCACCTAGAGCACAGCATCGCCGAACGCTTGCCGATGGCGCGAGTGTTATACTGGACGTAGCACATTCGCCTCCTTCTCCCGCAGGAAGAGGGCCTGGGTGAGGGAAGCAACCGGCGCGAATGTGACCCTGCAAACGGAACTTGCCCGCCCCGGCTAGAGTCAGCGCCTCCCATTTCCCTCAGCCCAACCCATTCCCGGAACGGAGGACGCGGCAGCCTTAACTACTTGCTAGGCGCCGCCCGCTATTCTGCTTCCCATGCGCCTCAAATTGTTCCGGGCACCCACGGTAAATGCGGCCATCACGCTAGTACGGCGTGAGTTGGGTGCCGACGCGCTGATCCTGTCCACCCGCCGTGTGCAGGACGGCGTAGAGGTG
>CAXTOB010000420.1:0-5816 GCA_964245505.1 uncultured Acetobacteraceae bacterium | reverse complement strand
CCCTGAACCCAGGCCGCCGCCTCCCCCGCGCCGCAGAACCCGAAGCGCTCCAGCGCAAACAGCACCAACGGCGAGAACGCGTCATACGTATAAAACCCCTGCACCGCCTCCCGCCCGACCCCAGCCCGGCCATAAACGGCCAAGTCGCGCTCCCGCGGCGTCACCGCCCCAGTCGGCTGCTGGTTGATGCCCAGGCCCGGCGGCGCAAAGATGAACTCGTCACGCCCGGACCGCACGCCCTGCATCCCGGAGATATACACCGGCGGCCGTGGCATGGACCGCGCCCGCTCCGCGCTGGCCAGCAGGACCACGGCAGCGCCATCGGTAATCAAGCTGCAATCGAACAGGTGCAGCGGGTCCACCACCATGCGCGACGCCTGATGGTCCTCCACCGTCAGCGGCTTCTTCATCAGGGCATAGGGACTGAGCAGCGCATGCTTGCGGAGCGCGACCGGCACCGCGGCCACCTCCGCAGAAGTCGCGCCATACAGGGCCATATACCGCTGCAACGCGAAGGCAGCGCCCACCGCCGGGGACGTCAGGCCATAAACGGGGTCCTCGGCATGGGTAGCCCCCTGCTCGCGCATCCCCTCGGGATCGCCGGGGCCACCCAGGATGCTCAGCTCCCGCGTAAAGCTGATCGCCGTGATGCACGCCACCACGTCCGCCATGCCGCAGGCGACCGCCATCACCGCGTGCTGCAGCGAGCTGGTGACGAAGCGCCCATGCGTCCAGCTTTGGTGGACATAATCCACCTCCAGCCCATACACCTCCGCCATCCGGTCATAATCCACGCCCAACGGCCAACCCATGTGCAGCGACAGGCCGTCGATATCCTTACGCTCAAGCTGCGCATCCGCCAGGGCTGCACGCAGCGCCTGGGCGCCAAGCCCAAGCTGGCTGGTAGGCAGAAAGCGCCCGAACTCGCTTTGGCCGATGCCGACGATGGCAACCTGGTCTCTCAACTGCATGGGCTGCCTTGGAACGCCGCGGATGGGGGCAGTAGGCATATGGGAGGCCGGCTGTCCAGACTGGGGGATGGCGATGAGGCTGCGACCTGAAGGCCGTCTTTCGACGTAAAGCGTGCGTTGTTCCCTCGTTGCCAGCACACGCAGGATCGGTGGAAGTAGCGGAAGATGTTGTCCGTTTTCCGGTCCAGCAATCAAATCTCCGCTTTCCCGTCCGCCGCCCAGAGTTGGCGGACACTCTGGCCGTGACCGTCTGGGGTTGGTTTGACGGACATGGCGTCATGCGAACCAGGCTCGACCTTACTAAACCGAAGCGGCGGCTGGTGACAGAGTTGTTGGGTCGGAGCCTACCTATCCAGGCATGATGCAAACAGACCACGAGCCAGAGCGGTCGAGACCGCACGCCAAGGGTCGAGCTTGATGCCACAGCAGCCGCATGCTTGGACCCCGTCGTTCATGAAACGCCGGCCACGAGCATCCCAGATGGGATCACCGCGAGGGCGCAAGCCTCGGCCGCGCGCAGCAAGGGATCCGGAACGAAGTTTCCAGCCGCGTTGCGCCGCACGCGGAACACTAGGCCAGGCCCGTGGCTGCGCTCTTCAGGCGTGCGGGTTTCGGCCAGGAAGGCTTGCCGCAGCAGGGGGTCCGCGATCTCGTCCGCGACCTTTGCATAAATCTCGGCGCAGCCGGCGACCTCCCCGGCCGCGCACCGGACCGCCACCTCGGCGTAGGGACCGATGACCTCGGCGAGCCGATCGGAAACATGCTTGATCGCAGCCCGGTGCGACAGGCGATCGAGGTCGAGGGCGGACTCCCGGTTGCCGTCAAGCTGTCCAGGGCTGGAAAGCGTGTCGAACTCCGACGCGATCTCATACACCGTGCCGCACACGAGAAGGCACACGGACCCGCCCGCGCGCGGCGGCAGCACGATGCGCTCCGTCGCCGCGTAGAATAGCGGGATGCCTGCGTCGGCAATCGCCTGCGCCGGATGGGCGAGAAGCCCGGCGAGGCCGGGCTGCGCGGGCGCTCGCGCGATCGCCGCCGCGATCGCCTCCGGCCAGTCGTGGGCGAGCAGGACAGCCGGCCCTTGCGGGGTGCGGAACTCGGGCTCGTAGAAGTTGTTCACCGGCCAGGCGATGCCCTCGCGCTGCAGCGCGTACCAGATGCGGCGCAGCACCTCGGCTTCGAGGTCGCTGCGGTCCGCGTAGGCGTGAACCCAGTAACGGACCCGGTAGCGGGCCAGCGCCCTGTCGGGCTCGAACGCGATGGGCGCCACCGTGACAGGCCGGCCGTCATCGACCTCGGCGAAGTCGGCGACCAGTTCGCCGACCAGATCGGACAGCCGCTGCGGCGCCACCGTGATCGGGACCGGGAACACCGTGTCGGCGCGCACTGGATGGTCTCGGGGCAGGATTTCGATCGTGCCGTCCACGATGCGGGCGTTGGGGAATACAATCAGGCTGCCGTCGAGCTTGCGGCCCGAGACAGAACGCCAGTTGAAGGCGGTCACCTCGACGGGGTTGCCATTGTGCAGGATGGCATCGCCGATTTTGAGCACGCGGTCGGTGTGCAAGGTGAGGCCACCGATCAGGCCGTTCAGCGTCGGCTGCAGCGCGAAGCCGAAGACCGCGGTCAGGATGGCCGAGGTGGCAAATACGGCGGTGACATTGACGCCCAGGTGCGTGAGCACGACCACGCCGGCAGCCATGCCCAGGACGGCATAAAGACCGGCGCGCTGGAAGCCGGTCGGCTCGACCCCGCATATGGCCAGCAGCACCAGGCGAACGATGGCCTGCCCGGCAAGAGTGACCGCCAGCACCGCGGTTGTGACTGAAGCCGCCACGTCGAGGCCGTGTGTGAGCATAGGGCTGGCAAAAAGCTGGAAGGTGGCAGAGACGCTGTGAAACCACCAGAGCATGGCGGCCATTGCGGCCAGGCTCAAGGCACCGAGAACGCGCGGCATGGCCTCTCTCCTGTCATGGGGCCGGCGCAGGCGGCCGGGGTGGCGCCTGGCCGAGCGCCTTACGCAGACTCAGGCGAAGGCGCCCGATCGCGTCGGCCAACCCATGGATCTCGCTCACGCCGGAGTGCGGCAGCTCGATGTGCGCGTCGTTCGTCTTGCTAGCCATGTCGGCCGAGTGGGCAAGCGCACGCAGCGGCCTGACCAGCATGACCTGGAGCGAAGCGGTGAGCGCCACGTAGGTGATGAAGAAGATCGCCAGCAGCCCGGCGGCGAGCGTCACGGCCAGCTCCGTCGTCCCGCGCAGCTCCTCGGCGATCGGGATGCTGAGCGCCTGGACGCCGACCGTCTCGCCCATCGTCCAGCCGAAGCCGTTCACCGTGCCGTAGCGGGCAAGCAGGGCCTTGGGCGCGCGGTCGGGCGTGCCGTGGCAGGTCAGGCATTGCTGGTCGGTGATCCGGATCGGCCGCGCGAGATAGAACACGGTGCGCCCGCTGTCCTGGCGGACGCCTTCCAGGTCCTTCAGGCTTGGGTCGTCGCGGAAGCGCTCGGTCAACTCGACATCGAAGGGGGTTGGCCGGTCATCGAGGCTGGTCGGGTTGAGCGCAGGCTCACGGTAGCTGTAGGCCGGGTATAGGGCCTGCACCTTGCGGAAGACTGCCTGAGCCACGTGGAACGGCACCACCTGCTCGTAGAAGCGGTCTGCGGGCAGCTTGCCCAGCAGGGGAAAGATGTTCTCGTCCGTGTAGTCGCTGACCGCAAGCGCTGTCGTCAGCAGCAGCCGCGCCTCGTTTGCGGCAGCCTGGAGCGCGCGTTGGCGCAGCACCAAGAAGAACCCGCCGGCCCCGCCTGCAAGGGAGAGCAGGAAGATGACGAGCAGAATGCGGCGGACCAGGCCGCTCGTGGTGAGCGTTCGCGTGCGCGCCGGCGAGGTCTGGCCATCGGCATGAAATTCCTTGGCCAGGAGCTGTCCGGTGCGTGCGGCAGTGATGCCGCTGGTGTCGTAGGACATGAACGGCTCCTATCCGGGCATGCAAAAGCGTCTTAAGAGTCATTAAACGTAAGCCGGATCATGCCAATAAGTGCGGCTTCATCCGCAGACGGACCCGAACTGCACCAGTCAGGCTACCTCGCCAACAGCGACCTGTTCGCGGGCAGCACCGAAACCGGTATCAAGCAGCAGCTTACACGCTATGCTCTTGGGCAAGGGCGGGATCATAGCGTGATGCCGACTGAAATTATTTAGTGCCCCATCATTCCTAATTTGATAAGTATAGCCACCAGCTTTGGCCCGAGCGCTGCACTGCGTAAACATCTTACATCAGTGCTGACGCTGCACTAGAGGCGTTTCCATCTAGTAAGTCAATCACTTTGGGAAGGGGGGCTCATCCGCAACCTCGGTGTAAGTCGGTGTCATGCGCCACAGATCAAACATGCCTTGACTAAATCGAGCCCTGCTTTCCCGTAACCTTGGCGTTTAACCAGCCTGACGCGGCTGACCTGCCCCTCGATCTGGCGACTGCTCCAGGGCAGCGCGCACGGCCTGCCCATCCTGATGCAGAACGGCCGGCAAAGCCGTGCAACTCGCCACCCCCTGCATGGGCCAGCCAAGGGTGTGGACATTAATAAACGGGCGCAGACCAACACAGTGAAGTGCTGGGCAGGGGCGCGGGCCACACGTAAAACAATTCATAGCGGTTGACCTGACAGCAGGCCAGCCCTACCCTACCTCTGCGTCGTACAGATATCGATTGGTCTGTTTCTCTGGACTGAAGCAGCGGCAGCGGGCAGCGGCGCGGCATCCAAAATATCAAGCTTTTGACTCGCTCGGTCCGATCGGCTCACCGGTGGACGAACTGAAAAGGCGCACAGACAAATGACGGCGACTGCAACCATCAAGGCGTTCAAACGAGCGCCTTCAGTTGAGATGTCAACCTGGTATAAAGGCATTCTCATATCAAATCTGGCAACAGAGCAGGACACAGGCGGAGCATTTGAGTTCGTTGTATCGAGGATGAGAAAGGGCACGGAACCTCCACCGCACGTGCATGAACGTGAACACGAGATGTTTTATGTCTTGGAGGGGCTACTAGATGTTTATGTCGGAGACGAGTGCTTCCGAGCCGCTGCCGGGGAGTGCGTATTTCTGCCGAAGCGCAAAGCGCATGCTTTCAGGATTCAGTCCTCAGAAATCCACATGCTGGTGCTCATGACGCCAGGTGGCTTTATGAACGCAAGCGCCGCCATGGCAATCCCAGCGCAGAGCTTGGATATTCCGCCAGACGATGGGATTACCTATGCAACGGTTGATCTCAAGGATACTATAAGAGTATTCGAGAAATACGGCGTTCGCCTTCTTGCACCTGACGAGGTTGCACTCGAGCTTCCTGCCTTTCTTTTGCACCCAAGCCATTAGTTTTCGCCGCAATCGACGGCCCCAGCACCAAAGAGGCGGTTTTCATTGGTACACCTTGCTCGGGGGGCAGGTTGGCGTTGGGCGTCCGTCCAACTCTTGATTTACTGTCGTTTTCTTAATCTGCCGTCGTTTGTAGACGGTCCACCACGACCCAGCAACCGGGCCTCACTGACTGGCGTGTACCACTTCGTCAAACGACCAGCACACGAAACGCAACACCTGCGCCCCGTTTGACCGAAAGTGGCCCTCGAATCCAGCTAGCAACGTCAATCTGCCGTCCATCGCTGCGGACGTTCAAACCGGGCACATCGCCACGCGGCAATAAGCTTGACGAACGAGCAGGCCAAAAACATACTTACCGGTAAGGCGTCCAACCAGAAGAACCACCGCCTGGACCCATCAGGCAAAGGAGGAGCGTTGCGACCAACCCGCCCTGGGCACACCAGCGCCGCCCAACCACTCCTCCCGCACC
>CAXTOB010000419.1:0-5819 GCA_964245505.1 uncultured Acetobacteraceae bacterium | reverse complement strand
GTGCAGGGCGTGACGGTGCCCGGCTGGGTACAGGATGCGTCGTTCGAGCTGCGCCGGGGCGAGATTCTGGGTTTCGCCGGGCTGGTCGGCGCCGGCCGCACGGAGTTGATGGAGGCAGTGGCCGGACTTCGCCCCCACACCACCGGGATCATCCGCCGCGACGGTGCGCCGGTCCGCATCCGCAACCTGCGCGACGCCACCGCGGCCGGCATCGCCTACCTGACCGAGGACCGGAAGGGACGCGGCCTCCTGGTCGCTCAGCCGCCGCGCCCCAACCTGACCCTGCTGGCCCTGCGGCAATACGGACGGGTTCTGGTGGACGAACGCCAGGAGGACGCGGCGCTGGCGCAGGCAGTGCGCGCCTTCGACATCAGGGCCACCAGGCTCGACGGCCCCGTCGCGCACCTCAGCGGCGGCAACCAGCAGAAGCTGCTGTTCGCAAAGATCCTGCAGGTCGCCCCGCGCGTGCTGATCGTGGACGAGCCGACCCGCGGCGTGGACGTCGGCACCAAGCAGCAGATCTACCGCCTGCTGCACGGCCTCGCCGCGGAGGGCGTGGCCATCGTGCTCGTATCGTCGGAGATGGCGGAGGTGACCGGCCTATCGCACCGCGTCTGCGTCATGCGCCACGGCCGCATCGCCGGCGAGCTTGCAGGCGACGCAGTCACTGCCGACGCCGTCCTGGACCTGGCTGCCGGAGTTCCCAATGCCGCTGCTGCCTGACACAGCCCCGAAGGCGGCTTTGCCGCAGCGGTCCTGGCCGCGGATCAACCTGGTGCAGGCCGGGCCGTTTCTGGCGCTCGCAGCCCTCGCGCTGATCGGGGCGCTGGCCAACCCGGCCTTCCTCAGCGCGGGCAACATCGCCAACGTGCTGACCCGCACGTCCTTCACCGGCATCATCGCGGTCGGCGCCACCTTCATCATCACCACGGGCAACATCGACCTGTCGGTCGGATCGCTGGCCGCCTTCGCATCAGGCGTCACCATCGTGGCGCTCAACGCGATGGCCGGCCCGTTGGGCGCGGGCTGGCCGGCCATCGCACTCGGCGCGTGCGTGGCGATCGGGATCGGCCTGCTAGCGGGTTTGTTGAACGGGCTGCTGGTGACCAAGGGCCGGATCGAGGCGTTCATCGTCACCCTGGGCACGATGGGCCTGTATCGCTCGCTCGTGACCTATCTGGCCAATGGCGGCACGCTGTCCCTGGCCTCCCCAATGCGCGCCGTTTACCGCCCGGCCTACTACGGCGCCGTGCTGGGGATACCGGTCCCGGTACTGGTGTTCGCGCTCGTGGCCCTCGCCGGGTCCGTGCTGCTGACCCGGACGCGGTTCGGCCGCTACTGCATGGCGATCGGCAGCAACGAGGAGGTCGCGCGCTACTCCGCCATCGACGTGGACCGGGTCAAGCTGCTGGCCTTCGTGCTGCAAGGCTTCTGCGTCGCACTGGCCGTGTTCCTGTATGTGCCCCGGCTTGGCTCGGCGTCGGCCACCACCGGGCTGCTTTGGGAGCTGGAGGCGATCGCCGCCGTGATCATCGGCGGAACCATGCTGAAGGGCGGGCACGGCCGGATTTGGGGCACCGTCGCCGGCGCGGTCCTGCTGACGCTGATCGACAACATCCTGAATCTGACCGGGGCGATCAGCGTTTACCTGAACGGCGCGATCCAGGGCATCATCATCATCGCCGCGGTCCTGCTGCAGCGCGGCGGGCGTCAACGATAATAATCGGAAAGGAAACGAACCATGAAACGCAGGACGATGCTGGCCACCGCCACGGCGGCGCTCGCCATGCCCGGCGCCGCGGTGGCACAGGCGGGGCAGGTGCGCATGGGCGTGTCCATCCCGTCCGCCACGCACGGTTGGGCGGCGGGCCTGAACTGGCACGCGCAGCAGGCCCAGCATCGCCTGCAGGCCAAGTATCCGAATCTTGAAGTCGTGCTCGTGACGGCACGCGACGCGGCAAGCCAGGCCAACGACCTGGAGGACCTGGTCTCGGTCCGCCGGATCAACGGCCTGGTGGTGCTGCCGTTCGAGTCGGCCCCGCTCACCGACCCGGTGCGCCAGGTGAAGGCGGCCGGCGTGTTCATCACCGTCGTGGACCGCGGCCTGACCGACCCGGCCATCCAGGACGCCTACGTCGCCGGCGACAACGTCCGGTTCGGCGATGTGGCCGGGCAGTACTTCCGCCGCCGCTTCCCCAACGGCGGCCAGATCGTCGTGCTGCGCGGCATCCCGACCGTCGTTGACACGCAACGGGTCGAGGCGTTCCAGAAGGCGATCGCCGGCAGCGGCGTCAACGTGCTCGCCATGCAGTTCGCCAACTGGAACCGCGACGACGGCTTCCGCGTCATGCAGGACTTCCTGCAGCGGTTCCCCAAGATAGATGCCGTGTGGGCACAGGACGACGACATCGCCATCGGCGTGATCGAGGCGGTGCGCGAGGCCAAGCGCGAGGACACCATGTTCATCGTCGGCGGTGCCGGCATGAAGGAGATGGTCCATCGCGTCATGGAGAGCGATCGGCTGGTGCCAGCGGACGTGACCTACCCGCCCGGCATGATCGAGCAGGCGATGGACCTGACCGCCGCCCACTTGGTCGAGCATGCGCCGATCCCGCTGCAGACCATCATCGAGGCGGTGCTGGTCACGCCGGAGAACGCCAAGGCGCACTACTTCCCGGACTCGCCATTCTAGGGTCAAGGATCAGGCGCGGCTTAGCATCGGGATAGTCCGCGGTCGTCAATCGCGTTGCTTGACAATGGTTTGGTGCGCCACCACGCTCATGCCGGTTGAAGCAGGCTCCATGGCGGCCCCGCTCCGAGGGCATGGCTACAGGGCCTTACCCAGCCACAATAGGACCCGCTAACGGGCGGAACGGAGGACGTGATGCATAGAAGGACGTTGTTGGCGATTGGCGCCGGTATGGCCGGGACCGGACTTATCGGGAGCACCGCCTGGGCGCAGGCCCTACCGAAGCTGAAGGCAAAAGACAAGTACAAGGTCGGCTTCGCCCAAACCGAGTCCAACAACCCCTGGCGCATCGCCCAAACCGAAAGCATGCAGTCCGAGGCCGCCCGGCTAGGCCATCAGCTCGTTTACACCGACGCCGCGGCATCGGCCGCCAAGCAGGTCGCCGACGTCAACTCCATGATCGCCCAGGGTGTTGACCTGATCTTCCTGGCGCCGCGCGAAGAGAAGCCGCTCGTCCCCGCCGTCATGTCGGCCAAGCGCGCCGGCATCCCCGTCATCCTGCTCGACCGCAAGGTGGACGAGACCCTGGCCAAACCCGGCCGCGACTACGTGACCTTCATCGGCTCCGACTTCGTGGCCGAGGGCCGCCGAGCCGGCGAGGCGCTGGCCAAGGCGACGGGCGGCAAGGCCCTGATCATCCAGATCGAGGGAACCACCGGGTCGTCGCCCGCCAACGACCGCCGCAAGGGGTTCGAGGAAGGCATCAAGGCCAGCCCCGGCATGAAGATCATCGCCTCCCAGTCCGGCGACTTCGTCCGCGACAAGGGCCGCCAGGTCGCGGAAACCCTGTTGCAGGCCCGTTCCGACGCGACCGCCGTCTATGCCCACAACGACGAGATGGCCATCGGCGCGCTGGCGGCGCTGGAGGCGGCGGGCAAGAGGGCCGGGCAGGACGTCATGGTGGTGTCGGTGGACGGCACCCGGGACGCCCTGCAGGCGATCATAGACGGCAAGATGCTGGCGACCGTCGAGTGCAACCCAAAGTTCGGCCCGAAGGCGTTCGAGACCCTGGCCCGCTACGCCAAGGGCGAGACGATCGAGCCGTGGGTGGTGAACGTTGACCGCTTCTACGACAAGTCGAACGCCAGCCAGATGATCGCCGACTCGTACTGACCCAGCCGGCTGTCTTGTCCGCTCTCGCCATCGCGAGGGGCCTTTCGGCGCGGCGACCTAGGACTGCCAAGGCCGCGTTGGCTGCCCCTGGATCGCCGTGCCGCAAACGCCTCCCGATGACTGCACGCCGCCTTGGGCATCTTGAGCAGATTGCCTCTGAGTCCGCATGCGCAGCAGTCGCACCCAACTGCGAGCCTGTGCCCGCAAGAAAGCTAGACCGGTCTCCGTCCAATCTGGACGAAGACCGTCCCAGAGCGTGTCCGGCTCAAACAGCCCTATTTAAGCCAAATAAACGCTGGTTAAAACATAAGGCTGGAGCCTGTTTTGTGTCTCCACTCGAACCGAACGCGCTATAGACCAATGATGCCTCATGCACCGCGGCAAACCCCGCCGTCTGCTCCACACGATCGCCGCCGATGACCGCGCCGCTGCTCGTAATGCGTGGCATCGACAAGCGCTTCGCCGGCGTGCCCGCCCTAGCAGGAGCCTCGCTGGAGGTCGGTCGCGGCGAGGTCCACGCCCTGATCGGCCAGAACGGGGCCGGCAAGTCCACCTTGATAAAAATCCTGACCGGCTATCATCAGCGGGACGCCGGCGAGGTGACCTTCGACGGCCGCCCCGTTGCCTTCACCTCGCCGGGTGAGGCGCAGCGGGCGGGCATCAGCACGATCTACCAGGAAATCAACCTCATCCCCTATCGCTCCGCAGCGGAGAACATCTGCCTCGGCCGCGAACGTCGGCGCTTCGGCCTGCTGGACTGGCGCGCCATGCACGCGGAAGCCGAGGAGCTGCTGGCCCGCTTCGGCATCAACATCGACGTCCGCCGCCCGGTGATGACCCTGCCGACCGCCGTGCAGCAGATGGTCGCCATCGCCCGCGCCGTCGCCTTCGAGGCCGGACTGGTCATCATGGACGAGCCGACCTCTTCGCTGGCGGAGCGCGAGGTCGAAATACTGTTCGGCGTGATCCGCCGCCTAAAGGCATCAGGCGTCTCGGTCATCTTCGTCAGCCACAAGCTGGACGAGCTATACGCCGTCTGCGACCGCGTCACCGTCATGCGCGACGGCCGCACGGTGCGGGCCGGCGGCATGGAAGACCTATCGCGCCTAGACCTCGTGACCACCATGCTCGGGCGCGAGCTGCAGCAAACGCTCCACGGCCCAGGCGCCAGCCCGGCGCAAACCAACGCACCCCCGGTGCTGGAGGTCGAAAACCTCCAAGCCGGCCCCAAGGTACGCGGCGTCAGCCTAGACGTGCGCGAGGGGGAGATCGTCGGCCTCGCCGGCCTGCTCGGCGCCGGCCGCACCGAAACCGCGCGGGCCGTGTTCGGCGCCGACCCGGCATTGGGCGGCGCCATCCGCCTGCCCGGCGGCCACGGCACACCCGGCGCCCCCGCGGACGCCATACGCGCCGGCCTGGGCTTCGTCTCGGAGGACCGCAAGCTGGAAGGCATCGTGCCCGGCATGTCGGTGCGCGAGAACCTGACCCTCGCCCTGTTGCCGCAACTAGCCCGCGGCGGCATCGTGGACGACGCCAAGTCGCGCGCCATCGCAAACCGCTTCATCACCCGCCTCGGCATACGCTGCACCGGGCCGGAGCAGCCGATCCGCGAGCTATCTGGCGGCAACCAGCAAAAGGTGCTGCTCGCCCGCTGGCTATGCATGAACCCGCGCCTGCTGATCCTCGACGAACCGACCCGCGGCATCGACGTCGGCGCCAAGGCGGAAATCCTCGGCCTGGTCCGGGAACTCAGCCAAACCGGCCTGGGAGTACTCATGATCTCCTCCGAGCTGGAGGAACTGGTCGAGGCCGCAAGCCGCATCTTCGTCCTGCGCGACGGCCGCACCGTGGCGGAGCTGCGCGGCGACGCCATCGGCGAGCCCGCGATCATGGCGGCGATGGCTGGCGACCCCGGAGCACGGGAGGCCGCCATTGGTTGAGATCGCCGCCCCCGCAC
>CAXTOB010000418.1:0-5843 GCA_964245505.1 uncultured Acetobacteraceae bacterium | reverse complement strand
GGGGACGGGCTCGGGGACGGGCATGGCCGACACTGTTGGCGACCTGGTTGCGGAGCTCCTGGCCGCGGCCGGGGTCACGACGGCGTTCGGCATCGTGTCCGGCCACAACATCCGGATCCTGGACGCCATTGGGCGGCGCAATGCGATCCGGTTCGAGCCGGCGCCAGTGCCCAACCGGGCGCTCGGATCACCTGGCGGCCCTGGCCGTGCTGGCGATGGACGGTCAGGCGGTCCTGGCGGACGCCCGGGAGTCCAGCCGGAACCGGGTGGCGCCACGTACGGGGGATGATCCTGGCAGTGAAGCCCCCCCGGGTGCCGGCAGCGGGCCGGGCTTCGGGCCTGCTTTGGGGACTGGGCCTGGCGGCGGCCCTGGACGGGGGCGTTGAAAGGCAAGGTCAACTTGTTGAGTTGAGGTGGTGACGGCGTGCGACGAGGATGGTGTGCCCAGGGTTATGCTTGAGAAGTGACGCCGGTGATCTCGGCCCAAATGTGGAAGGCCATGGTCCGAGCGGCTTCCGGTCCGACCGGAGCACGGTGATGGCTTTTGTCAAACCGCCTTCGCTCCGACCGTCTCCGGCATTGCGAGGGACGTAGCGACGCCGCGATCCCCCGCGGGAAGGACTGTGATGGCGGCTCTGGTTGCCGCGCCGTAAGCGGCTCGCAATGACGGCGCGGCGACGTGGAGGTTACTGATACCAACAGCCGTTCGCACTGACCTTTATGTTGCCGAGCCGTCATTGCGAGCCGCACTTGCGGCGCGGCAATCCAGGGCCGCCAGCAGGGTGCTTGCCGCCCTGGATTGCCGCGTCGCTGCGCTCCTCGCAATGACGGAAACGGTCAGAGGGAAGGGCGTTTGGTATCAGGCTTCGAAGATGATCGACTGGATGCGCCGGGCCAGGGCCTCCATCTCGAATGGTTTGCTGACGACTTGCATCCCGGGTTCGAGGTTGCTCAGCGTCGCTTCCTTGGCGTAGCCGGTGATGAACAGGACCTTGAGGCCGGGATGCAACATGCGGGCAGCATCGGCCAGTTGCCGCCCGTTGAGGCTACCCGGCAGGCCGACGTCGCTCACCAGCAGGTCGGGACCCGTGACGGACCGCAGGATGTCCAGCGCCGCGTCGCCGGAAGCGGCCTCCAGCGTTTCATAACCGAGATCGGTGAGGATTTCGGTTACCAGCATGCGGATGATCGGCTCGTCGTCCACAACAAGGACCCTTTTGCCCCGCCCGCTCCGCGGCGAGGTGGTCGTGCCCAAAACCTCCTCGATGTGTTTCGCGCTGCCGTGGTGACGGGGCAAATAGATGCTGATCGTCGTGCCGTGGCCTACCTCGGAGCGGATACCGGCCTGCCCGCCGGACTGACGGGCGAAGCCATAGACCATCGAGAGCCCGAGGCCGGTGCCCAGGCCGGTCGGCTTGGTGGTGAAGAACGGATCGAAGGCGCGGGCGACGACTTCGGGCGCCATGCCAGTGCCGGTGTCCGTCACCGCGAGCGCAACGTAGTCCCCGGCCGGCAAGTGGCGGTCGGCGGCCTCCTGGCCATGGAGCGCGCGGTTGGCGAGGCCGATCACCAGGCGGCCGCCGTCGGGCATGGCATCGCGGGCGTTGATGCACAGGTTGAGGAGCGCATTCTCGAGCTGGTTCGGATCGGCGGTGGTGTTCCACAGCCCGTCCTCCTCGCATAGCTCAAGGATGACCCTGGGTCCCATGGTGTGCCTGATCAGGTCTTCCATGCTGGCAACCAGGTTGCTGACATCTATCGGGCGCGGCGTCAGCGTTTGCCGGCGGGAGAATGCCAGCAGACGGTGGGTGAGAGCCGCGGCGCGCTTGCAGGAGCCCTCTGCGGCTTCGATGTAGCGTTCCAGATTGCCTGTGTCGCCGCGCGCGATGCGTGCCTGCAGCAGCTCGAGGCTGCCGGCGATGCCGGTCAGCAGGTTGTTGAAATCGTGCGCGAGGCCCCCGGTGAGCTGGCCCACCGCCTCCATCTTCTGCGACTGGCGAAGCTGCTCCTCGGCCGCCACCAAGGCTGCGGCAGCCTCCTTTTCGGCCGTGATGTCGCGTCCGACGCAATACAGCAGCCCGTCTTCCGGCACCGCGGTCCATGACAGCCATAGGTAGCCGTTCTGGCGCTGACGAAGGCGGTTTTCGAAGGTGTGCCTATGCTGGCCCGCGAGGGAGGCGGCGAGCTCCGCGGCGAAGGACATTTTATCCTGGGGATGCTGCAACCACTCTAGCGTCCGCCCAACGACTTCGCTCTCCTTCCACCCGAGCAGTGCGTGCCAGGCCGGGTTCACGCTGATCCACCGCCCGGCCGGGTCGGCGACGCCCAGCAGGTCGCGGCTGACGCGCCAGATCCGGTCGCGCTCGCGCGTGCGCTCCGCGACGCGGGTCTCGAGCGTATCGTTGAGGGTGCGCAGTTGTTCCTCGACCCGTTTGGCGTCGGTGATGTCGTAGATGACGCCGCTGAACCGCAGGCCGCTGTCGTCGCCATCGCGCAGATGCTCGGCACGGCGCATGAACCAGCGCGTCTCGCCGTTGCCGGGCCGGACGACGCGGAACTCGGCTTGACCGGTGACGCCGGCCGTGCGGGGTGCCGCGAGATCGATGATCGGCGGATCGCCGGGATGGACGACGGCGTTGACGGTGCGCACCGGCAGGTTGGTGGTGGGATGCAGGCCCAGCAGGCGGCAGAACTGGGTGGAAACGGAGACGGTGCCGAAGCCGTCGATATGTTCAAACGTGCCGACGCCGCCGGCCGTTTGCGCGATGCGGAGCTGTTCCTCAAGCCGCTTCTGCTCGGTGATATCAACCAGCACGCCGCCGAACCGTGCGGGCGCTGCTGAGTCGCTGGGCTGCCCGCGGCCGCGCAGGTGGAGCCAGCGGAGGGCGCCTGCGGGCGTCAGGACACGGTATTCCTTGGACAGGACCTCCACGCCGCGGAGCATCCCGCCGATGGCGAGGCGGATGCGGTCGCGATCCAGCGGATGGATGATCGAGAAGAATGTCGCGGCGGTCACACCGGCGGCGGCGTGTGCGGGATCGATGCCATAGAGCGCTGCGAACCCGGCGTCGCCGATGACAACTCTTCGATCGACCTGCCACTCCCAGGCGGCGGCGGCTCCCGAGTTGAACAGGATTGCGCGTAGCCGTGCCTCGGCATCGTGGGTTGGGCTAAGTGTGGGGCCGCTGGCATCGGGCGCAGTGAAAGTGCGGGCGGCGGATAGCAGACCTGGTGTGAAGGGAGGCTCGCTCATGGAGCCACGTGCTGACGCCGTATCTGGGCGGGATCAGGCGACCGTCGCATCATCGTTCATTACCGCCTCGATGAAGTCTTGAACCAATAGTTTCAAGATGTTCATCGACGGCAAGTCCATCAGCATCGCGATGTATCCGCGGATATTCTGATCGAGCACCAGGAAGTTGATATACAGGAACAGCACCTGGCCGTCCGCCTCGCCGATCGTGCCGAGCTGGAACAGCGCGGCGCCGTTGCCGCGCAGAATTTCCGGCAGGCTCATGCTCAGCGACTGCCGGAGCATGTTGGCGATGCTGCCGAGGCAGCCGTTCAGAATCACGTTGCCGGTTTCGGCCAGCGCCTCCTGCTCCATGTCCACCAGCTCGGCTGTGGATATGCCCTCGCCCATCACTGCACGCACCAGCTCAAGGCTGTTGGCCTGGGGGAAGATCAGCAGGGCGCGACCGTTGAACGGGCCTGCGAAATCCTGCCGGACCGCCACCAGCTCCTCGCTTTCACGTTCTCCCAACAGCAGAGCCGCATCGCGGTAGGTGACGATCTCGATTGAGGGCACCGACAGCAGCACCTGCTGGCCGACCATGCTGCGCAACGATACGCTGGCCCGGCTGACGCCGATGTTGACGAGTTCGGTGAGCGCGTCGCGCTCGAGTTCGGTTAGCGACACGTCGGCCTGGGCGCTCATCCGAGTCCGCGTAGGTGCAGTGCTGCGCCCGAGAGGAAGCCGCGCAGGCCATCCTGGGTCAGCGGCTTGCCGACGAAGGTGGCGTTGAGCGCACGCACGGCGGCGACGATCTCATCCTGCACGTTGGCGGTGATGACGGCGATCGGCATGGCCGAGTCACGCGCGCGCAGGTCGGCGGCCAGTTCAAGACCGTTGCGCCCGGGCATGTTGTAGTCGAGCAGCGCCACATCGGCGTGACGGTTGTCGATCATCTCCAGCGCCTGGTCGGCGGTCGATGCCTCCAGCCGTTCCCACTCCGGCTGCAGGCCGCTGACGGCTTTGCCGGCGACGATACGGGCCAGCTTGCTGTCATCGACAATCAGGATTGTCACAGCCATTTAAGGAGTTCTCCCACGGGTAGGCGGTGCGTCGGTATCGGCGATCTAAACAGTGTTCCCTCGATGACGATCACTGGCCTTCCTGTGCAAGAACGTTCTATCCCGGTTCACCCTAACATTCGGGACTGATGTGCGGGAAGAGCCAACGTTCCAGAAATGGATCATTAGGCGGCGCAACGAAACGCGGCCGGAAGGCGAGCAGGATTTGCACGACGGCGGCGTGGGGGCACCCTGCGTGAGTGAGATCGACGAAACGGCTGCGGTCCTGCTGCAGCCAAACGAGCAGCGCCTCCGCATCCTCGATCCGGCTGGGGTCGTGGATGCCGATGACATCGCCGTCTAAGGCAACGGTCATCCGATCAGTTCCGCGACATTGAGCACCAGCAGGACACGCCCGTCGCCGAGCAGCGTGGCTCCCATGATGCCCTTCATGCCGGCCAGCAGGCCGCCTAGTGGGCGTATCGCGACCTCGATCCTTGCGCCGATCCCGTCCACTTCGACCCCGACTTGCCGTCCGGCCGATCCTACCACGACGAGCTTGCAGTCTGTTCCCGCAGATGCCGCGCCGGTGCCTGGCCGGGCGCCCAGGCCTAGCAGGTCGGCAAGGCGGAGGACGGGGACGGTGCAACCCTTGAGTACGCAGGCGCGGCCGTCGCGGATGGGAAGGATGCGCGCGGCCGGCACGCGCGCGGTTTCGGCCACTGCCTCGATCGGGAGGCCGAAAATTTCCTGTGCCGCCTCGACGAGAACGACTGCGGTTACCACCACTGCCTGCGGCACCTGGAGCCGGACGGTGGAGCCTTGGCCGGGCGTGCTCGCGATGCCGACGTCGCCGCCCATTGCGCGGACGGCCATGCGGACGGCATCGAGCCCGACGCCCCTGCCAGACAGGTCGGTGACGGCGGCGGCGGTCGAGAAGCCGGGGGAGAAGATGAGTTCGAGGGCAGCCGCGTCGTCCATGGCGGCGACCGTGGCCGGATTTGCGACGGCGCGGGCCAGTGCGGCGGCTCGGAGTTTTGCCGGGTCGATGCCGGCGCCGTCGTCGCTGATGGTGATGACGATCTGGTCGCCCTCGCGGCCGGCCTGCAGGCGGATAAGGCCCTCTGCCGGCTTGCCGGCCGTGAGCCGCGCCGCGCGGGGCTCGATGCCGTGGTCGATGGCGTTGCGCATGACGTGCAGGAGCGGCTCGAACAGGTTGTCGATGATGGCCTTGTCGGCCTCGGTGTCCACGCCTGCGACGTCGAACCGCACTGGCTTGCCGAGCTTGCCGGCGATGTCGCGGACCAGGCGCGCCAGCCGGCGGGTGGTATGGCTGATGGGCACGAGCCGGGTGCGGGCGACGGCCCGGTGCAGGCTGCCAACCAGGCGGTCGAATTCCGCCTGCGTGGCCGATAGGGCGCGGGCCAGCCCGGGGGCGGTGCGCTCGGCGTCGGCGACGAGGTGGGCGAGCCGGTTCTTGGCCACGATCAGCTCGGCGGCGATGTCGGCCAGCGTGTCGATCCGGTCGGCGTCGATGCGCAGGGTGCGTG
>CAXTOB010000417.1:4885-5847 GCA_964245505.1 uncultured Acetobacteraceae bacterium | reverse complement strand
GCCGTCCACCTTGGGCAGTCGCGCGCCCACGGCGGCGCCGGCGGGCGGGTCGAGCGGCGGGGCGTTGCTGCCGACGTCCAGCACGGCCTCGATGATCTTGCGGTAGCCGGTGCAGCGGCACAGCACGCCCCCTAGGGCGTCCTGCACCTGGGCCTCGGTGGGGGTGGCGACGCGGGCCAGCAGGTCGGTCGCGGCCATCAGCATTCCCGGGGTGCAGATGCCGCACTGGGCGGCACCGTGGCGGAGGAAGGCGCGCTGCAGGGCGTTCAGGCCGCCCTGCCCCAGGCCCTCGACCGTTTGCACGCTGCTGCCGGCGACGCGGCCGGCGGGGACCAGGCAGGCGCAGGCTTGGCGGCCGTCCAGCAGCACGGTGCAGGCGCCGCAGTCTCCGGCGTTGCAGCCGATCTTGGTGCCGGTCAGGCCGAGATCGTCCCGCAGTACGTCGGATAAGCGCCGGGCTAGGGGCACGTGCACTTCGATTGGCTGGCCGTTCAGGGTGAAGGCTACGGGTTCGGCGGGGGACCTCATGCTGCGGCTTTCTGGGCGTGGAAGCCTTCGAGCGCGCGGCGGAGCAGTTCTAGGGTGGCGTCTAGGCGATAAGCTGCCGGGGCGCGCACGTCGGAGATCGGGGATAGGGGCGCCAGGTGCTCGGGCTGGGCTAAGCCGGGATGGGGGGCCTGGCCCAGCAGCGCCGCCTCCAGCGCCGGCAGCCGGGTTGCGCGCGGGCCGCAGGAGCCCACGGCCACCCGGGCGTGGGTGACGCGGCCGGCGGCGTCCTGCTCCAGCGTGACGGCGGCCATGGTAATGGAGATAACGAGGTAGCGCCGTGCGCCCAGTTTTAAGAATAACGAGCGTGCCGGGCGGTCGGGGATCAGCAGGGCCAGAACGAGCTCGTCCGGGCGGCGGGCAGTTTGGCGGGGGCCGAGGACGAAATCCTGCAATGAGACGGTGCGGGTGCCGTT
>CAXTOB010000417.1:0-4875 GCA_964245505.1 uncultured Acetobacteraceae bacterium | reverse complement strand
GTCCAGCGCCAGCAAGGCGGGGATGCCGTCCGCCGCCGGGCTGGCAGATCCAGAATGCCGGCACGCTCGCCGGCATTCTGGATCTGCCAGCCGCCGACCTGGCGCGCCGCGGCCCGCAGGCCGTCGAACAGCGGCGGCAGGCCGGCGGCAATTAGGTCGGTCCAGGTGGTCAGGGCTGGGATGCGCCAGGCGGTGCCGGTGCGTGTGATGCCTCGCAGCTCGGCCAGGGCGGTCAAGTCGAGGATGTCCTCGTCCGGCTCATGGATGGCGCGGGCGGGAAAGTGGTCGGTGCCGCCGGCCAGCACGGTGCGCGGGCTTGATTGGAGTGCGGCCCAGGCATGAGGCAGCGAGGTCGGGCGCAGGTAGGTGGCCATGCGGCGGGGCACCCCGGATCATTTGTATGCCTACGATCCAGTCCGCGGGGGGCGGGTGTCAAGCGGAATGGATAGGTGGTTGGTTTCTCTGTTGAATGTTGAGTTCTGGTGGGAAGCGGAGATAGAGGTCTTGCGCCGTGGATGGTGGGTTTGCAGCCAACTCCGACCGTAGAGTTGCATCCCGGGATGGCTGCTCCAGGCCGCAGGTCCATCTCTGACCTGAGACTCTAACAGCCTGGCAGACAGTTCCTCACGCTGGGAGGCAGCTAATGCCACCGCTCCGCCCAGAACGAGTCGTAGTCTTCCTTCCCTGTCGCCTCGTAACCTTGCAGCCAGGTCGGCACGATGTCCGGGTCCTCCCGGAAATAGAGCGGCAGTTCCAGCATCTCGTCCACGTAGATGCGCTGCATCTCGGCCCACAATTCCCGCTGATGCGCCGGGTCAAGCTCGGTTTCCGCCTGCGCCAGCACGGCGTTCAGCCGCGGGTTGGACAGGCCGGACCAGTTCATGCCGTTGTAGTTGTTTGCCGCCGCCGGAATGGCCGACGAGGCAAGAAACAGCGTCGGAACCAGCCCGACCCGGGTGCTGTTGGCATACTCGACCAGGCCGGTGAACTCGCGCTTGCGGATCAACTCGCCGAAAAAGCTGCGGGCGGGCTGGTTACGGATCAGGACTTCCACGCAGACCGATTTCCAGGCGTTCTGCATCACCACTTGGCTTAGCTCACGGATGCGGTTACCGGCGGTGGTGGCGAACTCCAGGGACAGCCGCTCGCCGGCAGGGTTGCGGCAGATGCCGTCGGGGCCGGGGGTGAAGCCGGCTTCGGCCAGCAACTTGCGGGCATTGGCCGGGTCGTACGGCGGGAAGGTCACGGTGGGATCGAAATTCGGCTCGATGGCGTTGATCCAGGCCTGCGCCAGGGTCGCATGACCGCTGAACAGCCGGGCGATCAGCGTCTTGCGGTCTATCGCTTGCAGCAGCGCCTGGCGGACGCGCTTGTCGGCGAGGAGCGGGTTTTCTGCTTTGATGTCAATCCGTTCGTAGCTTAGGCCGGGGCGGTAGAGGAACCGGAAGGCCTCGGGCTGGTCGCGCTGCAGGGCGACTGCCTGGTCAGTGGTGATGCCGATGCCCGACGGGGTCATGTCCACGTCGCCCGACATCAGGTTGGCCGCTAGGGCCGCGGTGTTGTCCACCAGGCGGACGACGATGCGTTTGAGGGCCGGGGCCGGACCGGGCCAGTGGGGGTTCGGCGTCAGCTCGACCAGCTCGCCGGACTTGTAGGTGCTGACGACGTAGGGGCCGTTCCACAGGCCGGGCGTCGTCGGTGCGGCGTTGTAAACGGTGTGATTGATGTAATCGAGCGCACTGGCGCCGCCGGCGATGACCGGGCCCTCGATGTGCTCCGGCAATAGGTAATCCCAGATCTGATAGGTTACCAACGTGCGCGGCAGATGCAGCACGGCGGTGTGGTCGTCCACCACGTCCACCGAGCTGGCGCGGGACCAGGCGTAGTTGTTGCTGAACCCGGCGTCGGGGTTGGCGCCGACTCTCCAGGTGAACGCCAGGTCGCGCGCGGTGACGGGCACTCCGTCGCCCCACTTCAGGTCGGGCTTCAGCTTGATCGTCACTGCCAGGCCCTTGCCGCCGCCGGCTGTGTCCTCGATGCGGGCGAGGCCGTTTTCCAGGGTGGGCAGCTCGGTGCACAGCAGGCAAACGGGCTTGGCGTCGTTGTCGAAGGCACTGACCGGGCGCGAGCCGAAGCCGATGGTGTAATACTGGACCGTTTGCGAGCTGATGTATGGGTTCATGCTGGCGGGGAACTGGGCGACGCCGATGACGAGGGTGTCCTTGGCGGCGGCGGGCTGCGCCGTTGCAAGCCATGCGCCCACTAAGGAGGCGGTCAGCCACGTGAGTGCCTGTTTTGCCCGCATCATGTCACTCCATTCGGCTGAAATGTGGAAGGCTGCACGTTTTGCAGGCTATGCGTCAACATCCGGAGTGTTGCACCCGCACAGGTGACTTGGCATTGCGTCTGCTTCGCGCCGTCATTCCGGCATATCTTCTGCACTCGGCAGCGACAGAACTGGAAACTCTAGTGACTGGGAGAGTACCCGACTTAGCAATGCTGCCTTGTCTGCATACCTGACCGCAATCGGACGTCCGGCTATGTTCAGGCGCGAGGCCAGCCCTACCGGGGGAACACGGCGAGGACCACAGGCATGGCAACCGAGCCGTAAGGCCACATCAGCAACTGGGTGCGATCACCCTCAACCTTTGCCTCCCAGCGGCCATACACGCGTCGTTCAAATCCGTTCAAGGAAACTCCCTGGCTCGCCACGGGGCCGCCATCAAGGTTGAGCGCGAGGATCAGCCCAAGGGGACTGTCGGCCAGAAAGCGCGCGAACCGCTCCAGAGTGAAGAACGCGTCCGTAGTTGTTCCGATGATGATGCGGCCGTTTGCGTCCTGACCAACGAAGTTACGGTTTGCCAGCCATCGGCTGGAGCGAGTGGGACCCGGACTGCCATCTGCGACAAGAAGCGGAAACGACACCATCGCGTTCTCCGCGCCTTCGAAAGCTGCTTGCCACCCCTTGTCCCTGACGTCTTGGATGCCGGTGAATAGGTGGGAACTGACAAAGGCTCCCGCACTTGCGTCGTAGCTGCTTGGTCCGAGCGATTGGCCCGCACTTACAATAGGCGTTGCCGGCCGGCCTGTTCGCCCAGAGTAGCTTCCTTCGATAAGGAGAGCCGGGTGAAGCTGCGTCATCCATTGGTCTAGCCCGACATCTCCTTTGTAAGCAGTTCGCACCTCGAAGCGGAACTTCGCCAGGTCGATCCGCGCGAGCAGCACATGGTCAACATCGTGCTCGCCAGCTACGGCGGGCAGGTCGGCCACCTCAAAACCATCGCCGATGACCTGCCACTTGAAGCTGCCCGGCGTCGCAAGCGGGGCGGCGCCGATTGCAAGTCGCATGGACGGCGACATCCAAGCGCTGTTGGCAGCAACGTTTATCCACCAGGTTCCGCCATGCCGGAATACGACGTTCAACCCGTAGATGCCTGCGTATATCCAGACACCGCCGAGGGCGAGCAAAACAGCAACGCAACCAGCCCCAACAAGCTTCGCCAGAAGTTTGTGCATCGGTATCGCCCATCTGCGGCTTGTCGTCGTAATGCTGGATAGCGGTCAATGTTGGGAGGAGCCAGCTTGCCCAAGCCTTTACTCGAATTTAGCTTTGGCAGCATCGAGCCACCCTCGCATGGGGCGCATTGAGGTAGCTGATTTGGGAGTAGGCCAGCCGATGGGCGCATCAACCCGTGCAGCTACTTCTGGCCAGCAACCCCGGCGTGCCTAGCTTTATGCTGGATCGGAGTTCGGGTTCTGCTGCTGCCGGTCCCGACCTTCATTAATCGGATTTCCCATGACCCCTACGCCCCGAACCAGCGTAACTCATCCCCTGTGCATAGACGCCGTTCCGGCCCCGGGCGGCGGCCTGATCGGCATGACGTTTTGCCCCGGCAAGGTGCAGCGGGACGCCTTTACCGGCGCTTGGGACCGCGATCTTGCGCTGGACCTGGATGCGATCCGGGACTGGGGCGCTGTGGCCGTCGTGACGCTGGTCGAGGAATGGGAGTTGGACCGCTACCGGGTGCCGCGGTTGGGGGCGGAGGTGCAGGCGCGCGGCATGGAGTGGCACCATCTGCCGATCGGGGATGGCGATGTTACCGGCGCTCCGTTCGACGCCGCCTGGCCGGTGGCCGGCCCGGTGCTGCGAGCGCATCTCCGGGCCGGGCGGCGCATCGTGCTGCACTGCCTGGGCGGACTGGGCCGGACCGGCACGGTGGCGGCGGTGCTGCTGGCGGAGATGGGCCAGGCGCCGAGCGAGGCGATATACGCCATCCGCCGGGCCCGGCCGGGGGCATTGGAGACGGCGGCGCAGGTGGCCTACGCCGAAGCCGTGCGGCCAATAGCCAGCCCGGTGTGGCCGAGCTTGGCGCAATCCAGCTTGGCGTTGCGGCCGGACGTGCGGGACCGCGCCCGGGGTGTGCTGCTCGGCTTGGCGGTGGGTGATGCGCTGGGTACCACCCTGGAGTTCGCGGCGCGGGATGCCAACCCGCCGCATTCGGAGATGACCGGAGGCGGGCCGTTCGGGTTGCAGCCGGGCCAGTGGACGGACGATACCAGCATGGCGCTGGCGCTCGCCGATAGCTTGATTGCGCACCCCGGCTTCGACGCAGGCGATCTGATGCGGCGGTTCCTGTCGTGGTATCGCAGGGGCGAGTATTCCTGCACCGGCGTCTGCTTCGACATCGGCGTCACCACGCGGGAGGCGCTGCTGCGGTTCGAGCGAACGGGCGATCCCTTTGCCGGGTCGTGCGACCCGCTGGCGGCGGGCAATGGGTCGCTGATGCGTCTAGCCCCTGTGGCGCTGCGCCACTTGCGGGACGGCGACGCCGCCCGGCGCCTGGCGGCGGCGCAGGGCCGCACCACCCACGCCGC
>CAXTOB010000416.1:0-5849 GCA_964245505.1 uncultured Acetobacteraceae bacterium | reverse complement strand
AGCGTGGACAGCACGTAAAGATGTTGGTCGAGCTTCTGCAGCACCGGGCGGACCGCGACGACTTCGGTGACCACGCCGATCGCGGCGCAGGCGGCCAGCGTGAGGACTAGACCGGGCGCGGCCGGGATGCCCAGGCGCAAGATAAACATCGAGCCGAGCACGCCGCCCAGCATGCCCATCTGCCCCGCCGTGAAGCTCATCACCCGGGAGGCCGAAAACATTACGTTATACGTCACCCCGATCAGCGCATAAACCGAGCCGAGCGCGATGCCGGTGACGAGGATGGAGCCGAGCACCCGCTAGACCGGCGCCAGCGTGAAGGCCCCGCTGCGCTGCGAGTTCGCCTGGCTCATCACCACACCGTCCTCGGGGTAGCCGTTGTGCTGGGTTGGGCTGAAGCTGTAGTCGCCGAACACGCCGGGATAGTTCTGGATGCCGTTCCAGTGGCCGATGATGTCCGCCGACGCGGTTGATCCCGTCGCTTCGATGGCGGAGACGATCAGATGCACGGCGTCATGGCCGGCCGCGACCCACCACAGCAGCGTGTCGTCCAGCTTCACCCCGGCCTTACCCAGGTCCGCCACGAAGGCCTCCGACCGCGGCGGCAGCTTGCCGGCCTCGTCGAAAGAACAGGAGCGATAGCCGGCTGCATACACCTTGTCCCAGTTGGCAGGATGCTCCAACAGGCCACGGACCTCCCCGGCGCCCAGCGACGGATGCCCGAGAACCGGCACATCCCAGCCCAGGGCAGCCCGGGCATTCAGCACGCGGGAAATCAAGCCGACCGCCACGGTCCATATGACGACCGCCTTGGCCCCGGCGTCCCGTGCCCGCAGCATGTCCGGCGTCACGTCCGGCTGATTGGCGTCTATCTGCGCCTGGTAGCTGACGGTCCCTCCGTCCCTGATGAAGGCGGCAGCGCAGGCAGCAACGGCCGTGGTGCCGTATCCCGTGGTGTCCCCGAACACCGCCACTTGCTTCAAGCCCAGTGTTTTGAGGGTGTAGCCGCGTACGGCGTCATCCCATTGGCCGTTGGAGGGCGCGATACGGAAGGCATTGGGGTATTTGGCCGGGTCGATGAGGCTGTCCACCACGCAGGGGTGCAGGTTCGGCATCTTGGCCCGCGCCATGATGGGTGTGACGGCCAGGCTCTCGCCGGAGTTGGTAGGTCCCCAAACCGCGTCCACCTTGGTCCGGCTGATCAGGTCCTGCACGGCGTTGACGGCCTTGGTCGGATCGCCCTGGGTATCGCGGGTGACGACCTCGATCTTCCGGCCATGCAGGCCCCCGGCGGCATTGATGGCGGTGGCGGCATACTGGACGCCGCGGTCGAAGCCGATGGCCGGCGCGCTGGACGCGCCCGTTAAGGATGCCAGCCAGCCAATCCGGATGAGACCCGGCGCTTGCGCCAGCGCAGGACGCGCCAGTCCTGCAACTGCCGCCCCTGCCAGCAGTCCGCGGCGACGCATGTTCATCCGTATCATCCTCCCCGATGCCCACGCGGTCCCGCGCGCAAGTCCTTGCAACGATTGAGCAGCAATCCCCGAGTTGGGTCAACGGAATACGCAGCGGCTTGCAGGGCGCCGATTGGCGCCCCCTTACTGGCGCGCCGGCAGTTGGGCGAGGATGTCCTGAACAGGCCCGAGATGCCTGCCCAGGACGGCGATGGCCGCGGCCTCGTCATGCGTCGCCAGCGCCGCCGCCAACTGCTCATGTTCAAGGAGTATCACCCTACGCCGGCCTGGCCCGATGCTGACGGCCGTCATGGCGACGCGCTCCTGCTGGAACGTGATGGACCGATACAGCCCGGTGATGACGCCGTTGCCCGCGGCTTCCACGAGCGCCGCATGAAAGGCCGTGTTGAGCTGGACGTGGGTCGGGATGTCGGCATCCCAATGCTGCTGCATTCGCGCCAGGGCCGCCCGCATCCCGTCCGGCAGCGGCACCCGGCCGCGGCATAGCGTCCGGACCGCGTGCGTCTCGATCATCAGCCGGGTTTCAAGGACCTCCAGCAGTTCCTGCGCCGTCACCAGCCGCACCATCGCGCCCCGGCGCGGCAGCAGGTCGAGCAGCCGCTCCCCCTGCAACTGTTGGAACGCTTCCCGCACCGGCGTGCGCGAAACCCCCACGGCTGCGGACACCTGCTCCTCCTCCAGGAACGTCCCTGCCGCCAGGCAGCCATGCAGGATGCCCTGCCGCACGTAGTCGTAAACCAAGTCGCGCGCCGGCCGGCGCACCGGCGGAACGCGACCCGGCGCAGCCTGGCCCCCGTCCATCCCGGCGTCCTGGCCGACGGGATGACCTATCCCAGGGGGAACAGAAGAATTGCGTTGCATACGTCATGTATACGTGATGACCTGCCGGGGTCGAGGGCTAACTCCAGCAGGCCCCGGCGCAGCATCGGATCAAGGCACCCCGAACCGGGCGCAGGCTGGAGCAACGACGCGATGGCGTGGCGTGTAGGCGTAGACTCAGGCGGCACCTTCACCGACGTTTGCCTGTTCGAGGAGGGCAGCGGCGCCATCGAGGTATGGAAGGTCTCCTCGACCCCCGACGACCCGTCCCGCGGCATCGCCGCCGGGGTGCAGGAGGGGGTGGCCCGGGTCGACGCCACGATGGCCGGCGTCGGATACTTCGGCCATGGCACCACAGTCGGCACCAACGCGCTGATCCAGCACAAGGGCGTCCGGACCGGCCTTATCACGACGGACGGCTTCCGCGACCTGCTGGAGATCGGCCGCCAGAAGCGCCCCGACCTTTACGACCTGCAAGCCGACAAGGCTCCCGTCCTGGTCGCCCGCGACCTGCGCCTGGAAGTGCCGGAGCGGGTGCGCCATGACGGCACGGTCGAGACCGCCCTGGACGAGGAGGCCCTTCGTCGCGCCGTCCGCACCCTGCGCGACGCGGGCGTCGAGGCGGTCGCGGTCTGTTTCCTGTATGGCTTCGTCCGCCCACAGCACGAGGAAACCGCCCGGCGCATCATCGCCGAGGAGTTCCCGGAGGCCTTCGCCTGCACCAGCCACGAGGTCGCCCCGGAGTTCCGCGAATACGAACGGCTGAGCACCACCGTCGTCAACGCCTACCTCGGTCCGGTCATGCGTACCTACATCACCCGGCTGGCCGGGCGCCTGACCAACCTCGGTCTTGCCGTGGCGCCCAACCTCACGCAATCCAACGGCGGGATCATCGGCTTCGCACAGGCGGCGAAGCTGCCCGTGCGCGCCATCCTGTCCGGCCCCAGCACCGGCGTGGTCGCCGCGCAGGCGGTCGGCGCGTTGGCCGGGTTCCCGAACCTCATCACCTTCGACATGGGCGGCACCAGCACGGACGTGGCCCTGCTGCAGGACGGCGCCTGCCGGCTGGCCAGCGAGGCGACCGTGCACGGCTACCCGATCAAGGCGCCGATGCTGGACATCCACACGGTCGGCGCAGGGGGCGGCTCCATCGCCTATGTGGACAGCGGCGGGTTGCTGAAGGTCGGGCCGCGCTCGGCCGGCGCGTCCCCCGGGCCGGCGTGCTACGGCGGCGGCAGCGCCGAGGCCGCCGTGACCGACGCCAACGTGGTGCTGCAAACGCTGAACCCCACCCACCTGCTGGGCGGCCGCATGGCGGTGCGGCAGGACCTGGCGCGCGACGCCGTCGCACGGCTGGCGGAGCAGCTCGGCATGGGCCTGATGGAAACGGCGCAGGGCATCGTCTCGGTGGTGACGGCCAACATGGCGCGCGCCATCCGCGTCGTCAGCGTGCAGCGCGGCCACGACCCACGCGACTACACCCTGGCCGCCTTCGGAGGCGCCGGCCCGCTGCACGCCGCCCGCCTGGCACGCGAGCTGGAGATCGCCCGCATCCTGGTGCCGCGCAATCCCGGCATCCTGTGTGCGATGGGCCTGCTGCTCACCGACCTGCGCGCGGACTTCGCCGCGACCCGGCTGATGACCCTGGCCGCCGCGGCGCTGCCGGGCATCGAGGCTGTTTTTGCCGGGTTGCAGGCGCGGGCGGACGCCTGGTTCGACGGCGAGGGCATCGCGCCCGAGGCACGGCAGGTCACGCGCACCGTGGACATGCGCTACGCCGGACAGAACTACGAGCTGGCCGTGACGGTGCCGGACGGCCCGGCGACCGCGGCGACGTTGGATGCCCTGGCCGAGGGGTTCACGGCCGCCCACCGGCGCATCTACGGCTTCGTCGCGGAGGATGAGGCGGTGCAGCTCGTCACCTTCCGGATCGAGGCGGCCGGGGTGGTCAGCAAGGCGCGGTTCCAGCCGCAGGCCGATGCAGGGCCGGACGCCTCCGCCGCCATCACCGGAACCCGCCGTGTCTGGCTGCCGGAGGCCGGCGGCTTCGTGCCCTGCCCGATCTACGACCGCGCCCTGCTGCGCGCCGGCAACCGCGTCGCCGGCCCCGCCATCGTCGAGCAGATGGACACCACGACCGTCGTGCTGCCGGGCATGGCGGCGCGCATCGAGCCATACCTGAACCTGATCCTGGAGTTCACATGAGCCAGGCCGTCCTCGCCGCCACGCCGACCGCCTCCCCTGTAGCTGTTGACCCGATCACCGTGGAGGTGATCGGCAGCGCCCTGTCCTCCATCACCGAGGAGATGGGCGAGGCGCTGGTCCGGGCCAGCTACTCCACCAACATCAAGGAGCGGCGGGACTGCTCGACGGCGCTGTTCAACACGCGCGGGGACACGCTGTGCCAGGCCGAGCACATCCCGATGCACCTCGGCTCGTTCATCGGCATCATCCCGCACATCCTGAAGCGCCACCCCACCGCGGCGATGCAGCCCGGCGACGTGTTCGTGGGCAACGACGCCTATGAGGGCGGCGGCACCCACCTGCCGGACATCGTGCTGGCGGAACCGGTGTTCTTCGCCGGGGAGATCGTCGCCTGGGCGGTCAACACCGCGCACCACTCCGACTTCGCCGACCGCGGCCACGCCCACATCTACCAGGAAGGCCTGCGCATCCCGCCGATCCGGCTCTACCGCGCGGGCGTGTTGCAGGCCGACGTGCAGGAGTTGATCCTGCTGAACTGCCAGGTCCCGCGGGAACGCCTGTCCGACCTGCGCGCCCAGATGGCCGCCAACCGGCTCGGCGTGGAGCGGCTGGGCGCACTGTGCCGCAAGTATGGGCGCGAGGTGGTGCTGGCGGCTGGCGACGCGCTGCTGGACTATGCCGAGCGCAAGATGCGGGCGGGCATCGCGGCCATCCCGGACGGCACCTACCGCTTCGACGACTGGTATGACGACCTGGAGGTGGACGGCGAGCTGCCGGTATCCTGCGAGATCACCGTGGCAGGCGACGAGATGCACCTGCGCTTCGAGGCGCCGGACCAGGTGCGCGCCGGACTGAACATGGTGTATACGGCGCTGCTCTCCACCGTTTATTACGCGGTCAAGACCGTGGTGGACCCGACCATCCCGCCCAACGCCGGGCTTGCGCGCCCGCTGCACGTGTCCGCACGGGCCGGCAGCATCCTGAACTGCGTGCACCCCGCGGCGGTCAACGGCCGCATCGGCCCGTGCCAGCGCGTGGTGGACCTGATCCACGGCGCCCTGGCGCAGGTGGTGCCGGACCACGTGACCGCGGCATCCAACGGCTCCGTCACGGTCGCGAGCTTCATCGGCGAGCAGGCGGACGGCGCAGCCTGGATCTACCTCGAAACCATCGGCGGCGGCTCCGGCGCCCGGCGGGACCGGGACGGGCTGGACGGCGTGCATGTCCACATGACCAATACCAGCAACCTGCCGGTGGAAGCGCTGGAGATCGAGTATCCGCTGACCGTGCTCCGCTACGAGCTGGTGGACGGCTCCGGCGGGGCCGGGCGGCAGCGGGGCGGGATGGGGT
>CAXTOB010000415.1:0-5867 GCA_964245505.1 uncultured Acetobacteraceae bacterium | reverse complement strand
CGAAGCAGATCGGCGCGGTCGCGGCACCCTCGCGCAGCATTTCGCGAAGGAAGCCGCCCTCTTTCCAACTTAGGTAGAGCGGCACGCCGAGCGCGTGGGTGACGGCCCGGCAGTATGCCGTGGTGCTCGGCCAGTCCATGAAGGATGGACCATTGCCGTCAACGTCGTGATGGTAGACGTCGATGCGCTCGGGAGGCACGCCTGCCTCCAGCAGCGTCAGCAGGCACGCCACGCTGTCCTTGCCGCCGGAGAATGCCACGACGATGCGGTCATAGCTCCTTAGGTCCGGCGCGCGCCCTGGCGCATGGGTGGGCGGCCGCGAGATCGCGTTCATGGCTCACCTGCTGCCGCGGTGATGCGGGCGAGCCACGCGTTGACGTCGCTGGTGGCGATCCAGTCCTTGCGGCTGCCGTCTGACGCCGTGCCGGCGAATTTGTCGCCGGCGAGATGGACACGAAACTCCTGGATGGCCTCCGCCTTGGCCTCCAGCGCGGCTTCTGCGGCAACGAGTTCCGCCTGCAGGCGGGCGATGTAGTTCATGGCGCACCTGCTGCGTTGGCCGCGGTGACGGCGGTGCGTGCCTGACCGGGTGTCATCAGCTTGGTCGAGGCCACGACTTCGGCCGGCGTCTGCCAGACCTTGCTCTTCGAGCCCTGCATCACGAGGAGCGGGTGCAGTTTCCACCCGGTCGTGGCGCCAGAGCGGTCCAGGGCCGGTTTGATGTTGGCGACCGGACCCGGATACGGGTCTGTCACCCGGTCGAGACGGTAGGCGCCGTCGCGCAGGCGCACGACGGCGTAGTCGCTGGTGCGAGCCATGACTGGTCTCCTGGTGAGGCTGGATGTTCGGGCGATCAGCCGTGAGGGCTGAGGGACCGGAGTTGTCGAAGCAGGTCCTCGGCGGTCCGCCAGCACAATGCGTCCCAGCCGCCAGTGCGCGCCGCCCACTCGATCAGCTCGGCGAGGGTGCTCCGCAGGTCGGGCAGAAGCAGGATCGCGTTGGCGTTCGCCAGGTCCTGCTCGTCGAGCAGCCTGACGAACTCACCGTCCGCTACGTGTCGAGAGAGTCGACCGGGGATCATGCAGATCGTGCGTCCGTCGGGGCCGTCCTCTCGGTCGAGGATCAGCAACGGCGTCTCGTCGCCAGCTTCAGGGCTCGCCGGCGAAAGCTCCCAGCTGGTCGGCATCATGCTGCCTCCCGCAACGTCGCGGCCGTGGACTCTACTGACGCGTCGGGTTCCTGGGCGACCTGCTCTTCGCCGCCAGTGGAACGCGACCGCTCCGCATAGGCGGGATGGAAGGCGAGCAGGTAGTCGGCGATCCGCTGCGCGTCTGAGGCCGCACGGAAGACCTCCTTCTTGTCGTCGCGAAGTTTGCCGAGCCAGTCGGCGATGTATGCGGCACCGTTGGTGAAGTCGCAGTCCTCGATGCCCAACTCGGAACAGATCATCACCTGCGCCAGTTCAGTCCGAAGCTCCTCCCTGGCATAATCCTGCGAGCCGAACTTGCCGCTCAGATCACGCTTGAGGCGTTCCGGACTTCCGCTCCAATGACCCAGTTCGTGCAGCAGGACGCTCGCGTATGCTGGGGGCGACCGGAAGGCGCGGGTCGGCGGCATCTGCACGTGGTCGGTCGAGGGCGAGTAGAAGGCCAGGTCGCCGCCGACCCGGATCACGGCGCGGCTGTTCCGCGCGATCGTCGCCGCGGCTTCGGGCTCGCGCCACGGTTCTTCCTCCACACCAGGTGCGACATAGGGCGGGATGCCGTCGATCTGCGACGCGTGGAACAGTGTGAACGAGCGTAAAAGCGGGATAATCTTGCGGCCATCGTCACCGGCGCCCTCGCGATCACCGACCTCGATCTTCTTGTAGAAGAAGCCGGGGGTTCCGCGGGAGCCCTTGCGCACCTGCCAGCCCTGGTCGGTCGCCTGCTTGTAGGTCGCCCAGCGCGGGTCGCAGGTCATGAAGGCAAGCGGCGACATGCCGAGGACGAGGGTGTTGATGCTCCGGTAGCGGGCGCCGGTCGTGGCATTGTGCGGCATCGTGGGGCCGCCTGCCTGCTCGCGGTCCCACGGCCGGCGCCAGGGTGGTGTTCCCGCCTCGAGTGCGGCGATGATCTGTGCCGTGACGTCGGCGTAGTGGTCGCGTGGCTCGCTGGCGGTGTCGCTGCGGCGCTTGGAGGCGTAGGTCATGGGATGGCGTCCTCTCCATGGACTCGTTGATCACCCCTCCCCGAACCCGTGCCCTGGCCTGGCCGGGGCAAGGGCGAAGCCGGCCCTAGCCGGGCCGGTGCGACGACGGGCCCCGACGCGCTTGCGCGTTGGGTGTCCGCGCCGGACCCTTGCGGCGGACTGGCCATGGCGCGGTAAAGCTTCTAAATTCCTCCTGCTTGGTTGACGCTCATGGCCACACCGATCGGCCGAACCCAGATCGGTAGCGCGGAAAGCATGAAGCTCTCGCCGGACCAGGCGAGCAGCAGGGTTTTGCCCATGGTGTCGGCGATCGCCGTCGCCGCATCCGGCGGAACAGCATTGCCGATGCGCTCGCGCCAATCGGCATCAGACAAGCCGTCCAGTTCGAGCTGCTCCTCCGGCTCGACCAGGCTCTGCAAGGCGGCCAACTCGAAGGTGGTGAACGGCCGGTGCCAGGACCCGTCCTGGCTGCGGATGACGGCCACCAGGCGGTCCTGGGCGGCCGGTAGCTGGTGGGGCGCGCTATCAGCCTCACAGGCCTGCCGGGGATCGGCGACGCTCCAGCGGCCGTTGTCGTGGCCGGCGGCGCTGCTGACCGCGCCAGCACGGCCAGGCCACGGCACGACGCCATAGTGGCCTGCACCGGCCCAGTCGTCGCCCTTGTCGCGCTGCAGGTTCGGCCGCGGGTCGGCGACAGCGAACGCACCGTTGCTCGGTAGGCTCTCGCCGGCGACCGTGCCGGTGCTGTCGCTCCAGCCAACCACGCCGATCGCGCCGCTCCGGCGGTCGTCGGTGCGGGGGTCCGCGACGCACATTGCGCCGTTGCTGGGCGAGTGTTGGCCAGTGATGGCTCCAGACGAGCCCGCCCAGGGCACGAGCTTGTAGGCGTTGTGGAACATTTCGTCCTGCTGGCGCGGATCGGCGACCGCCACGTCCCTGCTGCTCGTCACCGCAGAAGCATGTCGATCCCACTCGACCACGCGGTAAACGTTGCTGAACTTGGCCGGGCCGCCGTGGCGAGGATCGGCGACCGCGAACTGCCCGGCGCCCACGGCGGCCTTGCCGATCACGGTCTGAGAAGCCTCATCCCATCGCTTCACACCATACTGGCCGAAAGCAGCGACGCCGTCGGCCCGCCGGGGATCGGCAACGCTGAAAGCGCGAGCACCTGGGCGCGCGTTCCCCGTGACGGTTCCGGCTGGATCCTGCCACGCTTGGACCCCGAGTGTGCCGTTTCGCCAATCCATGTCCGGCGTCAGCCGGAAGTCCGTGAGTAGCCCATCCTCGACCTGCAGGCGCTTGAGCGAGCGCCAATCCGATCCGGCCTCCACGAAGGCCAGGCGAACCCAGGTCTGCCATTGCAGCATGGGCACGCGGTGCATCGGGCCGCCGCGCTCGACATCACCCGGAAGGGGCATCCGGCCGAGCACGTCGCCGACGGCACGCAGGGACCGCTTCGGCGGCTCGTAGAGGAAGGGCGGCACCTTTGCCTGGTGGCGGGCGACGAGGAGGAAGCGCTTCCGCGTTTGCGCTAAGCCGCCCAACTCCCCGCAGTCGTGAGTTGTCTCCGCAATGGCGTAGCCATAGTTTCGGAGGAGCCCACCGATGCGATCCAGCAGCGCACGGCCGCGGCGAGCGATGCGCGGCACGTTCTCGAAGACGATCAGCTCGGGCGGGTCATCCTGGAACGCCTCTAGCGTCAGCCACATCCCGCGCAGTGTCAGCCGGTTCAGCGCCCGATACTTGTCGGTCAGGCTGAGCGTCTCCGACAACAAGCCGGAGAACCCCTTACACGGCGCGGACAGGAAGACGATGTGCGGTCGCTCGCCTCCCGCAGCAGCCTGGATGTCCTGCGGTGTGGCGGCCCGCCAGCCTGATGGAGGCGGCTTGCCGTGGAAAGCGGCATACTGGTCGGCATCGAACAGGTCGAGCACGGTGCCCGGAACACCTGACAGGCGGCCAAAATCCTTGATGGCAGCCGGTGAGACGTCGATCCCGCCGATGCAGCGGAAGACGGCCTGCATGTTGCCGACACGGGCGGTGCCGCGGTTGAAGCCCCGCGCGCCGCCCCCGAGGCCGGCGAAGAGATGGAAGTGGCGGATCTCGCGGTAGTCCCGAAGGGTTGCCTGGCCATGCATCTGGCGTCTCCATGCTTGTGGGAACGCCTCCTCGCCCCGCATCCCGCCGGGTGGGGCAAGGGCGGAGCCGGCAAAGCCGGGCGCGCTGCGAGGCGCGACCCTTGCGGCGCCAGGGCGGGGATGCGGTATCTCCTCCTTTGCCCGCCCTTGGCCTCGACTCTCTCCTCATGTTCGCCGTATGTTCTGGAATGGGCGGAAAGGACCCCAACCGTCAGCCGCGCGTCGGCAGCGTACGCGAGACACCGCCGGGATGGTTGAGGCTGTTGACGTGCAACACCTGTGCGCATCGTGGCGTGCTTCCTGCTGAGCGGCTGCTGCGCAAGCACGGGGAGCTGGCGCTGTTGGAGTTCGCGCTCGTAGCGGTGCGCTGCACGTCCTGCGGCTCGCGCGGTGCCACCATGACTATGGTGAGGCTCTGCGACCCAGGGTGTTCTCGGCGGAACTGAGTGATGAAGGCGGTCGGTGCTCCCACCACACCTCCGACACGGCGTCGGCATTTCGGTGCGTGGGCATCGGTGTGCTGGCGTTTTTGAGCGGCGCTGCTAGGTCCCGGCTCCAGCGGATCTTGTCGATCCAGCTGTTCGTGTTGGACCGCGCGCGTCGCACGCTATGCCAGCCACGGCCCCGTACTCGGGCCTCTTGGGTCCAGCCAGCAGCCCGCAACGAGGTTCCTGGTTCGTCGACGCGCGTGTAGGTGATGATCTTCCGCCAGCCTTGGCGTGCCGCCTCTCGTGCACACCATCCGTAGAGCATGGAGGCGGCATTCCAGCGCAACGCGGCGGCGGTGTCGCGGCGGATGCAGAGGCGGTTGACCTCGACAATCTTGCGGCCATTCAGTCCTGGGGCAACAGGATTTCCGACGATGGCAACGCCCAGCAAGGTGCGGCCGTTATAGATCCCCGTGTGGAAGCGCCAGGTCACCGGCACCCGGCAGTGGGCGTGGTGTTGAGCGATGAAGCGCTTGGCGCAAGCCCTGTCGATCTCCTGGATTTCGAGCTTCCAATCGAGGGTGAGGCCGCACCCGCCGTCATCGCTCACGCGCCTGAGTGTGCGGCCGCAAAGGGTCTCCAGATCGAGTGTCCTCAGGAACCGCTTCGCCCAATCGGGATCGTCCGCCATTTCGATGGCAAGCTGTTCGTGCAGGCCTTCGCAGCACGTCTCGAACATCCACTCGTGACCCCAAACCTCGAAAATCTCCACCCGTTCGGGTTGGCCGCAAAACAGGCAGCTGATTTCGGCGCAAGTCGGTGCAACAGTGTTGTCAGGCATGACGGGCCCTCGTCGCTGAGCTGGTCTCGCGCGTGGGCGGTAGCCGCACCTTTTCGCGGATGATGCGCTTCAGTTCTGCGACGCCTGCGTCGAGGCTCTGGGCAGCGGGCAGTTTGCAGAAAGGTTCCCAGAAGGCCATACGGGCTTCAGGCGTGGTTTCTATACCGGCGAGCCATTCCAGCGCGCCAATGCTGCCGGCGCGCTGGATGGCGTCTTCTGTCTGTTCGATGATGGACGGTTGCTTGTGGCGAGGCATGACTCTGCTGCTCC
>CAXTOB010000414.1:5569-5869 GCA_964245505.1 uncultured Acetobacteraceae bacterium | reverse complement strand
GTCAACGGCACAACGCTGAGCAGCGGGCCGCCTTGACCCATGCGCTGCAGGACGGGGGCATCAAGGTCTGGCCGAGCGAAGGCAACTTCATCCTCGCCGACTTCGGCACGCCGGAGGCCGCGGCTGGGGCGGATGCCGCCCTGCGCGCGCGTGGAGTGATCGTGCGCGCGATGAACGGCTACGGCCTGCCGCACTGCCTGCGCATCTCGGTCGGCACGGCCGAGGAGTGCGGCATCGTCGCCGGCATCCTGGCCGAGCACCACGCGGCGTTGGCCGCCGACGTCATCGTCATCGCCGACG
>CAXTOB010000414.1:0-5559 GCA_964245505.1 uncultured Acetobacteraceae bacterium | reverse complement strand
GAGCAGCGCGCCCATGCCTGACACCAGCCCAGCCGTCGAGGTCAAGCTGGCCACGGCCACGCCGGCGCCGGTTTTCCGCCGCCTAGTCGTTGTCGGCGCCGGGCTGATCGGCAGCAGCGTCGCCCGTATTGCGCACGAGCGCGGGCGGCCCGGCGGCGACCTGGCGGCGGAGGTCATCGTCACCGACAGCAGCCTGGACGTGCTGGCCCGCGTCGCCGTCCTGGGCTTCGCGGATGGGATCGAGCCCGATGCAGGCCGTGCGGTCCAGGGGGCGGACTGCGTGATGCTGTGCGCGCCGGTTGGCGCCTATGCCGGCATCGCCGCCGCCATCTCGCCGCATCTGGCGCCGGGCACGGTGGTCACTGATGTCGGCAGCACCAAGGTGTCGGTCATCCGCGACGTGGCGCCGCTGCTGCCGGCCGGCGTGCGCTTCATCCCCGCGCACCCGCTCGCCGGCACCGAATACTCCGGCCCGGATGCCGGTTTTTCCACCCTGTTCCAGGGCCGCTGGTGCCTGCTGTCGCCGCCCGCCGGCGCCGACCCGGCCGCCGTGGCGCAAATCGCCGAGCTGTGGCGCCGCATGGGCAGCATGGTCGAGACCATGGAGCCTACCCACCACGACCGCGTCATGGCCATCGTGAGCCACCTGCCGCACCTGATCGCCTTCACCATCTGCGGCACCGCCGACGACCTGGAGGGCGGCACCGGCGACGACGCCAGCCGCGCCGAAGTGCTGAAGTTCGCCGCATCAGGCTTCCGCGACTTCACCCGCATCGCCGCCAGCGACCCGGTGATGTGGCGCGACGTGTTCCTGAACAACCGCGACGCCCTGCTGGAGATGCTGGCCCGCTTCACCGAGGACGCCCAGGCGATGGCCCGCGCCGTGCGCTGGGGCGACGGCGCCTACATCGAGGACCGCATCAAGCGCGGCCGGGCGATACGGCAGGGCTTGATCGAGCTGAAGCAGGCTTGATCCGCCACGCTCCGACGATGCTGAGGCCGTTGCCGGCGGCCATCCGGATGTATTTCTGTATGCCGCCGTCAGTGCAGAATGCCTGCCGCCACGCTCATCCAGAGGCCGCACGGGTCAGCGGTCATCCAGAGGTCGCAGGGATCAAAAGTCATCGCACGCGGCGCCAGGACCGCCACGCCAAGGCCAGCTCGCGATGACCGGGTCCTATGGCACACTATGGGATTGGCGTCGGCAGGTCGCAGACTTGTATGCCGCCATCCGCGCCAACCCGGACCCGGAGGCGGCGTGGCGCCACTGGCGCGCCATCCGCGACGGCCTATTCCGCAGCCATCCGCAGACGCCCATCGAGCCCGGCACGCCGTTCACCACCCTGCCCTTCTTCCCCTATGACTCGGCACTACGCTTCCTCGTCGCCCTGGAACCGCTGGACGGCCCAGACGAAGCCTTTCCCGCCGGGGCCGACGGCGATCTGCGCATGCGTCCCTTTGCCCGCACGTCTGGCCTGCGCGACGCATTGGGCGGGGAACTGACGGCCTACTGGCTGCTGGGTTACGGCGGCGGCGTGTTCCTGCCCTTCGCCGACGCGACCAGCGGCCGCGACACCTACGGAGCCGGCCGTTATCTGCTGGATACGATCAAGTCCGCCGACCTCGGCGCCGCGCCGGACGGGCGGACGGTGCTGGACTTCAACTTCGCCTACAACCCGTCCTGCGCCTACTCGCCCCGCTATGTGTGCCCGTTAGCGCCACGGGCCAACCGGCTGCCGGGGCCGGTATGTGCCGGGGAACAAGTGCCGCGGTAACGCCGATCAGCCGGATCGCCGCTCGCCGCATTCCACGTAGGGCGGAAAGGCGCAGCGCCTTCCACCGTCAACCTAGAGCGCAGTTCGGCAGTTTGCGCTGCACGTTGCATCCCACCCCTGTCCGCGTGTCTACCTGCCAAGCCGGCAACCCCCAGGCTCAAACGCCTATACCAGAACACCCAGCCGGCCATCCCGCCGCTTCCTCAAGGGTTGCACCCGCGCCGCCAGTGGCGCACCGTTGCGGAAAGCGATATCCGGGAGAAAACACCATGCTGTCACGACGGCTTTTTACCGCCTGCGCTCTGTGTGCCGGCGGCGGCGTGCTCACTGCCACGGTCGGCGCCCGCGCCCAGGCACCGGGCTTCACCCGCACGGTGCTGAACCGGACCGACAGTCCCGGCGACAACACCGCGATCATCCAGGTCCTGGTCGAGATCGAGCCGGGGGCCCTCGTCGCCCGCCATACCCACCCTGGCGTCGAGACCGGATACTTCGTCGAGGGCGGCGCCACGTTCGGCATGGCGGGCCAGCCCGACCGGGCCGTGAAGCCCGGCGACGCCTTCCAGGTCCCGCGCGAGGTGCCGCACTTCGTCAAGAACGGCCCGGCGCGGACGCGGGTGCTGTCCACCTACGTCGTGGATAAGGACAAGCCGCTCGCAAGCCCGGCGCCCGAGTAGCGCACAAAGACGGCGCACGTGATCCATCCCAGCCCAGTCAGGCCCAGCAGCCGTAAAAGGGCACGGCGCAGAGCTGGGATCAGCATTACTGGTTACCGGCCTGATGACGTTTTGGGGTTGGCGGCGAACCGCCTTGGCCGAAGCCGGAACTTCGCCTAACCTCCCGTACATCCATAGCGAACGGAGCCGGTTCCGTGATGCGTGCAAGTGTGCTGGCAGCCATCCTCACCCTGCCCTGGACGTGTCCCGCCCAGGCGTCCGACCCGATGATGGCCCACGAAGTCGCGCTGCTTGAGTTCGTAGGCGGCGATTCTCCCCTTACCCCGGCCGAGCGTGACGAAGCTGCCGAAGCTGTCCAGGAGGGAATGCGCGTGGACTCTGCGGCATGGACCGCATTGGACGCCAAGCGCGCCCGCGACTTGCAGGAGGCGGCCCATGCCAGCCCGGCTACTATCGGCGCCCTGCGGCTGAGCTGGCGCCTTGGCGCAGCCCGGCACATGGTTGCCAACCCGGACCTGGCCAGCATTGCCGCCACCGAAAGCCGGATCATCGAGGCGCACGACCCCGTGCTGGTGTTAGACACCGAGCATGGCTGGTTGGTGACGGCGCACACGATCCGCGTGCTGGCTCAGGCGCTGCCGGCCGGGGCACGTGCCCTCGGCCTGCCGCCGCCAGGGCCGGACGCAGGCGCGCTGATGGCACACAACGTCGCCCAGTTCCTGCCGACGTTGGAAGTGCCGGGCCATGACGGCTACACGCGGGCAGAGCAGGTGCTGCCGAGCGCCATAATCGGGATCAGCCGCATGCCCGCTTCGCAACGGGACGGCCTGCGAAACCTGATTTCGCAGTTTCCAGACGAGGCGACACGGGACCTGAACATCGCCCGGATTATGGTCGTTGCCGGCCGGAACGCAGCGCAGCAGCAGATGGCATCTGGTGGGTCGCCAGGGTTCAGGGCCGTGGCGGGACATGCCCTGATGATGCAGGACCTGGCGCAGCGGCAAATGCTCGGGGCCGTCAGGCGCATGTCCCCGAGCTGCAACGTTTACACAGGCACGATCCGGTCCAACCCGGGTTTCTGCAATCCGTAGGCGATTGCCGCGCCGAAGTCGGCTCGCAATGACGGGGGCCGGTTGGGATCGACAGGTCAGAACTTCTGGCGGTTGGCATAACCCGCAGGATAGCCCAGGCAGCCCCAGTGTAGGATGCCGCCTACGAGTCTGCGATGCCCGGCGCCAAACGGCCGGCTTAGAGCATGTTTGGATCAAACGGCTTCGTTTGACCGAACAAATGCTCGCAAAAACAACAGCTAGAGTGGGCTTGGCATTTCTATCTGCACCAAACCCGCTCTAATCCATCCTCCGCTCGTCAGGTGGATCAGGAGTAATCATTGGGCGCAACGGAACATGCCAATCCATCAATCCGCTCGTGCTCGAAGCTTCATGCGAAGTCCAACCGGCGACATCGTGAAGTCCAAGCGTTCGCTCGGTGGCGCACCCGTCTCGGTCCCCACTTCGACCAGCTCGTAATTGCGCGCAATTGTAGCCAGCACCATTTTCATCTCCAGCAGCGCAAGATACCGGCCGGGACAGACCCGCGGCCCCGCGCCGAACGGCATTGAGGCCTTCGTCAGTTGACGGTCGGCAGCAGCCGCCTCTGCCTCATCGGCGGCAACTGCCCCAACGCGCCAGCGCGACGGGCGGAACTCGGCGGCGTCCGCGGCAATGCTTGCGTCCACTGCCCCGCTGCGCATCGCGCAAACCACGAAGGTTCCCGCCGGAAGTGCAACGCCGCCAATCTCGGTCGGCGCATTGTTCTCGACATACGTCAGCGGTGCGACTGGCCGCAGCCGCATAGACTCGTTCGAGCAGTCCTCGATCGCCGTCATCTCGCCCGCCGCCTGGATGCTGGCCGGAACGAGGTCTGCCCCAAGGGACGCGTCCACCTCAGCAACCACCGCGTGCCATGCCTGGGGATGGGTGTGCAGGAGGTGCAAGGTCCAAGCCAGGGTATTCGCCGTCGTGTCCTCCCCGGCCATCAACACCGTGAACACGTTGCCGGCCACTTCCGCTTCGCCGAGCATCGCGCCTTCCGCATCCCGCACAGTCAGCATCGCCTCGAGCAGGTTGGTTGGCTGTTCCGCAAGCGCCGGGTTCGCCGCGATGCGTTCGCGGACGGTTTGAACAAAATCCCTCACCGCGGCATGACCAGCGGCCAAGTGCCGGTCGAACGCATAATCCGCCGGCAGCTTGACATATCGCCAAACCGGAAACGGCGCGGTCATGCGGCGCATCAGCACCGGAAGCAGCTTGTCCAGATGCTCCTGAAGGGTGCTCTGCGCTTGCTGGATGGTATTTACGTCAATCCCGAACGCAAGGCTTGCCGTGACGTCCACCGTGTAGCGCATCAGCGTGGACTGCAGATCGATCCACGATCCCGCCTGCGCTGCGGCATCCAACCGGCCCTTCAAACGCTCGGTCATCAGCTTGATCAAAGGAAAGTAGCGTTTCAGGTGGCTGGGCGTGAAGGCTGCCGTCACCAGCCGTCGCTGCCGCCGCCAGGACTCGCCTTCGGCATTGAACAGGCCATCGACGCCCATCTCATGGATCACCGCCCGCATGGACCCGAAACGGCTCCAGCCATTGGGCCGGTCGCGGAGGATACTGGCAATCAGGTCAGGCTGAGACACCACCAGGACGTCGCGAGGCCCCATCCGCAGGCGATACATCGGCCCGTAGATCTTTGCCCAGCCTTCAAGCTGCGCATGGAAGCGGGGGATGTCGAACTGCGGCAAGTTCCCCAGCACCGGCCATCCGCGCGGCCCGTTGAGATCGGCTATCCGCTTCGCAGTGATGGAAGGTGCCGGCTCCGTCCTGACGTCCATGACGCTCTTTGCCCTTCAGCCCTGGCCGGCGACGTCGCGGCGTGACGTGGACGGGCAGGGTGATCCAAACCTAGCTACGTATGTGCCTTGCGTTACAACTACGCAACAAGTAGCAATACGGCCGACATTGGACAACCGTTATCCGCGACGAGCTTTCAAGCACCGGAACCGCTCTAGTGCTTTGTCAGCCTTGATCTGACGTTTTTACGGGCGATTTTCTGTC
>CAXTOB010000413.1:0-5902 GCA_964245505.1 uncultured Acetobacteraceae bacterium | reverse complement strand
ATTCCGTGGCGCCCATGTGCCTGAAATCCTGCATGGCGGTGGCCAGGCGCGCATGCGGCCAGTCCCACCAGGCGATCCGGAGCAGGGCGGCGATCGTGTCCGGTGGGAAACGGTAGCGTAGGACCCGGGCCGGGTTGCCGACAACGACGGCGAAGGGCGGCACGTCCTTGGTCACGACGGCGCCGGCGCCGACCGCGGCGCCGGTGCCGACATTGCGGCCCGGCAGGACGATGGCGCCGTGGCCGATCCACACGTCATGGCCCAGCGTCACCCGGCTTTCGCGTCGCCAGTCGAAGAAGTCCGGGTCGTCCGGCCCCAAGCCATAGGCGCTGCTGCGGTAGCCGACATGGCTCAGCATCACTCGGTCTAGCGGATGGTTGCCGGGGTTCAGCCTTGTGTGGGCGGCGATGGAGCAGAACTTGCCGATCTCGGCGTAGATGATGTCGCTGTCGTTCACGACGTAGGAGTAGTCGCCGAAGCTGCTTTCGGCGACCTTGGTCCGCGCGCCGACTTCGCACCATACGCCGAAGGTGGTGTCGCGGACGGAGGCGGTGCGGTGGATGCTGGGGGCAATGCCGAGGGATTTGGCGGCTGACGCAGGATCGTTGGCCATGCCGGGTTCGGGTCAGCAGCCGGGAGCCGCAAGCGCCACGCGCAGGCTGGCCAGGAGTTGAGGCAGGGCGGGATACGCTCCCTGGCGGACGTAGCTGTCTTCCTCGCTCAGGTCGAGGCGGAGCAGCGCGCCTTCACGGTGGATCACCCAGGTCGGCAGTGCTGGGTCGTCGTTGGTGGCCATCACCATGGCCATCAAGCCTCCGGCTGGGTCTTGGTGCGGGATCATGCACCAACGCGGGCCAAGGCAGGCCGCGATGCCGTCCAACTCGTGCTGCGTCAGGCTGTTCCAGTCGGGCATCGGCTCAAGTAAGGACATGTCGTTGTGGGCCGCGGGACCTGGAGGAGGGTTTGTCATGCGTGGTATCCTTTGCCCTGTTTTTGGTGGCGCTGCACGCCCTTCTGGCGGCTAATCTGCCATTAACAGTATCGTCGTCAGGCGTTACTGAATGGTTAATGGACCCTGGGTTTCGTCTGCGTAGCCGCCTTTGAGGTGTCCCAGGCCCGTGCAAACATCCGATGCAAACAGGGAGTGGAACTGATGGCCACCGTTCGCCTGCTGACCGATGCCGAGCTGTCCGGCGAAGCTGCCGCAGTGTTCGCCGACATCCGCGCGACCCGCAACAATGACTATGTGAACGATTTCTGGCGTGCCTTGGCGAACGACCCGGCGACGCTCCGGCGCACGTGGGAGGGTTTGAAGGCGGTCATGGCTCCTGGCGGAGCGCTGGAGCCGAAGGTCAAGGAGATGCTCTACATGGCGGTTTCGATCGCGCATGGATGCGAGTATTGCATACACTCGCACACTGCGGCTGCGCGCGGCAGAGGCATGACGCCGGCGGAACACGGCGAGCTGCTCGCCATCGTCGGCATGGCTGCGCAGACGAACCGGATGGTGCAGGCGCTGGGAGTTCCACCGGACGCGATCTACCGGGTCGAGTAGGATTGCTGGGCCGGAGCCGTTCATATCGAAGCCTGGGCCGCTGGTCAGCGTGTTGGCTGTATCCTGGCATCATGCATACGTTCGCCTTGGGTCGAATGCCTGCCTTTGAACCGAGGATACACGGCTTGCCGGGTCAGGCCGTCAATTCAACCGTGACCGTAGGTCCTCGACGGTTGCCCGGGTCCTAGCCGCCGCTTCGCCTTGGGGCACGATGTCCAGGAAGCGTTCGTAGCAGCGCAGCGCCGCCGCAACCCGCTCTAGACGCTGGTTGATGATGGCGGCGTCGCGCCACAACATTGCAGTGTCTGGGGCGATCCGCAGCATGTCCTCGATGCAGGTGAGCGCGCCGGGCAAGTCGCCTGCGTCCTGGCGCCGGGTGCGAAGGTTGTTCTGCAGGCGCAGCAGCACGCTGCGGGCCGACATGGGCGGCAGCACGCCGGGACGCAGTTCGGCGTTGGCGCCTTCGGTGCGCTTCAGCAAGCCGCGCAGGTCGCGGGTGTCCAGCGGAACCCCGCCGGCGAACACGTCCAGCACGATCGCTTGCGGCTCGGCGGCACGCAGCTTGCCGCCAGTGCGCTCTCCCTGCAGGGAGATTAGGAAGTGGCCTGGGAAGTCCAGCCCGTGCGCGCTCCATCCGGCGGCGCGGGCGCAGTGCAGCCATAGGATGCCGAGCGACACCGGCAAGCCGCGGCGGCGCTCCGTGACTTGGATCAGGTTGGCGTTGGCCGGGTCGTCGTAGGTTTCGGTGTCCCCGGCGTAGCGGTGCCGCCCGGCGATCAGGCCGGCCAAGCCACCAGCTCGCGCTGCCAATTCGTTGCCCGGCAGCTCGCGCGCCAGGTCCACGGCGTTCCGCGCCAGCTCCGACAGGTGCGCCCCGGCCGCGCGCCAGTCGCGGTCCGGGGCGTCTATCCTTGCGAACTGCAGGGCGACGCCTGCGATGTCCAGCTCGACGTCCGGCATTTGGCCGGACGCGTCCAGGGCGGCGCGCGGGTCGCTCATGCCTTGCCGTTACTCCGCGGCGGGCACGTATAGCGCGCCGCCCCGTTCCTTGAACTCGGCGCTCTTGGCGTCCAGGCCCTCCCGTCGCTGGGCATCGGCGCGGATGTCCTGGCTGATCTTCATCGAGCAGAACTTCGGTCCGCACATCGAGCAGAAATGGGCCACCTTGTGCGCGTCCTTCGGCAGGGTCTCGTCGTGATACTTGCGCGCAGTGTCGGGGTCGAGGCCGAGGTTGAACTGGTCCTCCCAGCGGAAGTCGAAGCGTGCCCGGCTGATTGCGTCATCGCGTGACTTCGCTGCCGGGTGGCCCTTCGCCAGGTCGGCGGCGTGGGCAGCGATGCGGTAGGTGATGACGCCGGTCTTCACGTCGTCGCGGTTGGGCAGGCCCAGGTGCTCCTTCGGCGTCACGTAGCAGAGCATCGCCGTGCCAAACCAGCCGATCATGGCAGCGCCGATCGCGGAGGTGATGTGGTCGTAGCCCGGCGCGATGTCGGTCGTTAGCGGCCCGAGCGTGTAGAACGGTGCTTCGCCGCATTCGCGAAGCTGCTTGTCCATGTTGACCTTGATCTTGTGCATGGGCACGTGGCCCGGGCCCTCGATCATCACCTGGCAGCCCTTGTCCCAGGCCACCTTGGTCAGCTCGCCCAGGGTTTCCAGCTCGGCGAACTGCGCGGCGTCGTTGGCGTCGGCGTTGCTGCCGGGGCGCAGGCCGTCGCCTAGGGAGAAGCTGACGTCATACTTGCGCATGATGTCGCAGATTTCGCCGAAGTGCTCATACAGGAAGCTCTCACGGTGATGTGCCAGGCACCAGCGGGCCATGATGCTGCCGCCGCGGGAGACGATCCCCGTGGTGCGCTTGGCGGTCAACGGCACGTGGGCGAGGCGGACGCCGGCGTGGATGGTGAAGTAGTCCACGCCCTGCTCGGCCTGCTCGATCAGGGTGTCGCGGAACACCTCCCAGCTTAGTTTGTCGGCGTCGCCGCCTACCTTTTCCAGCGCCTGGTAGAGCGGGACGGTGCCGATGGGGACGGGGGAGTTGCGGACGATCCAGCCGCGGATGTTGTGGATGTTGCGCCCGGTGCTGAGGTCCATGACGGTGTCGCCGCCCCAGCGTATCGCCCAGACAAGCTTTTCGACTTCTTCCGCGGCGCCTGACGTGACGGCGGAGTTGCCGATGTTGGCGTTGATCTTCACCAGGAAGTTGCGGCCGATGATGACCGGCTCCAGCTCCGGGTGGTTGATGTTGGCGGGGATGATGGCGCGGCCGCGGGCGATCTCGCTGCGGACGAACTCGGGGGTCACGAAGGCGGGGATCTCGGCGCCGAAGCTTTCGCCGTCGGCGACGCGCGCCTCGGCTTCGGCCAGGGCCTCGGTGCGGCCGAGGTTCTCGCGGTGGGCGACGTAGATCATCTCCTCGGTGATGATGCCGGCGCGGGCGAACTCGTACTGCGTCACCATCTGGCCGGCGCGTCCGGCGCGCAGGTCCTGGGTGGCCGGGCATTCCGGCACCAGGCGGTCCTGCGGGACGAAGCCGTTGTCCTCGGGCTTCACTTCGCGTGGGGTGGCGGCGTCGAAGCCGCGGCGAGCGATCCAGGGGGCGCGGATGCGGGGGAGGCCCGCGGCCAGGTCGATGGCGACGCTGTCCTCGGTGTAGGGGCCGGAGGTGTCATACAGGCGTACCGGCTCCTCCTTGGCGGAGGGATCTAGCGCGATCTCCCTTAGCGGCACATGGATGTCGGGATGCCCGGCGGGGCTCGAGTAAATCTTGCGCGACCCCATGATGGGGCCGGTGGTCACCGCGCTGGGCTTCTGTTGGTAGGTCACTGCGGCACGCCTCCCATATGGGCTGCGGCGGAGGCGGGGGCGGCGCATTCGGTCCCGTTCCTACGCCGGCATGACCCGGATCAGGTTACTCAGGGTCACCGCACGTCCCAGAGCGGGTTTGCGGACTCTCAGCCCCCTGCGCGGGACCCCCCTCGGATGAGGCTCAAGGTTGCCCTGCCGGGCCGAGGTGTCAATGGGCATGAATGCCGGTTTGCGGCTGAGGTCACTGGTATGGCGGGGCATCCATCGCTTGCAATCTGCGGCTTTCCGAGTTGCTGCGCTGCACCTACCCTATGCGCGGCAGGGATTGGAGTTACGGCGCATGGCGTTGGCACGGGGGATGGGGCGGCGCAGCGTCCTTGCAGGGGCGGCGGCGCTGGCCGGGTGCCAGCAGCCGGTCGCGCCGCATGTGGACTTGACGCCCCGGCTCGGGCCGAACCGGACCGGCTACATTGCGATACAGGCGCCGATCATCAACGAGGTCCGGGACGCCTTCATCGGCCAGGTGAACCGGCTGCTGGCGCTGGATGCTGCGGAGATCTACCTGCTGCTGATCTCGCCTGGCGGCGTCGTGACGGCGGCGCAGGACATGATCGCGTTCATAGACCGGACCCATGCCGACCGGGGCATCACCTTCATCACGCATAATATTGGGGTGGTGGCGTCGGCGGCCTGCTACGTGTTCCTAGCGGGGCAACGGCGTTTGTCGGTGCCGCGGGGTCAGTTCCTGTTCCACGAGGCGGCGCTGGTGTCCAACGGGGCGATTACCAGCCTCGCGTTGCAGGATGCTAATATCAAGATGCAGCAGATCGAGCATGCGTTCCTGGCCATGCTGACGTCGCGCACCAATTTGACGGCCGCGGAGGCGACGTCCTTCGTTCGCCGCACGGTGATCCTGAATGCGGACGAGGCGCGGCGGGACGGCATCACCCAGGCGACGGCGGACTTCACGCTGCCGCCGGGGGCGACGGCGTTCGGCATCCGTGCGGTGCCGGCCGGGACGGCGCCGGCACGGCGGCCGGAGACCGGCGGCGGGTGAGGATTACGCCGTACGGGCGATCATCACTCCCAGCGGTGCTCCGCCGAATAGGTGGACGTGCAGGTGCGGCACTTCCTGGCCGCCATGGCCGCCCATGTTGGACAAGATGCGGTAGCCTGGCGTCTCCAATTCGAGCTGCCGGGCCACGGCGCCGACCGCCCGGAAGAAGCCGCCGATTTCCGCGTCTGAGGCCGTCGCGGTGAAGTCGGTGAATGACACGTAGGGTCCGCGGGGGATCACCAGCACGTGGACCGGCGCCTGTGGGGCGATGTCGTGGAAGGCGATGGCCCACTCATCCTCGTAGATGCGGCGCGAGGGGATCTCGTTGCGCAGGATGCGGGCGAAGATGTTCTGGTCGTCATAGGGTCCGAGGCCGCTGACCGGCATTGCCGATATCTCCCGTTGATGGCCGTCGCTGCTGGCCTCGGCGTAAACTGCCGTGGTGCCGCCATGTTTGCAGCATATGCGGCGTTGCGTTCCAAGGT
>CAXTOB010000412.1:0-5905 GCA_964245505.1 uncultured Acetobacteraceae bacterium | reverse complement strand
GTCCAGAACGCCAGCGTGCAAGGCCCGGTGCCGAACGCGCCGCGGCTCGGTGGCCGGGCAGGTGGCCGGGTTTTGATGCCGGCCGGGCGCGGCATCTACGCCCGCACGGTGCTGGCGGCCAGTTCCGACCAGGGTGGCCCGGTTGTGGTCGAGGCCCTGTCGAGTCCGGTCGCCGGCAGCCGCATGACGGGCGGCTTCGAGCGGCGCGAGGAGCGGCTGGTGGTGCGCCTCGACAGCCTGACGCTGCCCAGCGGCCAGCAGCAGCGCATCAATGCGCTGGTGATCGCGCCGGACAGCATGGAAACCTCCGTCGCGTCCAGCGTGGACCACCACTATGGCGAGCGGTTCGTCCTGCCCGTGGCCGCAGCCTTCGTATCGGGGCTGGGCCAGGCCATTGCGCAGTCCAACACCACGTCCACCATCAGCCCGTTCGGCTCGGTGTCGGGCTTCTCGCGCCTCAACCTGGGCCAGCAGTTCGGCGTCGGCGCGGGCGTGGCAGGCGCGCAGCTCGGCCAGATCCTGAAGGACTCGGCCCCCAAAGGGCCAACCGTGAAGCTGGACGCCAACGTCAACGTGGGCGTGGTCTTCCTGTCGCCGGTGATGGAGGGAGACGGAGGCTGACCATGAGGCCACAACGGATACTATGCTGGCTCGCGCCCATGCTGGCGTGGGCTGCGACCCTAGTCGCAGGGATGCAGGTCGCCGTCCATTTCTGGCTCCCGCCGCTGATCGAGGACAGCCTCATGGCGCTGGATACGGTCCTGCGGGGCGTGAGGCCGGACGCATCTGCCTGGTCTGTTGTTCGCGCCCTTGCGGGCAATGGCTTGGTTTCCTTGTTGAGGCTTGCCCTGCCGTCCATCGCCGTGGTGGTGGCCGCGCACTTGGTCGCATCCGGCGTGGACCGTGCTTGCCGAATGGCGACCCGGCGGACCTCGGCGAAATCGGGGTGATCGCACGAGGCACATCAAACATGCACGTCGTTCGCAAAGCCGTCGGTGATCCTGTGGGCAGGCCCCTTCCAGTCCAGCAGGTGACACGATGGATACGCACATCACGGCAACCCCGGAACTCGACCGCGCTGGCACCTCGCTTGGATCGCCCATCGGTCTGCCGGGTGAGCTGCAAGCCTCCGATGGCTCAGCCAAGCAGGCGGACATACTCGACGAGGTTCCGGCCTCAGACACGTCACAGGCCGCGTCCGCCAAGCAGTCCGCCCCGCACAGGAAACCCCGGCGCAAGGCGCTGCTGGCAACGGCGGCGCTTGGCACCGCTCTACTGGCCTGTGCCGGAGGCGCGGCATGGTGGTATCGCCAAGATCTGCGGCGAGCGCTCGACCTGCGCCATGTTGGCCTGCCGGCCTTCCTGCACGGCGTCACGGGTTCGAGCAACCAGCTTCCTGCCGAGGTGGGCGCCCAACTGGATACCGCCTCCGTCACGCAGGTGCGTCGCGCGGATGTACCTCCAGCACCTGCCGTCCTGCGGCCCCAGGTCTCTGAGTTTGCGGCGCTGCAATCCCTGCCCAACAACGCACCGGTCGAGGTCGGCGTCAGTGCGCCCGCCGTCAGCCCGGCGGCCAGTTCGCGCGACACCGCGCCAGGCCCGTCCCCAACGACTGAAGCTCCGTCCACGCGACCCACGGCACCTGTCGCCCAACCCGCGCTCCTCGCTGGTCCGTTGGCCGGGACGGCAGCCACCGACGCGGCCCGCATCCCGAACCCCGTTGTAGAAATGCCTGCCGCACCGTTGCCTGAGTCCCCGGTCGCGGCTCCCTCCGTGACGCAGCAGCCCGTTACGGTGTCGATCAGCGGCCCCGCCCAGACCACGGCCACCTCTCCGACCACGGCCCCAGCCGCATCTCCAGCCCCAACCTCCGCCGTGACCAGCGCGCCCGCAGGCCGCGACCCTGTTGCAGTGGTGGCCGAACTTCGTGCGGCCCCCCTTTCGCCTGCCGAGCAGGTCAAGGTCGTTGACCTGCTCAAGGAGCTTGGCGCCCAGCTTCGCGACACTCGCGCCGAGGTCGTGCAACTCCGCACCACCGTCGCGCAGCTCGTAGAGACGGTGGACACCAAGACCACGCAGTTCGAGAGCCGGCTGGGCCTGGCCGAGGCGGGCACCGTGCTGGCGCAGTCGGCCAGGGCCGGGCACCCCGAGACGGCTGCCGTCAACACGCCGTTCCTGCCCGCCTCGCGCGTTGCTGCGACCGGGCGCGTGCCGCCTTCAATCCAGCAAGCTGGCACGGCCCTGTCCGCCTCGGCGTCGCGCATGGTCCGGGACTACCGCATCCAGGGCGCCTCGCCGGGCCTGGCCGTGCTGTCCGTCCTCAACCCGGTGCCGGGCGGCAAGCCCGTCATAGAGGTCTCCACCGGCAGCGAGGTGCCCGGCGTTGGCCGCGTCAAGTCCATCGCCCAGCGCGGCACGGCGTGGGTCGTGCAGACCGACGCCGGCGTGATCCAGTAACAGGGGCGAACGCCATGCAGGGCTTCGTCAACCTGGCGGCGGACATCGGCGTGGTGCTGGCCACGCTGATCCCGCTCGTGTGCTACCTGATGGGCGGCGGCCTGCTGATCGGCGCCATCTACGGCTTCTGGCAGTTGCTCAAGCCCGGCAGCGCGTCCAACCGAAATCCGTTCCTGCCCTGGGCGGCGTTGTTCACCTCGGCGACGCTGCTCAGCTACGACCGCATGCTCAACTTCGCCAACAACAGCTTCGGCGGCGGGGTGAACTCGTCGCTGTCGAGCAATCTGACCACCTACGCGCCGACCACCGTGAGCGGGAGCGCCATGATGGGTGCCACGCCCGAGGACACGCTGCTCAACATCATCACCGCCTTCGAGTACTTCTTCAAAGCCTATGGCGCGCTGGTCGTGCTGTTCGGGGTGCTGGGCCTGTATCACCTGACCAAGGGCAACCACCACCACCACACCTTGTCCAAACCGATCGTGCAGATCGTGTTCGGCATTGCCGTCATGAACGTGCAGAGCATCGCCGCGGTGGTGATGGGCTACTTCGCCTAGCGAACAGGTGGCGCGCATTTTTCTCGCGCTTGCCTGCCGTGGTTCGCAAAGGTGCCGGTGATCCTGGGGGCGAGGGGTTGTCCCTCGACCCACACAGGAGCCGACCTTGAACCGCACCCTACTCAAGCTGACCACCCTTCCGGCCCGCATCCCCGTCACCGCATCCAAGGTGACGGCCAAGGTGGCGGCGCTGGCCATCCCGGCCATGCTGCTGGCGAGCGAGGCGTTCGCCCAGGCCGCGGGCAACACCCTCGGCAGCCGCATGCAGGCAGCCTCCACCGACCTGACCACCGGCGGCGGCTACGTCCTGCAGATCCTTGGCTACCTTCTGGGCGGCACCGCCTTGCTGACTGGCATCTACACCATCTGGCAGCACACCAAGAACCCGAACGGCCAGAGCCGCCTCGGCTACGGGTTCGTATCCGTGCTGGCCGGCGGCGCCTTCCTCGCCGCCAGCCTGTTCGCGACCTTCTCCGCGTCCACCGTCGCCGGCGCCGGGCCGACCAACACCGGCACCGCGGCGCAGATGCAGTTCCAGTAAGGCACGCCTCGCCATGCCCCTCCTGCCGCTCGTCCCCTCCGTGCATCCCTCGGTCCGCTTCGCCGGGGTGGGGGCGGCCGAGCGGCAGGCCCTTTGCGAGGCGGTCCTCGCGCGTGACGGGCACACCTGCCGGTTCTGCGGCCTCCCGGCCGGGAACTGGCGGGACGTGTTCCACCTCGACGACGACCACGGCAACTGGACGGAGGGCAACCTCGCCGCCGCCTGCCCCCTGTGCGCCGGCGTGCAGCACATCGGCGGTCCCACGGCCAACAGGGATTTCCGGGTGATCTGGATGCCGGACCTGACGCAGAACCTGCTCAACACCGTCGTCCGTGGCATCCACCTCGCCCTTCACGCCCGCGGCGCCCCGCCCACGCATGGCCGGCGTCCGGAGCGGGACAACCCCGAGCTGGTAATGGCGTGGCGAGCCTACGCCGCTCTGGACCGGCGCGCGGCCGGGGCCTGCGCCGCCATCGATACCAGCGAGCCCCAGGCCCTCGCCGCCGCGCTGCTCGCCCTGTCGCCGCGCGACTACGCGCGCCGGTGCACGCTGCTTGGTGGATTGCGGCTGCTGCACCGCGGCACGCGCGTGCGCGGCGGCCAGGACACCTACCCCGGCCAGCTCGCCGCCTGGGCGGCGTCCCGCAAGCCGGCCGAACCAGAGGCGTCCGGCCGTGCATAGGGCGCGCTGCCCCCTGCTGGCGACCGTGACACTCGCAGCGGCGCTGGCCTGGGCCGGACCTGGCCGCGCCCAGACTGGCGACAGCCCGTTCCCGATCCCCGCCGAGCTGCTGCGCCCGGTGACGTTCGCCTGGACCGGCTCGGTCGACGGCGCCGTGCGCGACCTGGCCGGGCGCATCGGCTACGGCTTCGCCAGCGTCGGCGTGCTTGGCGGCCCGCCTCCTGCCGGGGCGGAGCGCGTCGAGGTCTCGGTCAGCCTCGTGAACACGTCCATCGTGGACGTGGCGCAGCGGCTCGGCAACCAGTCCGACGCGCGCGCGGTGGTGCTCGTCGATCCCGAGCGGCGGGAGCTGCGGGTCTATCACATGGCCCCCGGCCTCCTGCTCCGGTCGCCCCAGCAGGCTGGACGCGCCGCTCCTCCCTGATCCCCTCCAATCCCTGGAGCATCCCATGTTCGGCCATGTCGCCCGCGCCCTTGCCAGCCTGTCGCTCGCCTTCAAGCAGCCCCTGTCCTCCTTCTGCGACCTGTCCACCACGGATGACGGCACCCTGGTCGGCAAGCGGGGCGAGCGCGTCACCTTTGTCCGCGTGCAGGGCCTGCGCCGCATGACCCTGCGCGAGGACGTCGAGCGCGTGGCCGAGGGCCTGCGCCTCGACCTGTCCGGCTCCCTGGAAACCCCGGGCCACGCCATCCAGGCGTGGTACGCCTGCGACCCCGACCTGTCCGGCCCGGAGATCGACCGGCACCTGCGGGGTGCCCGCACCGTGGCGCGCGAGCTGGGCATGCGGCTGGGCGGCATCTTCAGCGAGCGCGAGCGGCTTTGGCCCCGGATCATGCGCTGGGAAGCGTGCTACCTCGTGCTCTGGTCCAAACCCTCCCTGCTGAATCGCGAGGAGCGCAAGCAGGCCGCTGAAGAGCAGAAGAAGCTGACCGCCGGCGCTCCGGCCATCGGCGACGCGCAAAGCCCGTTTCAGGCCAACGAGATCCTCTCCGCCCGGCACAATGCCTTCGTGCAGCGCGTGGTGGCCGCGTTCCGCAACCACGACGTCAGCGTGCAGCTGGTCGCGCCCGCCGACGCGCTGGTGGCTGTGCGCGAGGCTCTCTACCCGGAAACTGCGGACAGCGACTGGAAGCCGCTCATTCAGGGCACCGACCCGATGCCGCGCATGCCCGATGGCGAGCCGGAGACCGGCGACGCCGGCCTTGCGTTGTGGCCGGCGATCGCGGACCAGCTGTTCTTCGCCGACGCGATGACGCACGGCGCGAGCCGGGTCGCCATCGGCGGCCACGAATGGGCCGGCGTGGACATGACCGTGGGGCCGGAGGACGCCCGGCCCTTCGCCGAGCTGGTCGCCCGGTTGAACGCGACCCATACGCCTTGGCGCATGTCCATGCTGGTCGAGGGCGGCGGGCGCAACATGATGCGGTTCAAGAACGTGGCCGCCACGCTGCTCGGCTTCGTGCCGACCAACAAGCCCATCTTCAACGCCTTCGACGAACTCAGCCGGATGCGGGAAGGCAACCGCGACATCGCGGTGAAGCTGCGCACCTCCTTCGCCACCTGGGCCGCCGAGGGCGAGACGGGCAAGTTGCGCCGCCGGGCCGCGACGCTGCGTCAGCGCGTCGAGGGCTGGGGCAACTGCCAGGCCGCCGCCATGGCCGGCGACC
>CAXTOB010000411.1:0-5917 GCA_964245505.1 uncultured Acetobacteraceae bacterium | reverse complement strand
GCTGCCCCCGCGGTCGAAATGTATGGCTTCCATCAACGCCTGCCCGATCCCCTGTGCCAGCTCGCCCTGGACCTGCCCCTCCGTCAGCGGGGGGTTGAGCAGCACGCCGTAGTCGTCCACAGCCACGTAGCGCAGCAGCGCCACGGCGCCGGTGTCGGGATCAACCTCCACCTCCGCCACATGCGCGCCGTTGGGGAACACGAACTGGTCGTTTGGGTTGTGTGCGTCCACGTCCAGCGTGCCCGGCGGCAGGGCGCGGACCAGGTCGGGCAAGGTGACGCTGGCGCCTTGGGCGGTGTAGAAGGCGCCGCTGGTGAAGCTGACGCCTGCGGAATCGGATTGCAGCAGGCGCGCTGCCTCTGCGCGGGCGCGGGCCAGCGCGGCGTCCAGCGCCATCGCCAGCGCCGTGCCCGCCATCGGCAGGGACCGCGCCCCGCCGTGTCCGCCGCCGGACGCGATCCGGGCGCTGTCCGCTTGCACCAACCGGAACGCTTCGATGGGCAGGCCCAGCCGGGCGGCAGCCAGTTGCGGGAAGCTGGTTTCGTGCCCCTGGCCGTTGGACTGGGTGCCCGACAGCAGCTCCACCGTGCCGTCGGCCCGGAAGCGCACGCCCCCGTCCTCGCCGGGCTTGCCGCGGGAGGTTTCCAGGAAGCAGGCGACGCCCTGCCCCAGCAACATCCCGCGCCGGGCGGCCTCGGCACGGCGCGCAGCGAACCCGGCCCTGTTCGCCGCCAGCAGCGCCGCGGCCAGGTTGTCGCCGAAGCGCCCGGTGTCCATCGAGATGCCCAGCGCGCTCACGTAGGGGAAGTCCCGGATCAGGTTCGCCTGCCGCAGCGCCACCCGGTCCCGGCCCAGCTTGTGCGCGGCCAGGTCCGCCAGGCGCTCGATGACGTAGTTGGCCTCCGGCTTGCCCGCGCCGCGGTACGCGTCCACCGGCACGGTGTGGGTGAAGGCGCCGCGCACGTCCATGAACACGGCGGGGACAGCATACATCCCCCCCATCGCCGTTGCGGGCGCCGTGGTGTGCGCGCTGGGTCCCAGGGTGGACACGTAGGCGCCCATGCCGGCCGTCGTCTCGACGTGCAGCGCCAGGAAGCGGCCGTCCGCGTCCAGCGCCAGCCGCGCCCGCGTCAGGTTGTCGCGGCCATGCGCGCCGGACAGGAAGTCCTCCGTCCGGTCGGCGATCCAGCGCACCGGGCGGCCCAGGCGGCGGGCGGCCCACAGCAGGGCGACGTGTTCGGGATAAAGCACGTTCTTCATGCCGAAGCCGCCGCCCACGTCAGGGCACAGGACATGGATCGTCTCCGGCGCCACGCCGAAGCAGTGGGCCAGGTCCCGCCGGATGCCGTGCACGTCCTGGCCGCTCAGGGTCAGGCGCATCCCGCCGGTGGCCGGGTCGCAGTCGGCCAGGGCGGTGCGGGCTTCGAGCGAGGCGGCGACGACGCGGTTGTTCACCAGGTCCAGGCTGACCGCGTGCGCCGCGGCCCCGAACGCGGCCAGGACCGCGGCCCGGTCCCCGCGCTGGTAGTGGAAGGCCAGGTTGCCCGGCGCCTCCGTCCAAACTTGTGGCGCACCCGCCGCCAGGGCGTCGCCCAGCGCCGTCACCGCCGGCAGGTCGGCGTAGTCCACTGTCACCTGCTCCAGCGCGTCCCGCGCCGCGGCGGCGCTGTCCGCCACGACAACGGCGACTGGCTCCCCGACATGCCGCGCCCGGCCGTGCGCCAGCGCGTGGCGCGGCGGCACGACCAGCCCGGCCTCGGGCGGCAGCGCCATGGCGCAAGGGACCGGGCGCACCCCGTCTGCCAGCAGGTCCGCCGCGGTGAACACGCCGCGGACGCCGGGCATTGCGGCGGCTTCCTCCGTCCGGATGCCCAGCACCTCCGCATGGGCGTGGGGCGAGCGCACGAACACCGCGTGCAGGTGCCCGGCCGCCGGCAGGTCGTCCAAGTAGCGCCCGGCGCCGCGCAGGAAGCGGTCATCCTCCAAACGTCGCAGCGAGCGCGGGTCATCGGCGGCGAGGGTCATCGGGCACGGCCCACGGCCGGCCTCATCCAGCTACACCCCGGGCGAAAGGTTCTAGCTGCACGCCATCGGCCTCCAGCGCCTCGCGTACGGCGATGGCCACGGCGACGGCGCCCGGGGTGTCGCTATGCACGCAGATCGAGTCGATCTGGACCGGCAGCTGGCTGCCCCCCAACGTCTCGATTGCGCCGGCCCGCAGCATCCGCACGCAGCGGTCGGCAGCCTTCTTGGGATCGTGCAGGACGGCGCCGGGCAGCTTGCGGGGCACTAGGTTGCCCTTCTCGGTATAGGCCCGGTCGGCGAAGATTTCCGTTTTCACCTTGAGGCCGGCTTCGCGCGCAAGCCGGTCCTGCTCGCCAAAGGCGATGGCCAGGCAAGTCAGGCTGGCGTCAACCGCCTTCAGCGCGCGGTTCAGCGCGCCCGCCACTTCGGCGTCCACCTCCGCCCGGTTGCCCAGCGCGCCATGCACCTTCACGTAGGTGATGGGATGCCCGGCATAGGCCGACAGGGCCTGCGCGGCGCCGATCTGGTAGGCGACCAGCCGCTCGATTTCGCCTGCCGAGAAAGGGATGTCGCGCCGACCGAAGCCCCACAGGTCGGGGAACCCAGGGTGGGCGCCGACCGCGATGCCCAGCGCCTTGGCCTGTGCGAAGGTCGCCGCCATCACCTCCGGGTCGCCACCGTGGAAGCCGCACGCGACGTTGGCGGAAGTGACGACCCGCAGCAGCGCCGCGTCGTCCCCCATCCGGTAAGCGCCGAACGCCTCGCCCATGTCGGAATTGAGGTCCACCGTGCGGGTTTCAGCGGTCATGGCGGACAGGCTCCTGCGTGATGCAGCGGCATATGGGCCGCCTTGACTGGACAGCATGGCCCGTTATGCGGGACCATCAGATACGCCGGCTTTGCAATCCGCCGGTGCTTTGGATACTATATCCAGAATCGTGCGCTGTGAAGCTGGAACGCCGCTTGGCAGGCCGGATGGAGGTGGGGTTGGCGGCACGCGTGGAACTGGCGCGGTTGAAGGCGCTGATGGATCTGGTCGCAAGCACGCCGATCACCGAGCTTGACCTCACCGAGGGCGACGTCCGCATCCGGATCAGCAAGGGCGAAGCAGCGCCGGCAACGGCCGCGCTGCCCGCCGGCCCTGGCGAGGCAGGGCCAGTCCCTGCTGCGGCCCTGGCTGCGAAAGTCGTGCGGGCGCCCATGGCCGGGACCTTCTTCACCACGCCGTCCCCCTCCGAGCCGCCCTTCGCCCGGCCCGGCGACCCCGTGCTGCAAGGCGCCACCATCTGCATCATTGAGGCCATGAAGACGCTCACGCGCGTGCCGTCCACCCATGATGGCACCTTGCTCAAGGTGCTGGCCGCGCATGGCGAGTTCGTCGAGTTCGACCAGCCGCTGTTCGAGGTCGGCTAGCGGTGCTGCCGCGCCGCGTGGCCATTGCGAACCGTGGCGAGATCGCGCTGCGCATCCAGCGGGCCTGCCGGGTGCTGGGCGTCGAGGCGGTGCAACTCCATTCGGAGGCGGACCGGGACTCGCTGTTCGTGCGCAGCGCCGGACGCTCCCTGTGCATCGGCCCGGCCGCAGCTGCGGCAAGCTACCTGGACCAGGCGGCCGTGCTGACCGCGGCCCGGCTGACCGGCGCGGACGCCATCCACCCCGGCTACGGCTTCCTGTCCGAGAGCGCGGAGTTCGCCGCGGCGGTCGAGGCCGCCGGGCTGACCTTCATCGGGCCATCCGCGGCGGCCATCCGCCTGATGGGTGACAAGATACAGGCCAAGCGCGCGATGATCGCCGCGGGCGTCCCCTGCGTTCCGGGGGTGGAGGACGCGCTGTCCGGCTCTGCCGCGGAGGCGGCCGGCATCGCCCGCCGCATCGGCCTGCCCGTCATCATCAAGGCCGCTGGCGGCGGCGGCGGCCGCGGGATGCGCGTCGTGCGGGAGGAGGCGGAGCTTGCCGATGCCATCGCCGCCACCAAGGAGGAGGCGGGCCGCGCCTTCGGCAACCCGGCCGTTTACATGGAGAAGGTCCTGGAGACGCCGCGCCACGTCGAGATCCAGGTCCTTTCCGACGCGCACGGCAGCGCTGTCTGGCTCGGGGAGCGGGACTGCGCCATGCAGCGGCGGCACCAGAAGGTGATCGAGGAGGCGCCCGCCCCACTCGTTGACCGCGGCCTGGTCGCCGCCATTGGGGAACGCTGCGCCGAGGCGTGCCGCCGCATCGGCTACCGTGGCGCCGGCACCTTCGAGTTCCTGTATGAGGCGGGGCAGTTCCACTTCATCGAGATGAACACCCGCATCCAGGTCGAGCATCCCGTGACGGAGATGGTCACCGGGCTGGACCTGGTCGCGGCGCAACTGTGGGTTTCGGGCGGGGAGGCCCTGCGGTTCAGCCAGACCGACCTGGATCTGCGCGGGCACGCCATCGAGTGCCGGATCAACGCCGAGGACCCCATCACCTTCCAGCCCTCGCCGGGCCGGATCACGGCATGGCACGCACCCGGCGGCCCCGGCATCCGCGTGGACAGCCATGCGTGCGCCGGCTACCTGGTGCCGCCCCACTACGATTCGTTGATCGGCAAGGTTATCGCCCACGGCGCGTCCCGTGCGGAGGCAGCGGCCCGGATGCGCGCGGCGCTGGCCGAGATGGTGGTCGAGGGGATCAAAACGAACGTCCCGCTACACCGGATGCTGCTGGACGACCCCGGCTTCATCGCCGGCGGCGCCAGCATCCATCACCTCGAACACCTCCTGGCAGGCCGTCATGGCTGATCCGGCCGCCCCGCAGCCCTATGACGTCAGCCTGATGGGGGAGGGCGCGATTCTGCTGCACTGCGACCCCCCGCTCGACCTCCGGGCGCAGGAAACGGTCTGGCAAGTCGCCCGTGCGGCGGCGGCCTGGCCTGGGGTGCGGGAGGCCGTGCCCGGCGTCAACAACCTGCTCGTCACTTTCGATCCCCTGGCGACGGACCCGGACGCCATCAAGATGCTGCTTCGCAAAGCCTGGGCCGCCGCCGGACGCTGGACGCAGGCGTCGAAGCTGGTCAAGGTGCCGGTCCTCTACGGCGGCCGATACGGTCCCGACCTGCCGGAGCTGTCGGCGCTGACGGGCCTCCCTGCCGCGGAGGTCATCAGGCTCCATGCGGCGGGGACCTACGTCGTCATGGCCATCGGCAGCCTGCCGGGCTTCGGCTACCTTGCCGGGCTGGACCCGCGCCTGGCGATGCCGCGGCGGGAGACGCCGCGCCTGCGGGTGGAGGCCGGGTCGGTGGCCATCGGCGGCGCGCAGACGGCGGTGCTGACGACCACCTCGCCCTCCGGCTGGAACGTGATCGGCCATACGGACACTGTGCTGTTTGACGTCGCATGGGACCGGCCGTCGCTGCTGGTGCCCGGCGACCGGGTCCGCTTCGTGGTGAAGGAGGCGCTGGCGTGATCGAGGTCCTCTCCGCCGGTGCGGCGGCCTCGGTCCAAGACCTGGGCCGGACGGGGCACCTGGTGATGGGCGTGGGCGGGGCAGGGGCGATGGATCGGCTTGCGTTGCAGGCGGCCAACCTGCTGGCCGGCAACGCGCCCGGCGCGGCCGCCATCGAGAACGCGGCCGGTACGCTCCGCGTCCGGTTCACGGGACCCTGTGCGTTCGCTGTCGCTGGCGCCCCGGCCCGGGTGGGGCTGGACGGGATGGCGCTCCCCTCGTTCTGGTCCATGGCGGCAGTGGCCGGGCAGGTCCTGGAGGTCGCGCCCTCGCCGAGCGGCGTGTGGACCTACCTGGCCCTGGCTGGCGGCATTGACGCCGCCCCGGTGCTCGGATCCCGCAGCACGGACCTGAAGGCAGGCTTCGGCGGGCATGAAGGGCGGCCGCTCGCCCCGGGCGACCTGCTGGCGACCTGTGGGAC